>DASQZF010000190.1:0-8247 GCA_035638835.1 Allosphingosinicella sp. | reverse complement strand
GGACTGCCACCGTCTCCGCCGCATGCGGCGGAGACGGTGGCGAAAGACGCGACAATCTGTGTCTAAGCTTCGTGTCTCACCGAAGGGGTGCAGTCCACGACCTAGAAGTAGGGGGCTCTCCACGTTGTGCCTTCGCGCCTTCTCTTTGAAATTGGCGCCCGAGGCGCCGGGGGGCGGGGCGCTAGCGCTCGTCCAGCAGCCTGACATCCGGCCCAGCGGCGAGCTGGATCCTGAAACGAGTTCAGGGTGACGAGGAAGGGCGCGCGGTGGCCTCGTCGCCAGCCAAAACGCTTGTCGCATCGAGCTGGCGCGGGCTAAGCGATCAATCCCTCCGGCCTGCAAGGATCCCCGATGCGCATCGCGATGGTCGGTACCGGCTATGTGGGCCTGGTCTCCGGCGCCTGCTTTTCCGACTTCGGGCACGACGTCGTCTGCATCGACAAGGACGAAGCCAAGATCGAGGCCCTGAGCCGGGGGACGATGCCGATCTTCGAGCCCGGGATCGAGGACCTCGTAGAGCGCAACGTCCGGGGCGGCCGGCTCGCCTTCAGCACCGATCTCGGGAGAGGCGTGGAGGGGGCCGAAGCCGTGTTCATCGCGGTCGGGACCCCGTCCCGCCGGGGCGACGGCCATGCCGATCTCAGCTACGTCTTCCGCGCGGCCGAAGAGATCGCCCGGGCGCTTCGAGGGCCGGCCGTCGTCGTCACCAAATCCACCGTCCCTGTCGGCACCGGCGACGAAGTGGAGCGGATCATTCGCGAGACTGCGCCCGACGCCCGGGCCTGGGTGGTGTCCAATCCCGAGTTCCTTCGGGAGGGCGCGGCGATCCAGGATTTCAAGCGGCCGGACCGGATCGTCGTCGGCATCGACCAGGAGGAAGCGGCGGAGCTGATGCGAGAAATCTACCGGCCGCTCTATCTCAACAAGGCGCCCCTCATGTTCACCGGCCGGCGCACCGCCGAGCTGATCAAATATGCCGCCAACGCCTTTCTGGCGACCAAGATCACCTTCATCAACGAGCTTGCCGACCTGTGCGAGGCCGTCGGCGCCGACGTGCAGGACGTCGCCCGGGGAATCGGCCTCGACAACCGGATCGGCTCTAAATTTCTCCATGCCGGTCCCGGCTTCGGCGGCTCCTGCTTTCCCAAGGACACGCTCGCGCTTCTGAAGACGGCCGAGGACCATCATACGCCGCTTCGGATCGTCGAATCGGTGGTGACGGTGAACGAGGCCCGCAAGCGCGCGATGGGGCAGAGGATCGTCCAGGCGCTGGGCGGGGACGCGCGGGGGCGGACGGTCGCACTGCTCGGCCTGACCTTCAAGCCAAACACGGACGACATGCGCGACGCGCCCTCGCTTCGAATCGTGGAGGCGCTCCAGGAGGCGGGCGCGACCGTTCGGGCCTACGATCCCGAAGGGATCGAGCAGGCGCGGCCGATGATGCCGGAGGTCGAATTCTTCGACAGCCCCTATCGAGCGGCGGCCGGGGCGGACGCGGTGGTCCTCGTCACCGAGTGGGACGTGCTTCGCGCCCTGGACCTCAAGCGGCTGGCCCGGGACATGTCCCGACCCGTGTTCGTCGACCTGCGAAGCGTCTACCCTCCCGAGGAGGTGGAGCAGGCCGGGTTTCGCTGGTTCGGGATCGGCCGGCCGCCGCGGGGATGAGCGGGCAACCGTTGCCGCGCGGGATCGTTCACCTCTTCAACCAAGGAGAATGAGGATGAAGCTCGCTCGACTGCTGATCCCGGGCTGTTCGGCCCTCGCACTGGCCGCCTGCGCGACGGACGACACTATGGATGTCGGCAATACGGCCGACGACGTCGGACCGCCGACCGCGGTATCGACCATCGGACCGCCGCGCCTCGGTGCGGACCTGCGCGACGCCCAGGGCCGGGTGCGCGCCCGGGCCACCGCCGAAACGTCGGGCGACAGCCTGAGGGTGAGGATCGAGGCGGTCGGGATGAGCGCGGGCGCTTATGGCGCCCATCTTCACACGACCGGGCGCTGCGATGGGCCCGGTTTCGAATCGGCCGGGCCGCACTGGAACCCGACCGGCCAGATGCACGGCAAGGACAATCCCAAGGGGATGCACAAGGGCGACCTGCCCAATCTGATGGTCGGGACCGACGGCCGCGGCAGCTTCGAATATACGATCCCCAATGCCGGATTGTCGGGGATGATGCCCACGTCGCTGATCGACGGCGACGGCGCCTCCGTGGTGATCCACGCTTCGCCCGACGACTTCCGGACCGATCCTTCCGGCAAGAGCGGAGCCCGGATCGCCTGCGGGGTGCTGGGTTAGATCGGCTCCCCGGCCGCGCGCGCCCGCTCGACCCGGGTTGCCTCGAGATCGGCGATCCGACGGGCGCCGAACCACAGGCCGATCAGCGTCAGCGGGACGATCAGGTAGAGCGCGAAGATGCCGATCCGGAGGCTGTCGGCAAGGTCGGCGATCTTGCCTGCGAAATAGGGGCCGAGCGCCAGTCCGACCATGGTGGTCCCCAGAATATAGGTCGCACCGGCTGTGCCGCGCATCCGGGGGAGCACCAGATCCTGGAGCGTCGCCACCGCCGCTCCCACCCAAGCGGCGCCGAACATATGGGCGATCGGGAAGACCCAGTAGAATGTGGTCAGGGAGTCGGTGGTGAACAGGAACCAAGTGAGCGGCGCCGCTAGGACGACCGAGAGCATATTGACGAATATCCGCCCGCGGGGATCGCTCCGCCGCCAAAGGTCAGAGATGACCCCACCAGCGATGACGCCAACGGCGGCCGAGATCGCAGCACCCCAACCCATGATAAAGGCAACCTCCTCGGCCACGGTCATGCCGCCGATGAATGCGCCTGGGCCTAGCGGATCCGGGTAAAAGGTGCGCAGAACGTAAGGCGGCCCCCAGAAGCTGACCGCGTAAGTGACGAAAGAGATGCTCCCGAACGCCATGGCAAGAATGATCGTGGCGGGCGTTCCCCAGATCAGTCGGTGGGTCGCGGGATCGCGGTGCTTGAGCGACTGGGTCCACGAGAAGACCGCATAGACGCCCAGTGAATAGGCGCTCCACTGAGCCCAATCACCGGTAAGGAGGTACAGGCCGTAGCCAAACAACACAATATTGGCGAGAACTGCCAGATTCATCCTAAAATCGTCTGCATTGCGGGCGGCGCTTATCAGCGTCAGGGGCGGCAGGATCGTCATCAGCTCACGGCCAAAATCGCCCCAGGCGTTGGGACGGACGATCGGCTGCGGCAGGCCGTCCGACGCGCCCCTCTGCGGCTCCTTCAGCGACAGCACCCACAAGGCCACAAGCAGGCCAGGAATACCCACCGCCAGGAAGGCCGCCTGCCACCCGACCAGCCCCAGCGGCGCCTCGGCTTGGTTGGGATAGGCCATGTTCCAGCGGCTTAAAACGAAGCCGCCGATCGGAAGACTGAGGGCGCCGCCGATATAGAGGCCGCTCGAATAGATGGATAGAGCGGTCGCCCTCTTCTCCTTGGGAAACCAGTCCGAAATCATCGAATAGGCCGCAGGCGACGCGCTCGCCTCGCCGATCCCGACACCGATGCGGGCGACGGCCAGCATTGCGAAGCTGTTGGCGAAACCCGACAGCGCCGTCATGGACGACCATAAGGCTAGGCCGATCGCCATTAGCCGACTGCGATACCAACTGTCCGCCAACCGCCCTAGGGGTATCCCGAAGAGGGCGTAGAAGACGGCGAAGGCGGTGCCGTAGAGAAATCCGATCTGGGCGTCTTCGAGCCCCAGGTCGTGCTTGATGTCCTGGGCAAGGATCGACAGGATCTGCCGGTCGATGAAATTGATCATATATACGATGACGAGGACGAAGAGGGCGTACCAGGCGTAGGCGCCGATTCGGACGGGACGGACCGGGGCGGAGGCAGCGGGATCAGACGCCATGGGGCCCTCTCATTGTGCTTCGGGTTCCTTGTGGCTAGCAGAGCGACGCGCTTTGGCAACTAGGCAACCTTGGGGCATCGCCCATGAAAAGCTCCGTCCTGTTCGTTTGCCTCGGCAATATCTGCCGATCGCCGCTCGCCGAGGCGACCTTCCGGCGCGAGGCCGAGCGGCTCGGGCTCGACGTCGAGATCGATTCGGCGGGCACCGGCGATTGGCATATCGGCTATCCCCCCGATCCGCGGGCCGCCGCGGTCGCCGCCCGCAACGGGATCGATATCTCGAACCTCGAGGCGCGGTTGGTGACGGCGGAGGATTTCCACCGCTTCGACCATATCGTCGCGCTCGATTCCAACAATCTGCGCGATCTCGAGAGGCTCCGCCCGGAAGGCGCCAAGGCGCGGCTTTCGCTCCTCCTCGACCATGTCGAAGGGCGGCAGGGCCAGGCGGTGGCGGATCCCTATCATGGTGAGGACAGCCATTTCGACACGGCCTGGGACGACGTCAGCGCCGGGGCGGAGGGGCTGGCCCGCCGGATCGCGGCCGCGGGATGACCGCTTTCGCCCGGAGGGTCGCCTCGCTCACCGGGCTGGCCGAGGAGCGGCTCGAGCGGCTCGCCGGCGGCGACCTTTCGGAGGCCCTGCTGGTCCGGCGGCCGGATGGACGGTGCACGGTCGCGAAGCGGGATCTGAGCTCCGGAGCCGAAGCCGCGATGCTCCGCGCCATCGCCGCCGCCGGAGTTCCGGCCCCGCTCGTCGAAAGCGAGCATGACGGAGTGCTCCTGCTCGAACATATCCCGAACGACCGGGTCTTCAGCCCCGCCGCCTGGGCCGATGTCGGAAAGGCGCTTCGCCGTCTCCACGGCCAGGAAGGGGAGCAATATGGCTGGCCCGCCGATTATCAGATCGGGACCGTCGCGCTCGACAATCGAGAGCGCCGCGACTGGCCGGGCTTCTGGGCGGAGCAGAGGCTCGTCGCGACCGCGGCCGTGCTGGACCGGCCCTGGCGCGAGCGGGTCGGCCGGCTGGCCGAGCGGGCCGCCACCATCGTCCCGGCCGCCCCCCGGCCTTCCTTCCTCCACGGCGATCTGTGGACAGGCAACGTCCTCGTCTCCGAAGGCCGGCTCGCCGCGCTCATCGATCCCGCCTGTTACCGGGGGGATTGCGAGGCGGACCTGGCAATGCTGACCCTGTTCGATACGCCGGGGGAGACCTTCTGGGAGGCCTACGGCCCGCTGGAGCCCGGATGGCAAGACCGGCGCCCCTTTTACCAGCTGTTCCCGGCCTTGCTCCATCTCAGGCTGTTCGGCGATGGTTATGCGGGGATGGTGGACAGGCTGCTGGTCCGGCTGGGCGTTTAGTCCAGCGCATAGCGCTCGACGACCGAATAGAGCGGGCCGTCGGGGCCGAGACTGCTCTCGAAGAGCCGAAACTCGTCGACCGGGAAAGGCGGGCTCGCCACTCCCCCCGACCGCTCGACCAGGGAGCCGACCGGGCCCGCGCCCCGGGGCAGGCGGGCGAGGGTGATGTGCGGCACGTAGGCGCGCCGGTCCGGCTCCACCCCGACCCGGACCAGGGCCTGGTCGACCTTCTTGTGAAGGGCTCGAAGCGGCTCATGCGGAGCGGCTCCCGCCTACAGGGTGACCGGTTCGCCGCGCCGCTCGAAGGTTCGCAGGCCGTTCAGAGCGATCATGAACCGCGGATGGTGGACCGAGCTCAGCGCCGCGTCGACATCCCGGGCCAGATGCCGGTCGACCTCCCCGATGAATCGAAGGGTCAGGTGCAGCTGGTCGTCGGCCAGCCAGCGCGCACCGGCGACCCCGCCCATCAGGTCGAGCAACAGGGCGCGCACCGGCCCCGGCAGGCGGATCGCGACGAAGAGTCGGTGCATGGCGCTCTCCTTAGCGGGCGCCGGGGCGTCTGCGTACCGGTTTTCCTTGAATGTGGGCGGCTCTCCTACGATATTAAGCCCACGCGGCGTCGCATTTTGCCGCGAAAGGAGAGAGTTCGAAATGGCTAACGGATTTGACCCGCGCGCGACTGCCGCGCCGCATACGGCCACCGCGGCCGGCCGCGAGAGCGTCGCCTTCGACGCGGGCCTGCGGTCCCATATGCTGTCGGTCTACAATTACATGGCTTCGGCCGTGCTGCTCACCGGGATCATCGCCTACGGCGCGGCGGCGACCGGAATTGCCCAGCAGATCTTCTTCGGGGGCGGCATCCTCAAATATGTCGTGCTGTTCGCGCCTCTGATCATGGTCTTCGTGCTCGCCGCGCGCGCCCACCGCATGTCCACTGGCGGGCTTCAGGCCTTCTACTGGTCGTTCGCGGCGCTGATGGGGCTGTCGATGTCCCTTATCCCGCTCCTCTACAGCGGCACCTCGATCGCAGCGACGTTCTTCGCCACCTCGGCGGCGTTCGTCACGATGAGCCTTTGGGGCTACACCACGAAGAAGGATCTTTCGGGTCTCGGCACGTTCCTGATCATGGGCGTGGTCGGGCTGATCGTCGCGATGCTGATCAACCTGTTCCTTCGCTCGGACGTTCTGAGCATGGCGATCAGCGCCATCGGGGTCCTGCTGTTCGCAGGACTCACCGCTTACGACACTCAGAAGATCAAGAGCGTCTATTTCCAGGTCGCGGGCAGCGACATGCTGGGCAAGGCCGCCATTCTCGGCGCCCTGACCCTCTATCTGGACTTCATCAACATGTTCCAGTTCCTGCTCAGCTTCATGGGCAGCCGGGACTGAGCTCCGGCCAGGCGCTGAAAAAGGAAGGCCCGGCGGAGACGCCGGGCCTTTTCTTTTGGGGCCCTCGTCATTGCGAGCAAAGCGAAGCAATCCAGTGCGGCGTCGGAGACCCACTGGATTGCTTCGTCGCTTCGCTCCTCGCAATGACGGCTAAGCGACGTGCCTTCCGAAGAAGTCGAGGGTACGCCGCCAGGAGAGTATCGCGGCCGCGGCATCGTACCGCTCGGCCGACGTGTCGTTGTAGAAGGCGTGGTTGACCTTGGGATAGACGTGGGCGTCGACCGTCCTGCCCGCCGAGGCGAGCGCATCGCGCCAGGGGAAGCCGGTCTTGTTCACCCGTTCGTCGAGCTCCGCATAATGGAGCTGCAGCGGCGCCCGGATCTGCGGGGCCAGCGCTGGATCGGGAGCGGGGCCATAATAGGACACGCCGGCATCCAGTACGTCACCGGCGGCGAGCGCCACCCGGTTGACCATTCCTCCGCCCCAGCAGAAGCCGACCGCTCCGGCCTTTCCGTTGCCGCCGGGGAGCGATTTCAGGAGCCGAAGCGTGGCGACCGCATCCCCCGCGGCGGTTCCGAGGTCGAGCTTCCCGATCGCCTCGCGGGCCGAGTCCTGATCGGCGGGGGTTCCCCCGATGGGCGAGAGGAAGTCCGCCGCCACCGCCCGGTAGCCGGCGACCGCGAGCCGGCGCGCGACGTCCTCGGCATAAGCGTTGAGGCCGCGATTCTCGTGGATGACGAGCACCGAGCCGAACAAGCCGGCCGGATCGCGAGGCTCCGCCTGATAGCCTTTCATGATGCGTCCGCCGCCGACAGGCCAGCTCATCCGCCGCGCCCGGACTCGACGGTCCGTCTCCGCGATCAGGGCGGCGGCGGCCGGGTCGGCGGCAATCGACGCCAGCAGGACGGACGCAGCGGCTGCGCTTCCGGCGAGGCGGGTCAGATCGGCCATGAACTCGCGGCGGTCCATGCCCTCATGGGTGAAGCGATCGTAGAGGGCGATTGCGGCGGCTCGAACGTCGGACATGTCAGCCTTCCTGCGATTCGGGGAGGGATTGCTCGGGCATCGATGCGTCGTCCAGCTCGCGGGCCCGGATTGCGGCAGGCCGGCTGCTGATCCGCTCGAAATAATCGTCGAAAGCCGGGCGCTTCTCGATCGTCCCGAACATCGTCCCCCAGCCGATTTGCGAGCCGACATAGACGTCGGCGGCGGTGAACTGGTCGCCGCAAATATACGGCCCGGAGCCCATGCAGCGCTCCAGAGCGTCGATCGTCTCCTCGAAGCTGCCATAGCCCGCCATCGCCTTCTTGTCCGCGGGGGCGAGAAGGCCGAGCGACTTGCCGGTCACCGCCGCCTCCACCGGGCCGGCGGCGAAGAACATCCAGCGATAATAAGCGCCGCGCTCAGCCGCCGAGGGAGCAAGCCCGGCAGCCGGAAACGCGTCGGCCATATAGGCGCAGATCGCCGCCGCTTCGGTGACGATCGTGTCGCCATGTTTCAATGCCGGCACCTTGCCCATCGGATTGACGGCGAGATAGTCGGGCGCCTTCATCGTCGTGCTGTAATCGAGCATGACGGTCTCATAGGGC
>DASQZF010000189.1:0-24306 GCA_035638835.1 Allosphingosinicella sp. | reverse complement strand
ATTCAAACCGCTTGCCTGACTGCAGGACCTCGTCATTGCGAGGAGCGCAGCGACGAAGCAATCCAGTCCGGCGTACGCGAAAGAGGCTGCACTGGATTGCTTCGCTTCGCTCGCAATGACGGGGCGACAATCGTTCGTAAGCGATTTACGCTTATGTCTTCACTCCGGGGGGAGATTCCGAATGGCCACCGCACAGGCAGAGCAGGCGAACCGGCTGTCCATGGCGAAAACTGTCGTCCACTGGGCCGCCCGAGCGATCGTCGCGATCCTGGTCACCTATGCTTTCATCGTCGTCCTGCTCGTCGCCACCGCCCAGCAGAAGGTCGACAACGGGCTGACCAGGGGCGCCGTCGGCTACGACTACAGCGTCGCCGTCCGCTATTATTTCGGCAAGGAGAGCCTCCGGAACACGGTCCGCGACAACAGCGAGGCGATGAAGCAGTCGACCGCCCGGCTTCGAGCCGCCAACGACCGGCTCCATTCCGCCAACCGGATGCTCGCCGCCGAATCGGCCGACCTCGAGGAGGATCTGGGCCGGCTCACCGCCGCCGGCTGCCCGGCCCCGCATGCCCCCCAGACTTCGCCCACCCCGGCCGAGCTGGTGGCGATGGCGGTCGCGACCCAGCATTGCGCCGCCGAGCGCGGCTCCGCCAACCCCGCCATCGCCCCGGTCGCGGCCGAAGTCCTCAAAGGCCAGCGTTCAGTCCAGAAGTCGCTTGACGACAGCGCGGGTCTGAAGCGCGACTCCGACGACATCCAGGATCGGCTCGATCTGCTCCACGCCGAGCGGATCGCCATCGACAAGCGCTTGGAGGCCGCAGCCCGTTCCGGCGACATCATCGCGGTCCTGAAGGTGTTCGAGGACAGCCGGTGGCCTCTGGCCAGGCAGCTCGTCTACGTCCCGCCGATCCTGACCGGGATCATCCTCGCCTCGGTCTCGGGCCTGTTCGGGGCCCTGCTGATCACCCTCATCCTCTTCGTCTATCCCGACAATCGCTACAAGTTCACCCGGACCACTTCCTATTTCGGCCGGATTCTTCTCGGCGGCCTGATCGCGCTCGGAGTGTTCGTCCTGATGTTCAGCGGGGTCGCCGTCCTCGGCGGCCCCAGCGCCTCGGGAAGCGCCCAGAACCTCATCGCCTATAGCGGGATCGGGATCCTCGCCGGAATGTTCTCCGACCAGGCCGCCGGCTGGCTGTCGGACAGATCGATGTTCAAGCCGGATGCGGAAACCGGCCAAAATTCCTCCCCTGCCTTTGCAGGGGAGGGGGACCCTGCGTAGCAGGGTGGAGGGGCTCTTTTCGAAAGACTCAGAAGAACCCCTCCACCACCGCCTTGGGCGGCGGTCCCCCTCCCCGCGAAATCGCGGGGAGGATTTACATAAATCGGTGCCTGGCCCGATTTCCATCTACATGCTCCAAGGTCGCAGCGCCCACGGCTTTGCGACGGGAGACGACCCCATCCAGCCTGAAGTGCAACATCCGCATCGGCCCAAATAGGATTTTTCCTTTCGTCTGCGTTATGTCCTATAATAGGGATGGACAGAACCGATTCGCGCCCTGCGCCTTCGACCGAGTCCGCGTCCGATGACGCCGCCTCGCCTCTTGACTCCGCCGCCGTCGGCGATCCGCCGCCCTGGGAAGGCGATCCGCCGGAGGAAGCCGGCCGCCGGCGCCACGACGCCTTCACCGGAGCGAAGAAGCAGCTTTACCTGAAGGCGCTCGCCAAGACGGGCTGCATCCTCGACGCGTGCCGGATCGCCGGCATCTCCTCGAGCACGGTCTACAACCATCAGGCGAGCGACCCGGATTTCGCCCGCTATTGCGAAATGGCCGTGGGCATGGCCTCTACTCCGCTCGAGCTCACCGCCTACGAGCGCGCCGTCGTCGGGCAGGAGGAGGACGTGATCCGCGGCGGCAAGGTCGTCGGGACCCGGATAAAGCGGTCCGATTACATGCTCCGGGTGCTTCTCCAGGGCGCCGATCCCAAGAAATACGGCGCCCGCCCCGGCTTCAGCCGAAAGCGCCTCCTCAAGGCCGAGCGCAAGCAGATCGAGCGCGAGGTTCGGGCGGAGATTGCGGAACCGAGAATGTCGTTCGAGGACTCCATCGAGATGCTCGACCAGGCGCTGGAGCATTTCGGCCACCGCGCCAACGCCAGACGCCTCGCGGAGGGCTGGACCGACCTCGGCGGCGGAGTCTGGATTCCCCCCGGCTGGACCTGGACGGGCGAAGGCGACCCGTCCGAAGCCGTCGCCGCGCTCGAGAAAAACGACGATGCCGTGTGCAACTCGTCCAACTCGTCCACTTCGGCGGAAAGGTCTTCCCCCGGATTTCCGGGGAAGGGGAGCCATGCGCCTGGCACGGTGGAGGGGTCTTCCGGCGTCGAAGAGCCGCTCCAACGGCTTTCAGCCGGCCCCGCTCCCCCGCCATTGCTGGCGGAGGAACGAGGATCCGAACCTTTCGCCCGCCCGACGCATTCCCTAGATAGCGCCCCGACAGGAGAGACTCATGGCCGATCAGGACACCAGGGCCCCCGAGGCCCCGCCGCTGCCCACCCTCGAGGAGATGCAGCAATGGACCTGGGTGATGGGGCGCGCCCAGCAGATGATGCTCGAGCATGTCGCCAAGGCGATGGGTGACGCGGCCGAGCAGGCGACGGCTTCGGCTGAGCCAAAGGCGCTTCAGCTGCCCTGGATGAACATGTTCGGCGATCCCGCGAAGATCGCCCAGCAGCAGACGGAGCTGTGGACCCAGGGCCTCGCCATCTGGCAGCGCGCCTTGGGCGGCGAGGCGCCTCGCACGGAGCTCGCCGACAAGGCGGACAAGGACAAGCGGTTCGCCGCCGCGCAGTGGCGCGACAGCCCGCTGTTCGACATGATCCGCCAATCCTATCTGCTCGTCTCCGAGCGGCTGCTCGGCTCGGTCGACACGCTCGAAGGGGTCGACCCGAAGCAGCGCGAAAAACTGCGCTTCGCAACGAAGAATTTCGTCGACGCAATGTCTCCCTCCAACTTTGCCGCAACCAACCCGCTGGTCCTGGAGCGGGCGATGGAGACCAAAGGCGAGAGCCTCCTCAAAGGGCTCGAGCACATGCTCCAGGACGTCTCGAAGGGCCAGCTCACCCATACGGATCCGGAAGCCTTCGAAGTCGGCCGGAACATCGCCGTCACGCCCGGCAAGGTGGTCAGGCGCACCCCGCTCTACGAGCTCATCCAGTACAGCCCGACCACCGATACGGTCCACGAGACTCCGCTGATCGTCTTCCCGCCCTGGATCAACCGCTTCTACATCCTCGATCTCAACCCGAAGAAGAGCTTCATCCGCTGGGCGGTCGAGCAGGGGCTGACCGTGTTCATCGTCTCCTGGAAGTCGGCGGACGAGAGCTTGAAGGAAACCACGCTCGACGATTACGTGCTTCGAGGCCAGGTCGACGCGATCGACACGGTGCGCGAGCTGCTCGGGGTGAAGAGCGTCCACGCCATCGGCTATTGCGTCGCGGGAACGACGCTCGCCGCCACCCTGGCACTGCTCGAAGCCCGGGGCGAGGCCGACAAGGTGGCGAGCGCCACCTTCTTCACCGCCCAGGTCGACTTCTCGGAAGCGGGCGACCTCAACCTGCTCGTCGCCGACGAGACCCTCCAGCTGATCGACCAGATCTCGGCCGAGAAGGGCTATCTCGACGGCCGCTACATGGCGGCCACCTTCAACATGCTGAGGGGCCGCGACCTGATCTGGAGCTACGTCACCAACAATTACCTGATGGGCGAGGACTACGCCCCCTTCGACCTGCTCCACTGGAACTCGGACACGACCAACCTTCCGGCCAAGTGGCACCAGGCCTATCTCAAGGACTTCTACCGCGACAACAAGCTGGTCCAGGCCGGGGCGCTGGTCGTGGACGGGACGCCGATCGAGATCCACAAGGTGAAGACCCCCACCTACGTCCAGGCCGGCCGCGAGGACCATATCGCGCCCGCGGCCAGCGTCTGGAAGATCACCCATTATTTCCAGGGCCCGATGCGCTTCGTCCTGGCCGGCTCGGGGCATATCGCCGGGGTGGTGAACCCGCCCGAGGCCCGGAAATACCAGCATTGGATCAATGACGGGAAGCCGGCGAGCCTGGACGAATTCGTCGCCGGAGCCACCGAGCACATGGGCAGCTGGTGGCCCGACTGGGCGAAATGGATCGGGGCGCTGGCGGAGAAGAAGGTGCCGGCGAAGGGCGCGCGGGTGCCCGGCAAGGGCAAGCTCAAGGCGATCGAGGACGCGCCGGGGAGCTATGTGAGGGCGCGGTAGGCTTCCCCTCCCTGCAAGGGAGGGGCCAGGGGTGGGTCCGCCGAAGGCGGCCGAAACTCGGAGGCAGTAGGCTGCTCCGCTCGCACCCACCCCCAACCCCTCCCTTTTCAGGGAGGGGAGAAGCTTCGTGCTGCACCGCAACATTTTTTCCTTGAAACGCTCGGCGGCCTCGCCTATGTTGCATCGCAGCATAGAGTAATCGAGGAACATCCAATGGCCGATCAGCAGAACCAGATTCCGACCGCCGCCGCGGCCGTCGACGCCACGGCGAAAGCTTCGGCCGCGATCGCGAAAGCCGCCACTCCGGCGATGACCGACAAGGCCGAGGCTCCGGCCGCCGCCGCCAAGGCCGCCGCCGCTCCGGCGAAGGCCGCCGCGAAGGTCATCAGGGCCGCCGCCGCCACTTCGGCGAAGCCGGCTCGCAAGACCCGCACCGCCAAGCCGGCCCGCGCTTCGAAGCCCGCGACCGCCCGCAAGGTCGGCCGCCCGGCCAAGCGCGCCGCCGCCGCGACCGCGACCACCAACACCGCTACCCGGACCGCCCGGATCGAGAACGAAGGAACCCGCAATATGAAGAAAGAGACCGCCCAGGTCGCCGACCGCCTCCAGGCCGTCATCGGCGACGTCAACGAGCGCGCCCGCACCCAGATGGAGCGCGGCACCCGCATCGCCGAAGAGATGACCGAGCTTTCGAAGGGCAACGTCGAGGCGATGGTCGCTTCCACGAAGGTCGTCGCCAAGGGCCTCGAGACCGTCGGCCAGGAAGTCGCCGAATATAGCCGCAAGAGCTTCGAGGACGCCTCCGCGGCCCTGAAGAGCTTCACCGAAGTGAAGTCGGCCACCGACTTCTTCCGTTTGCAGAGCGAATTCGCCCGCAGCCAGTTCGATGGCCTCGTTGCCGAGAGCTCCAAGCTCTCCGAGACCATGATCAAGCTCGCCGGCGACGTCGCCGAGCCTCTCGCCAGCCGCTACTCGGTCGCCGCCGAGCGCGTTAAGGCCGTCGCCGCTTACTAAGTAAGCTGCAGCGCCAGCTGGTGCAGTAAGGGCGGCCCCCTCGGGGGCCGCCCTTTTTGCGTCCGGGAACGCTCGGGCGCGTCGAGCTTTGGAATCGTCGCCGGGAGCACTTGCCGGAAAACGGCCCGTTGCCATATCAGGGGCACGTATGAGCTGGGATGAAATCAGGGGCGCCGACGAGCGCAAGGGCGGGGACGTCGACGACCCCGGGCTGGGCGTCGCAACGCGCACCCGGACTCGGACGAAGTCGCCCTCCCCCTACAAGGTGCTGATGCTCAACGACGATTATACTCCGATGGAGTTCGTCGTTCAGGTCCTCCAGATGTTCTTCAAGCTGGGGATCGAGGACGCCACCCGGGTGATGCTCGCCGTCCACCAGCGCGGCGTGGGGGTATGCGGGGTCTTCAGCTACGAGGTGGCGGAGACCAAGGTCGCTCAGGTGATCGAGTACGCCCGGCAGAACCAGCACCCCTTGCAGTGCACGCTGGAGAAGGCGTGACTCCTCCCCTCCTTGAAAGGGAGGGGTCGGGGGTGGGTCCGCCGAAGACGGCCGAAACTCCGACGCCGTAAGGCTCGCTTCGCTCGCACCCACCCCCTGCCCCTCCCTTCCAGGGGAGTCATCTTGCACCCCCCCGCGAAAGTCTTAAGACCTCCCCATGGATCGCATCATCATCCGCGGCGGCAAGCGCCTCGAGGGCCGGATCCCCATCTCGGGAGCCAAGAACGCGGCGCTGACCCTGCTGCCCTGCGCCCTTCTCACCGACGAGCCCCTGACCCTTCGCAACCTGCCGCGCCTCGCCGACGTCGACAGTTTCGGGCACCTCCTCAACCAGCTCGGCGTGTCGACCACCGTCGAGGGCGCCCGAGCCGACGAATATGGCCGGGTGATGACCCTTCGGGCCTCCAACCTCGCCTCGACCGTCGCGCCCTACGACATCGTCCGAAAGATGCGCGCGTCCATCCTCGTCCTCGGCCCGCTCGTCGCCCGGGCCGGCGAGGCGACGGTGTCGCTGCCCGGCGGCTGCGCGATCGGGATGCGGCCGGTCGACCTCCACCTGAAGGCGCTCGAGGCGCTCGGCGCCGAGATCGAGGTCGCGGCCGGCTACGTCCGGGCCAGGGCGCCCAAGGGCGGCCTCCAGGGCGGCACCATCACCTTCCCCTTCGTCTCCGTCGGCGCCACCGAGAATGCGCTGATGGCCGCCGTCCTCGCCAAAGGCGAGACGGTGATCGAGAATGCGGCGCGCGAGCCCGAGATCACCGACCTCGCCAAATGCCTGATCGCGATGGGCGCCGAGATCGAGGGGCTTAGGACCGACACCCTCACCATCCGAGGCAAGGACCGTCTCCACGGCGCGACCTATGCGGTGATGGCGGACCGGATCGAGGCCGGAAGCTATGCCTGCGCGGCGGGGATCACCGGCGGCTCGCTGGAGCTCATCGGGGCGCGCAAGGACACCATGCCCTCGATCCTCTCGGGCCTGAGCGACTCCGGCCTGATCGTCGAGGACACGGCGGACGGAGTGCGGGTCAGCGCCGACGGCGGGTTGAAGCCCCTCTCCATCTCGACCGCCCCCTACCCCGCCTTCCCGACCGACATGCAGGCGCAGTTCATGGCCATGCTGACCCTGGCGGAGGGCACCAGCCTGCTCACCGAGACGATCTTCGAGAACCGCTACATGCACGTCCCCGAGCTCAACCGGATGGGCGCGGAGATCGAGGTCAGGGGCCGCTCGGCGGTGGTGCGCGGGGTCGAAGGGCTGATCGGCGCCGAAGTCATGGCGACCGATCTTCGGGCCTCGATGAGCCTCGTTCTCGCCGGCCTGGCCGCGAAGGGCGAGACCCAGGTCCACCGGGTCTACCATCTCGACCGCGGCTACGAGCGGCTCGAGGAGAAGCTTCAGGCCGTCGGTGCGGACGTCGAGCGGGTCAGCGACGGGTAGCCGTCAATCCGCCGTCGTCAGCTGGCGCTCGCCGCCCAGCTTGTGGACCCGGCCGTGCTTCATGACGAACTGCACGTTCTCGAGCAGCCTTATGTCCGCCGTCGGATCGCCGCGGACAGCGACGATGTCGGCATCCTTGCCGGCCTCGATCGATCCGATCCGGTCGCCCCGGCCGAGCAGGGCCGCGGCCGCGACGGTGGCCGAGTGGATCGCGGCGGCGGGCGCCATCCCGTTCTTCACCATCAGTGAGAATTCCCTGGCATTGAGCCCGTGGGGGGCGACCCCGCTGTCGGTTCCGAACGCGATGTTGATCCGCTCGCGCACCGCCCGGGCGAAGCTTCGCTCGGCATTGCCGGAGGCCTGCCGGGCCTTTTCGAACTGGGCCGGGGTGAGAGCGCCCCGCTCGCCGTCGGCGACCGCCGCGGCGGGGGCGACCAGGGTGGGAACGTAATAGGCGCCGGTACGGCGATAGAGCGCGAAGGTGCGGTCGTCGGTGAAGGTGCCGTGCTCGATCGAATCGACGCCCGCTTCCAGCGCCGCGTTGATCCCGTCGACTCCATGGGCGTGAGCCGCGACCTTTCGGCCGAACGTCTTCGCCGTTTCGACGATGGCCTTCATCTCGTCCGCCATCATCTGCTGGTTGAGGCCGCCGGCGACGTTGCTGAGCACCCCTCCGGTCGCAGCGAACTTGATGACGTCGGCGCCCGCCGAGATCTGGCGTCGAACCGCCCGGCGGCAGTCGTCGGGGCCGTTGCAGGTGTTGTCGGCTCGGGCGAGGCCGATCTCGGTCAGGTCGCGGTTGAGCCCGTTGACGTCGCCATGGCCGCCCGAGACCGAGATGCCGCGCCCGGCCGCGACGATGGTCGGCCCGGCGAACTGGCCCGCCTCGATGACGTCGCGAAGGGTAGTGATCATCCGGGGCTCGTTGCCGAGGTCGCGGACGGTGGTGAACCCGGCCAGGAGGGTCTTGCGGGCGTTGATCAGGGCCGTGAAGGCTTCGTCTTCATAGTCGCGCTGGGCCTGCTGAAGCCGGGCCTGGAGCCGGTCGTCGAGGCCGCGCAGGTGGACGTGCATGTCGATGAAGCCCGGCATGACCGTGCTGTCGCGAAGGTCGACGATCCGGGCGCCCGGCATGTCGACATAGCCGCTCCGGATCTCGACGATCCGCCGGCCGCGCACGACGACGCTGGCCTCGCGGCGCGGCGGCCGGCCTGGGACGGCCATCAGGGTTCCGGCATGGATCACGATGACCGGCTCCGCCGACTGCGCGGGCGCCGCCCCGGGTGCGGCGCTCTGGGCGAGAGCGGGAGAAGCGAGAGCGAGAGCGAGGGCGGCGAGCGAAGGACGAAGCGGCATTTCTATCCCCTTATTGTCGTGGCCCGACCAAAGCCTGAAGCGGGGCCAGCTTCAAGGGGCTAACTAAGCTCCCGTCCCCGGAAGGGAGGGGTTGGGGATGGGTCCGCCGAAGGCGGCCGAAACTCCGACTCGGCAGGACAGTCTCGCTGCGCTCGCCTACCCACCCCTGACCCCTCCCTTCCAGGGAGGGGAATATCAGGCGAGCACCTCCACCGTGTGGATGATCAGCCCGACGAGCCCGCCCACCAAGGTGCCGTTGATGCGGATATATTGCAGGTCCCGCCCGACCGCATTCTCGAGCCGGTCCGTCACAGTCCTCGCGTCCCAGCCGCGCACCGTGTCGGAGACCAGGGTGACGATCCCGCTTCCGTAGGTGGCCGCGGTTCCGACGACCATCCGGCGCGCGAACTGGTTGATCGCCTTGTTGAGGCGCGTGTCCTGCTGGAGAGTCTCGCCAAGCTGCCTCAGCGCCTCGCCGAACCGCCCGGCCATCGCGGCCTCCGGATCGCGGGCCGCTCGAAGAAGCGCCGATCGGCTGTTCTCCCAAAGGCCGCCGAGCCAGTCGGTCACGGCCTTGTTGGCGATGATCTCGTTCTTCCAGCCCTCGACCTTGGCCTGCATCCCGGGGTCGAAGCGCATGTCCCAGGCCAGAGCCGCAAGCGCCTCCTCGGCTTTGGCCCGGAGGGGATGGGCGGGGTCGATCGCCATGTCGATGGTGAGGCGCCTGAGGCCGTCGACGATCCCGTCCGCGAGCTTCGCGTCGAGGCCGGCGAGGCGCATGATGATGTTGGCCCGGTCGTGGACCATCTTGCGGATGAGGTCCTCGTTGGCGTCGAGGGTTCGGCCCGCCCAGGTGACGATCCCGTCGAGGATCGGGATGTGCCGCTCGTCGGTGATCGCCGCCTCGAGGGTCTGGCCGATCAGGGGCGACACCTCCAGCGCCCGGATCCGAGAGGCGACCGCCGACTTGACCATTCCGCCGAGCCGCTCCTGGTCGAGCGCTTCGAGCAGGTCGGCGATCAGCCTCGACCCGCCCTGCCGAAGGCGGCCCTCGGGGGGCGGGTTGGCGAGGAATCGGCCGATCGCTCCGGCGATGTCGACGTTGCGCATCCGCCGGGCCACGACCCTCGGGATCAGGAAATTGTCGCGAAGGAAAGACGCGAGGGTCGCTCCGATCCTGTCCTTGTTGCGCGGGATGATCGCCGTGTGCGGGATGGGCAGGCCGAGGGGGTGGCGGAACAGGGCGGTAACCGCGAACCAGTCGGCCAGCCCGCCGACCATCGCCGCCTCGGCGAAGGCCTTGACGAAGCCCAGCCAGGGATAGGCTTCGTCATATTGATTGGCGCCGAGGAAGACCGCAGCCATCGCCACCAGCATTCCGGTGGCGATGATTCGCATGCCCCGCAGGCTTTGCGCGGGGGGCGCGAATCCACTGGAAACGGCCGGTTCGACGGGGCTCATGGGCGCCTTAATAGCCGGGCCACCACATAAGTTCACCCCGCGGAAGCGGAACTGCTCGTGCTCCGGTCACTCCGCGGGCTGAGTCGCCGGGTCGGGGCCGTGATCCTTCTTCCCCTTGTAGGTGATGAGCCGCCCGAACTTCGGTGCCAGCCACTTCTCGAAGCTGTCGGCGAGGCTGAACGAAGCCGGCACCAGGACCAGGGTCAGGAGCGTCGAGAGCAGCAATCCTCCGATCACCACCACCGCCATCGGGGCGCGCCAGCTGGCGTCCCCCTCCAGCGACAGCGCCGTCGGCACCATTCCGGCCACCATGGCCATGGTCGTCATGACGATCGGCTGGGCGCGCTTGTGGCCGGAGTCCAGGATCGCCTCGTCCTTGGGAACGCCCTTCTGCATCTCGACGATGGTGAAATCGAGAAGCAGGATCGAGTTCTTGGCGACGATCCCGAACAGCATCAGGATCCCGATCAGCACCGGCATCGAGACGGCATGGCCCGAGACCCAGAGGGCGAGGAAGCCGCCCAGAGGCGCGAGCAGAAGCGAGCCCATGTTCACGAACGGCGCCATCAGCCGCTTGTAGAGCAGCACCAGCACCGCGAAGACGAGGAAGGTGCCGGAGATGAGGGCGCCCATGAACTCGGACATGAGCTTCGCTTCTTCCCGCTGCTGGCCCGAGCGGGCGCGCTCGACGCCCTCGGGCATGTTCTTGAGAAGCGGCAGCGACTCGATGATCGCCTCCTTGTCGACCACGCCCGGAATGAGATCCGCCCCGACGAGGATCCGGCGTTCCTGGTTAAAGCGCTGGATCTGGGCCGGGCCGGCCCCGAAGCTGATCGAGGCGACGACCTTGAGCGGCACCGAGCCGCCCGTCGTGGTCGGCACCGGCATGTTCTCGATCGTCGAGAGGTTGCGGCGCGAATCCTCCTGGAGCGCGACCCGGATCGGCACCTGGCGGTCGGAGAGCGAGAAACGGGCGCTCGCCTGGTCGATCTCGCCCTGGGTCGCGGTGCGGATCGCCTGGCTCATCGCCGAGGTGGTGACGCCCATGTCGGCCATCAGGTTGAGCCGGGGAGTGATGGTGATCTCCGGACGCCTCATGTCGCCCGCGATCCGCGGAGCGACCAGCTCCGGGCGCTTGCGCATCTCCTCGACGAGTTGGAGCGCCGCCTGCTGAAGCTTGACCGGATCGGAGCTTGAGAGAAGGACCCCGACCGGGCGGCCGCCAATGCTGTTCTGGGCGCGGAAAGTGACGCGGGCATCCGGAATGCCCCTCAGGAGCGGACCGACCTGGCGCTCGAAATCGGTGCTGGTCCGCTCGCGGCCTTCGCCCTGGTCCTTCAGCGACACGTAGATGGTCGAGGAGCCGGCGCGGACCGAGGCGAAGGCGGATTCGACGTCCCCCTGGCCCCGGACGAGGCTCGCCGCGCGATCGGCGACGAGCCGGGTCTGGTCGAGAGTCGAGCCCGGGGGCATCTCGATCGCGACCTGGACCGTGTCCTCGTCCGTTTCCGGCTGGAAGGCCTTGGGAAGCATCATGAACACGCCGATCTGAGCCGCGAAGCAGACGGCGCCGATCATCACTGACTTCCACCGATTGCGAAGCGTCCAGCGCAGAAGGGCGAGATATTTGTCCATCAGCCAGCCTTCGCCATGCTTGGCCTCGCCGTGCGCCTTCAGGAAATAGGCCGCGATCATCGGCGTGATCAGGCGCGCGACGGCGAGGCTGACCAGGACGGCGATGACGATGGTAAGCCCGAAGCTGATGAAATATTGGCCGATGATCCCGCCCATCATCGCCACCGGAAGGAAGACCGCGACGATCGAGAAGGTTGTAGCGACGACGGGAAGCCCGATCTCGTCGGCGGCGTCGATCGAGGCCTGGTAGGCCGATTTGCCCATCCTCATGTGCCGGACGATATTCTCGATCTCGACGATCGCGTCGTCGACCAGCACGCCCGCGACAAGGCTGAGCGAGAGCAGGGTCACCATGTTGAGCGTGAAGCCCAGCATGTCCATGAACCAGAAGGCCGGGATGGCCGAGAGCGGGATCGCGATCGCCGAGATCAAAGTGGCGCGCCAGTCGCGAAGGAACAGGAGCACCACGACGACGGCGAGAAGGGCGCCTTCGACCAGGGCCCGCATCGAGCTTTCATACTGGCCTTCGATATATTGGACCGGCGTGAAGAGCAGGGTGTAGCCGACCCGAGGATCCTCCTTCTCCAGCTCGTTGAGCTGCTTCATCACGTCGTTGTAGACGCTGACGTCGGAATAGCCCTTGGCCTTCTGGACCATGAAGCTGACGACCTGGCGGCCGTTCTGGATTCCGTAGCTGGTCTGCTCGGCCCACTGGTCGCGGACGCTGGCGATCGAATTGAGCCGGGTGGTTCGGCCGCCGCCGATCGAAAGCTGGGTCTCGCCCAGCGCATGGGCGGTGAGCGCGCTTCCAAGGACACGGACCGACTGCTCGGAACCGGCGATCTCGGCGCGGCCGCCGGCGGCGTTGACGTTGATGGCTCGAAGCTGCTGGTTGACCTGGGCGGCGCTGATCCCCTGCGACTGCATCCGGACGGGATCGAGCTCGACCCGGATCTCGCGGCTGACTCCGCCGGTCCGGCTGACGATCGAAACGCCCTCGACGCTCATCAGGCGCCGGTTGATCGTGTCGTCGATGAACCAGGAGAGCTGCTCCACCGTCATCGCCGTGCTTTCGGCGGACATGTAGACGACCGGATAATCGTCATTTTCCTCGCGCTGCACCTGCGGCTCCAGGATGCCGTCCGGAAGGTCGCCCCGGATCCGGGCCACCGCGTCGCGCACGTCGGTCACGGCGCGATCGATCGGGGTGCCGATCTCGAAGGCGATCGAAGTGGTGCTGTTGCCTTCGCGGATCGAGGAGTTGATCTCGGTGACGCCTTCGATCCCCCGGACCGCCGCCTCGACCCGGCGGGTGATCTGGATCTCAAGCTCGGGCGGCGCCGCGCCCGGCTGGCTGATCGAGACGCTCGCTCCCGGGACGCTGACGTCGGGATTGAGATTCACGTCCATCCGCATGAAGGCGAAAAGGCCCATGGCGAGCAGGAAGGTGAACAATACGATCGGAATGACCGGGTTGCGGATCGCCCAGGCCGAGATGTTACGCATCGTTCATCGACTCCAAATCGCCCTTCGGCCTAGCGGCCGACCGCGCGCTGCGGCCGAACCTTCTCGCCCGGGTTGAGGAAAGCGCCGGCCGATTGCACGACCCGCTCGTCGCCGTTCAGGCCTTCCGCGATCACCACACCCTTGTCGGTCACCGTGCCGATTCGGACGGGGCGGCGCTGGACCGTGTTGTTGGCGAGCACGACAAGCACGTAGGTGCCGGTATCGTCCGTCAGGACCGAGGATTCGGGAAGCAGCGGCGCGACCGTCGCGCCCGCGGTGATCGCCGCGGAGGCGAAGCCGCCAGGCCTGAGCTCGCGGTTGTACGGGATCGAGATGCGCGCTTCGCCCTGACGGGTCTGAGCGTCGATGGTGGGCGCGATCTGCCAGATCGAGCCCTGGTAGCTTTGCTGCGAGCCGACCGGAGTAACGGTGACGGGCACGCCCACGGACAGGGTGGAAAGGTCGGTCTGCGGAAGCCGCGCGAGCAATTCCATCTGTCCGCCCTGGGCGATCCGGAAAAGCGCTCCGGAGCCGGAGCTCACTACCTGGCCGGGCTCAACGTTGCGGTCGAGGATCAGGCCGGCGGCGGGCGCCCGGATGTCGAGCCGTCCGATGCGGGCGCGCGTCGCTCCGAGCTGCGCCTGGGCGACCTTGACCCGGGCATTGGCCGCGTCGCGAGTGGCGATCCGGCGCTCGACGTCCGCTTTGGACACGAAGCCGCGCGAGACCAGGCTCTGGGCGCGCTGGAGCTCCTGCTGCGCGAGCCGTGCGTCGGCTCTCGCCACCTCGATGCTCGCGGCAAGCTGCTGCGCTTCCTGCGACTGGACCGACCGTTCGATCACCGCGAGAGTCTGGCCGGCGCCGACCCACTGGCCTTGCTCCACCAGCACCTGGGCGATCATCCCGCCCTCGCCCGCCACGCCCACCGGCATGTCGCGCCGGGCCGCGAGCGTGCCCGTGGCCGAGATGGTGCGGGCGACCTGCTGCCGCCCCGGAACGATGACGCTGACCGCCGGAGCCTCCGGCGCGCCGCCCTGGGCGCCTCCGGCCGCTCCAGCGCCCGCTTTCTCTTCGCCGCCGCGGCCGAAAAAGAGGAACGCGGCAAGCGCGAGGGCCGCCACGGCGACCACGGCGAGGATGATGTTGCGGCGCCGGCGACGAGCAGCGGCCGCGGCGTCGACGACGGTCACCTCGCTCTCGACGGCGCCGTCGCCGGAGGCGCTCCGCCATTTGCGCGTCTCGAAGTTCATAGCTCTCATCTTTCCCCACACCGGACGGGCAGCATGCCGCTCGGCACTGTATTAGCCGAATATAGCACCTGTCTCAAGTCTAATCTGTCGCGCGCCCCCACGCGGCGGAACCGGCCTCTACATTTTTTGTTGGGGTTTGGCCACTCGAAAGCGGTACGGACCCGAACGAGCAAGCGAGGGTAAGGAGGGTCTCATGAACCTGATGGCGGACTATGGGTTCTTCTGGTGGATCGTGATCGGAGCCCTGGCGGGCGTGGTCGCGAAGCTCATCATGCCGGGCCGCGATCCTGGCGGCTGCATCGTCACCATCCTGCTCGGAGTGGGCGGAGCCTTGCTCGCCGGCTTCCTGGGCAATTCGCTGGGCTGGTACAAGCAGGGCGAGGGCGCAGGCTTCATCGCGGCGGTGATCGGAGCGCTCATCATCCTCTTCATCTACCGGCTGATCAACCGGAGGCGGTAGCCTTTTGCCTCTCCATCGCCAGATGGGGAGGGGGACCATGCGAAGCATGGTGGAGGGGTAGTTGGCGCAGGCTTTTGCCGTCGCGCGCTAGAACCTCGAACTCCGCGGCAATTACCCCTCCACCATGCTTCGCATGGTCCCCCTCCCCACCGCTTCGCGGCAGGGAGGCAATTACCGCGTCGCCGCCTTCATCTGGGCGACGAACTCCCGAACATCCTCCCCCCGAGCGACCCGATCGACGATCGCCGAGCCCGAGATCACGCCTGCCGCCCCCGCTTTCAGCGCCAGGCGCACATGCTCCGGCTCCGATATCCCGAACCCGAGCACGGGCGGAGGCGCTCCCGCCTCGACCAGCGCCGCGATCACTTCGCCGGCGAAGCGCACCTCGGCGCCGGCGCCGGTGACTCCGGCCCGCGCCACGCAATAGGTATAGCCCTCCCCTTCCGCCGCGATCCGGGCAAGCCGCTCCGGCGGAGTGTTGGGCGCGGCGATCAGGACCGGCGCCACTCCGGCCGAGCGGGCGGCGGCGAGGAAGGGACCGGCCTCGATCAGTGGCACGTCGGCGACGAGGACGCTGTCCACCCCCGCCTCGGCGGCGGCCCCGTAGAAGGGCTCCCGCCCCCTGGCCATCACCAGATTGGCGTAGGTGAGGATCCCGACCGGGAGGTCGGGGTGGCGGGCACGGAACTGCCCCAGCAGCCTGAAGCAGTCCGCCGTTCGGGTGCCCGCGGCCAGCGCCCGGACCGCCGCCGCCTGGATGACCGGGCCGTCGGCCACCGGGTCGGAAAAAGGGATCCCGACTTCGATCATGTCGGCCCCGCCTTCGACCAGGGCGTCGAGGATCGCTGCACTGGCCGCGAGATCGGGATCGCCGAGCATGACGAAGGCGCCGAGCGCGCCCTCGCCTCGAGCCCGGAGCCGCTCGAACATGGCGCAGTAGCGGGTCATGCGGCGGCCCCGAGCAGCCTTCGCGCCTGCTCCATGTCCTTGTCGCCGCGGCCCGAGAGGTTGACCACCAGCACAGTCTCCCCGGTCGCCGCCTCCGCCATCTTCAGCGCCTGGGCCAGCGCATGGGCGGATTCGAACGCGCAGATGATCCCTTCCGAACGGGCGAGCAGCGCGAAGGCGGCCAGCGCCTCCCGGTCGGTCACTCCGACATAGTCCGCCCGGCCGCTGTCCTTCAGATGGGCATGTTCGGGGCCCACCGCCGGATAATCCAGCCCCGCGGAGACGGACCAGCTCTCGTCGATCTGCCCGTCCGAGTCCTGGAGGACGTAGGTCTCGGCGCCGTGGAGGATACCGGGCCGTCCGCGCAGAAGGGTGGCGCCATGCTCGCTTCCGTCGAGCCCGCGTCCCGCCGCCTCCACTCCAACCAGCCGCACATTCTCGTCTTCAATGAAGTCGGCGAACAGTCCGATCGCGTTCGAACCGCCCCCCACGGCGGCGATGCACGCATCGGGAAGCCGCCCTTCCTCCTCCAATATCTGCGCCCGCGCCTCCTTGCCGATCACCCGCTGGAATTCGCGGACCATCAGCGGGAAAGGGTGCGGCCCGGCGACGGTGCCGAGCAGGTAATGCGTGTCCTCGAAGCTCGCGGCCCAGTCCCGAAGCGCCTCGTTGATCGAATCCTTCAGGGTCCGAGCGCCGCTCTCCACCGGAACCACCTCGGCGCCCATCAGCTCCATCCGGAAGACGTTGAGCTTCTGCCGCTCGACATCGTGGGCGCCCATGTAGATCCGGGTCTTCAGCCCGAACAGGGCGCCCGCCAGAGCGGTTGCGACCCCGTGCTGGCCGGCCCCGGTCTCGGCGATGAGGCGCGACTTGCCCATCCGCCGGGCGAGCAGTGCCTGGCCGAGCACCTGGTTGGTCTTGTGGGCGCCCCCGTGCAGCAGGTCCTCGCGCTTCAGATAGATCCGGGCCCGCTCCGA
This sequence comes from Allosphingosinicella sp., assembly GCA_035638835.1. Taxonomy (GTDB): domain Bacteria; phylum Pseudomonadota; class Alphaproteobacteria; order Sphingomonadales; family Sphingomonadaceae; genus Allosphingosinicella. Next base: position 7,458 of record DASQZF010000189.1, on the reverse strand, counting down.
CCCGAGGTTGCGGCAGCGGGTGAGCGGGGTCGGCCGCCCGGCATATTTGGCCAGCAGCGAATCGAGTTCGGCCCGGAAGGCGGCATCCTCCGAGGCATCCAGGAAAGCGGCCTCGAGCTGCTCGATCGCCGGAACGAGAATCTCGGGCACATAGGCCCCGCCATAGGCGCCGAAGCGTCCGGTCTGCCTCATGTCGAGTCCCCGCGGGCCGGCGGGCGAAGCGCCTCGAAGAAGGCGAAGAGCCGGCCGGCATCCTTTCGGCCCGGCGCCATCTCGACTCCCGAGCCGACGTCCAGGGCGAAGGCCCCCACCCGAGCCGCGGCCCGGGCGTTGGAAGGCCTGAGGCCGCCGGCGAGCACCGAGCGGCCGAGATCGGCCCGGCCCTCGAGCCGGGACCAGTCGAAGGCGATCCCGGTACCGCCCGAGCGTCCGCCGATCTGGCTGTCGAACAGGGTCCGGTCGGCGCCGAGCCGAGGCCGGGGCACGTCCCGGCCGACCGGGGCCGCAGCCCAGATCTCGGTCTCTTCGGGGAGGAGGCCCCGAAGCGCCCGGATGTAGAGCGGATCCTCCTCGCCATGGAGCTGAACGGCGCGAAGCCCGAGGGCTCGGGCCCCGTTGGCGATCTGCATCGGCTTCTCGTTGCGATAGACTCCGACGAGCGGGATTGGCGACGCCTCGGCGATCGCCTCCGCCTGCGAGGCCGTGACGGCGCGCGGAGTGTTCGGAACCATGATCACGCCCGCATAAGCCGCGCCGTTCTCCGCCGCCATGGCCGCGTCATGGCCGTCGGTGATCCCGCAGACCTTGACCCGCCCGAAGGCGAGCGCCCGGGCCGCCTCGGCGATATTCTCGGCGCGCATCAACGAGGATCCGACCAGGAAGGCGTCGGCGAAGGGGGCCAGGCGCTCCACGTCCGAGCGGGTCGCAATTCCCGATTCCGAAACCACGAGCGTTCCCGCGGGCACCAGGGCGGCCAGCCTTTCGGTGGTGGCGAGATCGACTTCCAGGGTGTCGAGGTTGCGGTTGTTGATCCCGATGATGTCGGCGCCGAGCCGCACCGCCCGGGCCACCTCCTCGGCGCTGTGGGTCTCGACCAGGACGTCCATTCCGAGGCGCCGGGCCGCCGCCATCACGGCCGCCGCGTCCTCGTCCGGGAGCACGGACAGGATGACGAGGATCGCGTCGGCGCCGTGAAGCCGGGCCTCGGCGACCTGCCTCGGATCGACGATGAAGTCCTTGGCCAGAATCGGCCCCGGAAACTCCCGCCGGACCGCGCGCAGATCCTCGAGCGAGCCGCCGAAATAGGGCGCGTCGGTAAGGACGCTGATTGAGTCGGCCGCGCCGCGATAGGCTCGCGCGAGCGTCGCCGCGTCGGCCCCGGGGCGGATCGCCCCGCCCGACGGCGAGCCGCGCTTCACCTCCATGATGAAGCGCGCGCCCGGCCTGGCAAGAGCGGCCCTGAGGCTGAGCCGGGTCGGCTCGGCCGAGTCGAGGCCGAAGCCGCCGAGGCGCGCCGCCACGTCGACCCGCTTTCTCGCCACGATCTCAGCGAGGATTCCGCTTGTCTCAGCCATTCGTCGCCTCGATGAATAGTTCGAGCCGGCGATAGGCTTCGCCCGAGGCGAGCGCCTGAAGCGCCATCCCCACTCCATCGCGAAGGTCCGAAGCGAGGCCCGAGGTCATCAGAAGCGCTCCGGTGTTGAGCGCCACGACCTCGGTCTCGGCGGCGACTCCGTAGCCCATCAGAAGCGCCTTCAGCCGCTCGGCATTCTCCTCCGGTCCGCCGCCCCGGAGCACCTGCACCGGCCGCCGCTCGAGGCCGGCATCCTCGGGGCGGATCGTGAGCGGAGCGAGCATCCCCCCCTCCAGCCGCACCGCCTCGGTCTCGCCATGAAGCGCGATCTCGTCGAGGCCGGATCCGTGGACCACCAGGGCCCGGGTCACTCCGAGCGCGGCCAGCGTCTTCGCCACCGGCTCCAGCAGGACCGGATCGGCCACTCCAAGCAACTGGACCTGCGGCTCCGCCGGGTTGAGGCAGGGGCCGAGCATGTTCATGATGGTTCGCACCTTCAGCATCCGCCGCACCGGCCCGGCATGGCGAAGGCCCGGATGGTAGAGCGGGGCGAACAGGAAGCAGATCCCGATCTCGTCCAGTGCCTTGCGGGAGACCTCGGGAGCGACGTCGAGCTTCGCCCCGAGCTGCTCGAGCACGTCGGCCGAGCCGCAGCGCGAGGTGACCGAGCGGTTGCCGTGCTTGGCGATCGGAAGGCCCGACGCCGCCGCGGTGAAGGCGACGGCCGTGGAGACGTTGATCGAGGCCGATCCGTCCCCTCCGGTGCCGCAACTGTCGGCGAAGAGGTAGTCGGGCCTCGGGAAGTCGGCGTCGGCGGCGCGGAGCGCCCGAGCCGCTCCGATCATCTCCCCGGCGGTCTCGCCTTTGAGGCGAAGCGCGATCAGCATCGCGGCGATGGCCGGTTCGGGGAGCCGTCCGGCAACGATCTCGCCGAACAACCCTTCCGCTTCGCCTTCCGAGAGCGATTCGCCGGTGTAAAGCCGGGCGAGCGAGCCTTCGACGGAGGGCGATTCGGAGGCGGGAAGGACATATTTGGGCTGGGTGGACATGGCTTTTTTCCTGGAAAACTGGGCGCAAAAGAAAAGGCCCGCCGGGAGCGGCGGGCCTTTTTCTGGAGACTTCGGATGCTTAGAGGATCCGTTTCACCATCGATGGTCGCGCGCCGCGGCGGAGGATATGTCCCACCACCAAAGCCAGGCGTGCGCAGCGGCCGGCGCCGAAAGGACGCAAGTGGAGCCGGTGCGGGTCGCGCGGGTCGTCATCGCGGCCCCAACTCCCAGCTAAAGCCCTACAAGTCAACCGTATATTCGCGAGAACCCGTCATTGCGAGCGTAGCGAAGCAATCCAGCGCTGCCCCGAAGACCCACTGGATTGCTTCGTCGCTGCCGCGAAGCGGCAGTTCATCCTGAGCGCCGCCGCAGGCGGCGTCGAAGGGCTCCTCGCAATGACGGTTATTCAGCAACGGTGCAGGCACCTTGGCGTTGAAAGGATCGGAACCGAAGCATAGCGGAGTTTTTGAATGCGTAACCTGATCCTCGGCGCCGCCTTGGCGCTCGGCGCCCTTCCGCTCGCCTCGGCCGCGGCCCAGCCGCAGCCCGTCCCGGTCGGGATCCTCCTCGACGGCACCCGCCTCGATGTGGTCGCCACCGGCGAGGTGAGCCGGGTGCCGGACATCGCCCGGATCACCGCCGGGGTCGTCACCGTCGCCCCCACCGCCACCGCCGCGCTGGCCCGGAATGCGACCCAGATGACATCGGTCCGGGCCGCCCTGAAGCGGGCCGGGATCGCCGACCGCGACATCCAAACCAGCTCGATCAACCTCTATCCCGATTACCGGCACGACGCCCAGGGCAGCAACCCGCAGATCATCGGCTACCGCGCCAGCAACGAGGTGACGGTCAGGTTCCGCGACATCGCCAATACCGGCAGGGTCCTCGACGCGCTCGTGGCCCAGGGCGCCAACCAGATCAACGGGCCGATGCTCGCCATCGACAAGCCCGAGGCGGCGATGGACGAGGCACGCACTTTGGCGCTGTCCAATGCCCGCGCCCGAGCCGAGCTCTACGCCAGGGCGCTCGGCAAGAGGGTCGGCCGAATCCTCTCGATCAGCGAAGCGGGCGCCAATTACGCGCCGCCGGTCGTCATGATGCGCCAGTCGGCGCGCGGCGGCGCCGTGGCGGATTCGACCTCCGTCGATCCCGGCGAGCAGAGCGTGGCGGTCAGCCTGTCGGTGTCGTTCGAGCTCGAGTGATCCGTCATTGCGAGGAGCGTAGCGACGCGGCAATCCAGTTGCAGCGCTCGCGGCTGGGCCGAAGAGCTGGATTGCTTCGCTGCTGCGCAGCAGCAGTTTATCCTGAGCGCCGCCGCAGGCGGCGTCGAAGGGCTCGCAATGACGGTCGCCGTCACTTTCCTTTTCCTCTCTAGGGCCTTAGCGGCACGAAATGCGCATCCTCCCACTCCTCGCCGCGGTCGCTTTCCTGGCCGCTCCAGCCGCCGCCCAGAAGCTCGGCGCCCGAACGTCGAGCCCCGACCAGGTCCTCGGGCAATCGGCGGCGCTTGATCCAATCGCCGAGGCCGAGCAGATCGCCGCGGCGGCGGCCGCGCATCCGCTCGGCACGGAGAAGAACCCGATCCGGGTCGGCGGCCCGGAAGGCGCCCGCGCCTATATCGCCCGGCTGCGCTGCGCCGACGGGTCGCGACCCCAGGTCGGGGCTCGAAGCAGCGGCGGGGTCGGCGCCTACGGCACCCTGACCGAGCGCTACCCCGTGGATTGCGGCGGCGCCGCCCCGGGCCGGGCCGCCCTCGCCTTCGATTTCTACCACGAGGAGCATGTCGAGACCCGGCCGGCCCCCGGCTTCGCCCTCGACGGGCGCTGATCGGCCAAGGGGGGAACTCGTCATTGCGAGGAGTGAAGCGACGAAGCAATCCAGCGGGCCTCGGAGACCGCACTGGATTGCTTCGCTACGCTCGCAATGACGGCTAAGGGGCGACGATGCGAACCTGGCTCCGCCGTCTCGGCACCCTGCTCCTCTTCCTCCTGGTCGGACTGTGCTTCGCGCCGTCGCTGGTCCCGCCCTTCCTCGACAGGGTCTATTATGAAGGCCCCCGGTCCGACCATTTCGACGGCGAGCGGTTCTTCAATCCGGGGCCAGGCTCGAGCGGCCCGGCCCATGGCGGCCCGGCCCGCTTCCTGAACCGCGTCCTCGGCTCCAACCAGCGCGCGCAATGGCCCGAGCGGGTCCCCGTCCGGCCGACCGTTCCGCCGCGCCGGGTCGAGGGCGGGGAGATGCTCGTCACCTGGATCGGGCACGCCACGGTTCTGGTCCAGACCCAAGGCCTCAACATCCTCACCGATCCGATCTGGTCGGAGCGGGCCTCGCCCGTCTCCTTCGCGGGGCCGAAGCGGGTACGGGCGCCCGGCGTCCGCTTCGAGGACCTTCCTAAGATCGACCTCGTCCTCGTCAGCCACAATCATTACGACCATTTGGACCTGCCGACCCTGAAGCGGCTGCGGGAGCGGGACAGGCCGCTGATCGTCACCAGCCTCGGCAACGATTCGGTCATCGGCCGGGCAGACGGCGTGGTCGCCCTGGACTGGAACGAGGACTTGCCCATCTACGGCCCCGGCTGCACGGCGACCATGCGGTGCCAGGCGCTCGGCAAGGTGGTGGTGAGCCGCAACCACCATTGGGGCTCGCGCTGGGGCACCGACCGCAACCGGGCGCTCTGGTCCGCCTTCACCGTCCAGCTCCCGGGCGGCAACCTCTTCTTCGCCGGCGACACCGGCTATGGCGACGGAAGCTGGGCCGACGAGGCGGCGCGCCTGGGGCCCATCCGCCTCGCCATTTTGCCCGTCGGCGCCTACGAGCCGCGCGACATCATGCAGAACAACCATGCCGACCCGGACGAGGCGGTCCGGCTGTTCGAGACGCTGAAGGCGCGGACCGCTTTGGGCATGCACTGGGGCACCTTCCAGCTCACCTTCGAGAGCATCGACGACCCGCCCAGGCGCCTGGCGGCGGCGAGGAAGGCGCGGGGCCTCGCACCGGAGCGGTTCGTGACGACCGAAGTGGGGCGAAGCTTCAAGGTCCCCTAAATCCTCCCCATCGCCAGATGGGGAGGGGGACCCCGCGTAGCGGGGTGGAGGGGTAACTGGCGGAAGCCTCGTCAGCTACCCCTCCACCACCCTTCGGGTGGTCCCCCTCCCCATGCTGCGCATGGGGAGGATTTTAAGCGATCACCCGCCCTTCGTGGCGGCCGTGCACTCGCCGACCCGGCGTCCGGTGAGGCGCATCTCCATCGTCATCGCCTTGCCCATCATCTCGGTTTCCGACTTCATGTTCATGTCGATGCTCTGCGGGGTGTAGCGGCCGTCCATGTTCATGACGGTCCGGCCGGTTCCGCCCTGGCCCTCGCAAATGGTCTTGCCCGCGATCCGGCCGCCTTCCCATTTGAAGCCTTCCGACTTGCAATTGCCGGCCTTGTCGCCGGTGAAGACGTCGCCTTTGGGAGCCTTGGCCTCTTCCGGAGTCATGCAGGTGCGGTTGATCCCGCCGGCCTGGCTCTTCATCCCGTCGGCCGCGCCTTCGGGAAGGCCTTCGACCTTCACGTTGACCACCTCCATCTTCATCTCCCACTCGCCGGGCTGGAGATTGACCGGGGAGCCGGACGCGGAGGCGGAGCCGGAGCCCGCCGCGCGTTCGCCGCCGCCGCCTTGCGCCGCCGCGGCCGAGCCGTTGCCGCCGGCCGCTTCGCCGGCTTTGTCGCCTCCGGAGCTTCCGCAGGCCGCCAGGGTCAGCACCGCGGCGCAGAGGATCGCTTGGGTCTTCATTCTCTTATTCCCCCCTTCTTGTGATCAGTTTCCGGCCGGGCCCGAGCCCGCCCCCAGCAGGTCGAGCACTGCGACCGTCATCGCTTCCGTGCCGAGCCGAATAGCCGGCTCGGGATCAATCTTGAACAAGGGCGAATGGTGCGACGGCACCGGTGGCCCTCCCGACCGGGCCGAGTCGAACGTCGACTGAGGCGTTCCGCCGACCTGGAAATAGAAGCCCGGCACCTTGAGCTCGGGCTGGACGAAATAGGTGAAATCCTCCGCGCCCATGCTCTCCTGGGCGAACGGAACCACCGTCCCGGCCGGCAGGGCCCGTGTCCAGGCGGTCCGGACCCGCTGGGCGAGAGCGGGCGTGTTGCTGGTCGTCGGGGTTCCTTCCGAAACCTTGACCTCGGGAAGCCGGTTCTCTGCGACCCCATGGGCGCGGGCGATGCCTTTGGCGATCCGGTCGATCGCAGCCAGCAGCTGCCGCCTCGTCCCCTCGTCATTGGCCCGCACCGTGATCTGGAGATCGGCCCGGTCGGAGATGATGTTGTGCTTGGTCCCGGCATGGAATGACCCCACCGTCACCACCGCCGGCGACAGCGGCCCGACCTCGCGGCTGACGATCGACTGGAGGGCGGTGACGATCTGGGCTCCGATATAGACCGGATCCTTGCCCGTATGCGGCGCGGCGCCGTGGGCGCCTACGCCATGGATGACGACGTCGACGCTGTCGGCCGAGCTGTACATCAGCGCGTCGGCGCCGCTCACCGTGCCCGTGCGCATCCCGGAATTGACGTGGAAGCCGAGCGCGTAATCGGGCTTCGGGAAGCGGGTGTAGAGGCCGTCCGCGAGCATTGCCTTGGCGCCGCCCACCCTTTCCTCGGCCGGCTGGGCGATGAAGACGATCGTCCCGCGCCAGCGGTCCTTCGCCGCCGCAAGCTGGCGGGCGGCGCCGACCAGCGCGGTGACGTGGACGTCGTGGCCGCACGCGTGCATCACCGGCATCTCGACCCCGTCGATCCCGACCTGGCGGGCCCTGGAAGAATAAGCGAGGCCGCTCTTCTCCTCG
>DASQZF010000188.1:0-6893 GCA_035638835.1 Allosphingosinicella sp. | reverse complement strand
CCTGGGGCTACGGCCCGGGCTACAAGCTTCCCGGCACGTCGCACCGCACCGGCCACGGGATCGGGATGGAGGGGCACGAGCCGGTCAATTTCGTGCATGGCGAGACGACCAGGCTGGCGCCGGGCATGTGCTTCTCGAACGAGCCGGGAATCTACCTGCCGGGCAAGTTCGGGATCCGCCTCGAGGACTGCCTCTACATGACGGCGAGCGGGCCACGCTGGTTCACCACCCCGCCGCCGAGCATAGACCGGCCGTTCGACTGATTTTCCTCCCCATCGTCAGATGGGGAGGGGGACCACCCGAAGGGTGGTGGAGGGGTAGAAGGCTCAGGCCTTGGCCGTCTCGTGCCGGATCCTCGGACTCGCAGCCAATTACCCCTCCACCATGCTTCGCATGGTCCCCCTCCCCATGCAGGGCATGGGGAGGATCAGAAGGGCTCTTCCCCAGGTTTCGGCGGCGCAACGTGCGCGGGGGCGTGGGGCGGCTCGATGTCTATCGGCTCCATCGGGTCGAGCTCGCCCTCCCATTTGGCGACGACGACGCTCGCCACCGCATTGCCGACGACATTGGTGGCCGAGCGGCCCATGTCGAGGAAATGGTCGACGGCGAGGATCAGCAGCAGGCCGGCTTCCGGGATGTTGAACTGGGCCATGGTCGCGGTGATCACGACGAGGCTCGCCCGGGGCACCCCGGCCACGCCCTTCGAGGTGATCATCAGGGTCAGCAGCATCAGGATCTGCTGGGTCATCGAAAGCTCGATGCCATAGGCCTGGGCGACGAAGATGGTCGCGAAGGTCATGTACATCATCGAGCCGTCGAGATTGAACGAATAGCCCAAGGGAAGGACGAAGCTGGCGATCCGCGGCGGCACTCCGAACCGGTCCAGGGCTTCGAGCGTGCGCGGATAGGCGGCTTCCGACGAAGCGGTCGAGAAAGCCAGGACGATCGGATCGCGGATGTAGCGGATTAGGAGGCCGGTGCGCCTGCCGACGATCAGGAAGCAGATTCCGAGCAGGAGGATCCAGAGCAGGACCAGGCCGACATAGAAGGTGCCCATGAAATAGCCCAGGTCGCCGATGATCGACGGGCCGCGCTGGGCGACGGTCGACGCGACGGCCGCGAAGACCGCGAACGGTGCGAATCGCATCACATAGTCGGTGATGACCAGCATCACCTTGACCAGGGCTTCGGTCGCCCGGACCAGCGGCCGCGCCGGTTCGCCCACCGCCATGATGGCCACGCCGACGAACAGGGAGAAGACGACGATCTGGAGGATGCTGTTCTCCGACATCGCCCGGATCATCGATTCCGGGAAGATGTTGCCGAAGAACTTGACGATGTCGAAGGCGGAGCGGTCGATCCCCGCAGAGGCGTCGACCGGCGGCAGCGGAAGCCCGAGGCCGCTGCCGGGCTGGAACAGGGTGACGAGGAGCAGGCCGAGCGAGAGCGAGACGAGGCTGGCAGCGACGAACCAGCCGAGCGCCTTGGCTCCGACCCGGCCGAGCGCCGCGGTGTCGCCCATATGGGCGATCCCGACGACCAGGGTCGAGAAGACCAGGGGCGCGATGATCATCTTGATGAGGTGGAGGAAGATGGTCGTCAGGATCGAGAGATAGCGCGCGATCTCCTTGACCACCGCCCCGCCGTCGGACGTGCCGTCGCCCAGCGAATAATTGAGTCCAAGGCCGACGACGATGCCGAGCGCGAGGGCGAACAGGATCCAGTAAGTGAGACGTTTGGCCACGCGCCGCTCCTCGTGCTTGCGATGGCGCTTAGGAAGTCGATTGTTGGGCGCGGGTCAAGCGCCTCTGATCTCCCCTCCCTGGAAGGGAGGGGCTGGGGGTGGGTAGGCGAGCGCAGCGAGACTGCTGAGGCGTCGGAGTTTCGGCCGCCTTCGGCGGACCCACCCCCGGCCCCTCCCCTGCAGGGAGGGGAGTCGGCTAGGCCGGCTCCGGCACCTTCTGGACGACGTCGTCGGCGAGCTTGCCGTTCAGCTCGGCGAGATGGTCGAACGCCGCCTGGTAGGTCGCAAGGCCCTGGCTGACCGAGCGCAGCTCCGCGTCGAGGCCCTGCAGCTCGGCCTCGGGCACCAGGGCCTCGACCGCCTCCCAGCGCGACCAGCCCGGGCGGCTGTCCATTCCGAGCATCTGGCCGCGGCGGCTGGCGATCGCCGAAGTGACCCGCGACGTCGCATAGCCCGGAGTGAGGACCCGAACCTTGTGGACCGGCTCGAGCAGGTGCGGCTGGGCCAAGGCCAGGGCCTCGCTCATCCCGATCCGTCCGGCCGTCCGGAAGGCGAGCTCGGAGCTGTCGACCGTATGATAGCTTCCGTCGACCAGGGCGACCGCCACGTCGACCACCGGGAATCCGAGCGGTCCCTTGCCAAGTGCGTCTCGAACGCCCTGCTCGACCGCCGGTATATATTGCCGGGGCACCGCTCCGCCGTGGATCTTCTCCTCGAACTGGAATCCCTCGCCTCGCGACAGCGGGCGGATCTCGATGACGACGTCGCCGAACTGGCCGTGGCCGCCCGACTGCTTCTTGTGGCGGCCGCGCTGGGTCACCGGCCTTCGGATCGATTCCCTGTAGCCGATCGCCGGCGGATTCGAGTCGACCGCCACCCCGTAGCGCCGCTTCAGGCGCGCCAGGGTCACCTTGAGATGCTCGTCGCTTATCCCCTTGAGGCGGGTCTCGTGGAGCGCCTCGTCCTGCTCCCATTCGAGCGAGGGATCCTCCTCGACCAGCTTGTGGAGCGCGGTCGACAGCCTGACGTCGTCCTTGCGGTCGCGGGTGGCGATGGCGAGCGCGTAATTGGAGGCGGGAAACTCCAGCTCCGGCGCCTTGCCGCCGGCGCCGAGCCACTGGCCGGCGTCGACCCCTTCCGCCTTGGCGATTGCGACGACGTCGCCGACCGCGGCCTTGCCGAGCTTGGAGGGCTTCTCGCCCTGCATCGCGAAGAGGGTTCCGACCCGTACCGAGCCGCCGGAGCCGACCTTCAGCTCCGTGCCTTCGCTGAGCGGACCGCCGAACACCCGGGCGAGGGCGAGACGGCCCATATTGCCGCCGTGGGAGATCTTGAACACGAAGGCGCAGCCGTCCCCGGCGCCGAGCCGATCCGCCGCCGCCGCCGGCGCCGGCGAATCGTGGCGAAGCGCCTTCATCAGCCGCCGCACCCCGAAGCCGTTGAGGGCCGAGCCGAACAGCACTGGAACGACGAGATTCTCCTTCGTCTCGCGGGCGATGTCTGCGAAGATCGTGGCCTGATCGGGGGTCTCGTCCATCAGCAGCTGCTCGAGCAGCGAATCGTCATGATCGGCGAGCTGCTCGAGCATGTGGAAGCGGTCCTCCGACTCGCGGTCGGCGAGGTCAGGGGGGATCTCGATCTGCTCGGAGGGCTTGCCGGGCCGGTATTTGAAGGCGCGCTCGAGGGCGAGGTCAACGAAGCCGGTGACCTTCTCGCCCTCTCGAATCGGGATCTGCCGGGCGACCAGGGGCGAGGCGCTCATCGGCTGAAGGGCTTCGAGCAGGGCGCGGATTCCGCCCCGGGCCTGCTCGATCTTGTTGACGAAGATGAGGTGAGGGATGCGGAGCGCTTCGAGCTGCCTCAAGGCCGGCTCGGCGAGGATTGCCCGCTCCGTATCGGGATCGACGACGACGATTGCGAGATCGGCGGCCGCCACGGCAAGCGCGCCGTCGGCGCAGAAGCCGACCGAGCCCGGCGAATCGACCAATGCGAATCGATCGCCGAGAAATTCGAAATGCATCAGGTTGAGCTCGGTCGAGCCGGCGCGCTGGCGCGCCTCGGGGCTCGAATCGCCCACGCTGGTCCCGGCATCGACGCTGCCCTGCCGGTCGACCGCTCCGGCGGCGAAGAGAAGGGCCTCGGCGAGGCTGGTCTTACCCGCCCCGCCCGGTCCAACGAGAGCGATCGTCCTGGTGCCTGTCGATCCGTCGGGCATGCGTCTCTCCTTCCTTCGAAGGCGCGAACCGCGTTGAGGCGCGTCCGCGCTCAATCCCGGGAGAGTTCCACCCTTTGGGGGAGAATCGCAAGAGCGGAGGTCTCCCCTCCCTGCAAGGGAGGGGTCGGGGGTGGGTAGGCGAGCGCAGCGAGACTTTACGGACCCGGAGTTTCGGCCGCCTTCGGCGGACCCACCCATGAGCAGGTCGCCATGCCCCCCGGGCATGGCTGAGGATGTCCGGGGGACATCCTCACCTGCTCATCCTCCCTTCCAGGGAGGGGAGGCAGCGGAGACAAAGAGGGTTAACCCAGGGAACAGGCCCGCCCGATCGAGGGTTTAACCTGCGTTGCTGATGTAGTGCTTATTCAGGGAGTGACGCGATGCCCGTCTCGACGACTTTGCCGGTCATGGCCGGGCTTTCGATCTTCGGCGCGGCGCTTGGAATCACGCTCGGCAAATCCGCGGTCGCCGAGATCAACCCCGCTTATTTCAACGAGGCGGCGGACGATTTTCATGCCGACCTCGTTCCCTACCGCAGCCCCGATTGGGCGCAGGTCCACCAGGCCGAGTATCGCGCGGCCCAGCAGCCCGTCCTGGTCGGCGAGCTCGGCGCCGGCTGCGTCGGCTGCCGAACCTATCCGACCGAATATGTCCCGCAGCACGATCCGGCCGTCGACGGCTATGCCGAAGGCGGGACGCTTAGGGCTCCGGAGCCCACTTATGTGGAGAGGGAGGGGGTCGAGACCGCGGCTGCGCCCGATCCCGACCGCGAGCGCATCCTTCGCTACGCCAGCTACCCGGTGAGCGCCGAGGAAAGGCCGGTCGAAGTGGCCGAGGCGGCGGAGGCGCCGGTCGAGGCGGCCGCGGCTCCGACGGGACTTTAAGCGCAATCTTCCCACCTCCACTCGTCATTGCGAGGAGCGAAGCGACGAAGCAATCCAGTGAGCCTCGAACGCAGCTCTGGATTGCTTCGCTGCGCTCGCAATGACGGCTTCATCCATGGTCGCCGGCCAAATTCATTGTTCGCGCATCGGGTCCGGACGCCGTCGCTTGCCGCAGCGCAGCATGTGGCTTACCTTGGAGTCATGACCTCCACCAACGACATCCGCCGGTCGTTCCTCGACTATTTCGGCTCGAACGGGCACCGCCAGGTGCCTTCGGCGCCTCTGGTCCCGCAGAACGACCCAACGCTCATGTTCGTCAATGCCGGAATGGTGCCGTTCAAGAACGTCTTCACCGGCCTCGAGACCCGGCCTTATTCGACCGCGGCCTCGTCGCAGAAATGCGTCCGGGCCGGGGGCAAGCATAACGATCTCGACAATGTCGGCTACACGGCGCGCCACCACACCTTCTTCGAGATGCTCGGCAATTTCTCGTTCGGCGATTATTTCAAGGAGCAGGCGATCCTTCACGCCTGGACCCTGCTGACCAAGGAATGGGGCCTCGACCCGGACCGGCTGACCGCCACCGTCTACCATACCGACGACGAGGCCTTCGACCTGTGGCGAAAAATCGCGGGCCTTCCCGAGAGCCGGATCATCCGGATCCCGACCAAGGACAATTTCTGGGCGATGGGCGACAGCGGCCCCTGCGGCCCGTGCTCCGAGATATTCTTCGACCATGGCGATCATATCCCCGGCGGCCCGCCCGGAAGCCCGGACGAGGACGGAGATCGCTTCGTCGAGATCTGGAACCTCGTCTTCATGCAATATGAGCAGGAGGACAATGAGATCGTCCGCGAGCTTCCGACACCGTCGATCGACACCGGCATGGGGCTGGAGCGGATCGCCGCCGTGATGCAGGGCGTCCACGACAATTACGACACCGACACCTTCAAGGCGCTGATCGCGGCCTCCTCGTCGCTGACCCACAATATGGCGACCGCGGATACGGCGGCGAGCCACCGGATCATTGCCGACCATCTTCGGACCTCGGGCTTCCTGATCGCCGACGGAGTGCTTCCGGCGAACGAGGGGCGCGGCTACGTTCTGCGCCGGATCATGCGCCGGGCGATGCGCCACGCGCATCTGCTCGGAAGCGGCGAGCCTTTGATGCATCGCCTGGTGCCGTCGCTGGTGGCCGAGATGGGCGCCGCCTATCCCGAGCTGGTCCGGGCCCAGCCGCTGATCGAGGAGACGTTGAAGCTGGAGGAAACCCGCTTCCGGCAGACGCTCGCCAACGGCCTCAGGCTGCTCGACGAGGCGACGGGCGCGATGAAGCCCGGCGACACGCTTGCCGGCGCCGTCGCCTTCAAGCTCTACGACACGTTCGGCTTCCCCTACGATCTAACCGAGGATGCTCTGAGGGCCCAGGGCTTCGCGGTGGACCGCGACGGCTTCGACGTCGCCATGGGCGAGCAGAAGGCCCAGGCGCGCGCCGCCTGGAAGGGATCGGGCCAGAAGGCTTCCGAGGACGTCTGGTTCGACATCGCCGAGGAGCATGGATCGACCGAGTTCACCGGCTATGCCGGCCATGAAGGCGAGGGCGTCGTCGTCGCGCTCGTCAGGGATGGGGCCCGGGTGGAGCGCGCCGCGGCGGGCGACAAGGTCGTCATCCTGACCAACCAGACGCCCTTCTACGGCGAGAGCGGCGGCCAGATGGGCGACACCGGCACCATCGCCAGCGACAGGGGCCTCGAGGCCGAGGTCGAGGACACGTCCAAGCCGCTCGGCCGGCTCCATGCGCACCATGCAGTGGTCAAAGCCGGAGAGGTCGCGGTGGGCGACGCCGTCCACCTCGACGTCGACGCCCCGAGGCGCGGGCGGGTCCGGGCCAATCACAGCGCCACCCATCTCCTCCACGCGGCGCTTCGCCACCGGCTGGGCGGCCACGTCACCCAGAAGGGCAGCCTGGTCGCTCCCGACCGCTTCCGCTTCGATTTCTCGCACCCCAAGGCGCTGACCGGCCAGGACGTCGCAGCGGTGGAGGAGGAGG
>DASQZF010000187.1:0-25898 GCA_035638835.1 Allosphingosinicella sp. | reverse complement strand
TCGGCGCCTGGCGCGGGCCCGGAGGCTGGATTGCTTCGCTGCGCTCGCAATGACGGGGAGGGTCTTACGCCTCGCCCTGGGTCTCAATCAACGCCGCGGCGATCGCTTCCTGGGGGGTCTTGCCGGCCCAGAGGACGAACTGGAAGACCGGGTAAAAGCGCTCGCATTCCTCGATCGCCGCCTCGACCAGCGTCTCGGCATGCTGGAGGGTGAGGATTCCGCCTTCCTCGCCCTCGAGCAGGGTGGCGTGGCGGAAGAGGACGAGGCCCGACGAGGCCCAGAGCTCGAAATGGCCGATCCACAGCTGCTCGTTGATGAGGCCGATCGTCTCGTAGACGGCGGCCCGTTTGTCCTGGGCTACCCGGATGTCGGGAAGGGCGAGGAACTGGAGGACATGATCCTCGTCGCGCCAGACGGCGCGGAGCTCATATTGCGCCCAGCTGCCCTGGAAGTTGGCGACGATCTCGTCCTCGCCGCGCTCGCTGGCCCAGCCATGGGCGCTGAAATAATGTTCGAGCATGTCGATCGGGCCGCCCGGCTCGCGCTCCAGCTCGAATTCGTCCACATCCATCACTCAGCTTTCCGGCCGCCCCTCGTTCCACGAAACTGCCCGCGCGAGAGCGAAGGCGCAAGAACGCAGATCAGGCGACCACAATATGTTGTGGATTATTGGTCACCAAGGCCGGTGGCGGGCCCGGTATCGGTCTCTCCGACGGTCTTGCGTTTCGGGTTGGCGGCCGCCGCGGCCTCCAGCGCCTCGACCCGGCTCTTCAGCGCCGCGCTCTCCTCGCGGGCGGCGATTGCGACCGCCTTCATCGCCTCGAACTCCTCGCGAGAGACCAGGTCGAGGCCGCCCACCCAGTCGCGCATCCGGTCGCGAAAGGCGCCTTCCGCCTCGCGGCCCATTCCCGCGAGGGTCCCGGCGGCCCCGTTCATGACCTTTACGAAATCGTCGAACAGACGGTTTTCGGACTGCATGCGAAGCGCTCCTGTGAAATTCCTCAGAGGGGGATATCGGTAGTGGAGCCGCCCGGCGCAAGCTCGGCCGCCCCGGGGTTCAGGACCCCGATCTGCCAGGTGAGAGTCGCGGCGAAGCACAGCCAGGCGATATAGGGCAGCATCAGCAAGCCGGCGGAGCGGCGGATCCGCCAGAACAGGAAGGCCGTGACCGCCGACAGGAGGATCATCGCAAGGATCGTCCAGAAGGCCAGGCCGACCTCGTGATAGGCGAAGAAGATGGGCGACCAGGCGTAGTTGAGAAGGAGCTGGAGGACGAACAGGCCCAGCGCCAGGCGACGGCCTCGGGCGCCCTTGGCGTGGAGGACCAGCGCCAAAGCGAGGCCCAGAAAGATGTAGAGGATCGTCCAGGCCACTCCGAACATCCAGCCGGGCGGCATGATCGCGGGCTTTTGGAGGGCGTAGAACCAGGTGTTGCCATAGCCCGAATTGGCGATCCGGCCGGAAAGGGTGCCGAGCAGGAGCACGAGCGGAACGGTGAACAGAGCATAGCGCAGGAACGACATCCTGAGCTGCGACTTGGAAGCGATCGCGGTCATTTTCCCTCCGTGATTGCGAGGAGCGAAGCGACGAAGCAATCCAGCTTCGGCGCCTGTTTCGACCTGAGAGCTGGATTGCTTCGCTGCGCTCGCAATGACGGGCTCCTCATTCCGCCGGCGCCGGCAGCGCCCCGTTCGGATGGCTCAGCTGCTCCTCGAGCTTGCGGGTCACCGCAAGCGGCGAGCCGGTGTAGCGTGCGAGCCGCGAATAGAGGACCGGGATCAGGAACAGGGTGATCAGGGTCGAGATCGAAACGCCCCAGACGATGACGACCCCGATCGCGGTCCGGGCAGCCGCGCCCGCGCCGCTCGCGAGCATCAGCGGCACCGCTCCGGCGACCGTCGCGATCGAGGTCATCAGGATCGGCCGGAGCCGCCGGGCGGAGGCTTCGCGGATCGCCTGGCCGATGTCCCGGCCCTGGTCCCTGAGCTGGTTGGCGAATTCGACGATCAGGATCCCGTTCTTGGCCGCGAGGCCGACGAGCATGACGAGCCCGACCTGGCTGTAGAGGTTGAGGGTCTGCCCCATGATCGCGAGCCCGATCGCGCCTCCGCCCACCGCCAGCGGCACGGTGCTGATGATGACGGCGGGATGGACGAAGCTTTCGAACTGGGCGGCCAGCAGAAGGTAGATGATCAGGATGGTCAGGCCGAAGACCAGCCAGATCGACCCTCCCGCCTCCTTGAAGGCCTGGCTCTCCCCGCGATAGCCGACCGCGATCACCTCCGGCGACTGGCCGGCCTGGCCCTCGAGGAACTCGAGCGCCTCGCCGAGCGAGTAACCGGGAGCGAGGCCGCCGGAGAGGGTGATGGCCCTCATCTTGTCGTAGCGGCCGAGGTCGCGGGCGCCGGCCGTGTCCGTGACGGTGACGAGGCTGGCGAGCGGGACCACGCCTCCCGACCGGTTGCGGACGTGGATGGTCTGGAGATCCGCCTGGGTGGCCCGGTTGCCGGCCTCGGCCTGGACGATGACCCGATATTCCTCGCCGCGGTCGACATAGGTCGAGACCCGGCGGGAGCCGAGCAGCGACTGGAGGGCGTTGGAGACGTCCTCGACCGAGACCCCGAGATCGCCGGCGCGGGCGGTGTCGACGGCGATCCGGAGCTGCGGCTTGGTCTCCTTATAGTCCGAATCGAGGTTGACGATCCCGGGATTGGCCGCGGCCGCCGCGAGGATCCGGTCGCGGGCCCGGGCGAGATCGGCATAGGTCGAGCCGGCGATGACGAAGTTGACCGGCTGGCCCCTGCCCCGGCCGCCGATCGAGGAGCGGACCTGGGCGTTGCCGCGAACCGCGGGAAGCTGGCCGAGCCGCTTGTTGACCTCCTGGACGACTTCCTGGGTGGTCTTTTCGCGCTCCTCCCAGGGCTTCAGGAAGATGACGAAGGTGCCGCTGTTGAAATCGTCGGACTGGCCGAAGCCGCCGGGCGTGCGCTGGATGATGGCCCGGACGGCGCCCTTGTCGACGAGGGGCAGCAACTTGCCCTGCGCGTCCAGCATGTAACGGTCCATCTGCGCGTAGCCGGTGCCTTCCGGGGCCGACACGTTGGCGGAGAGGATCCCGACATCCTCGGCCGGGACCAGCTCCGAGCGGAGGGTGGAGAAGAGAAAGCCGGCGCCGGCGAGGAACAGAGCGACGACGACGAGCGGGATCATCGGCCTCGAGATCATCCCGTCCAGGCGCCGCGAATAGAATCCTTCGAGCCGGCGGAAGCGATCGTCGATCCAGCCGGCGAAGCGGCCCCGCTCCTGATATTTGAGGAGCTTCGAGCACATCATCGGCGCCAGACTGAGGGCCAGGAAGCCCGAGAAGGCGACTGCGCCGATCATGGCGGCCGCGAGCTCGCGGAAGAGCAGGCCGGTCTGGCCGGCGATGAACATGATCGGCACGAACACGGCGCAGACGACGAGCGTGGTCGAGACGATTGCGAAGCCGACCTGGCGGGTGCCTTCGAAGGCGGCGGCGAGCGGAGGCTCGCCCTCCTCGATCCGGTGATAGACGTTCTCGAGCACGACGATGGCGTCGTCGACTACGATCCCGATCGAAAGCACCATGGCGAGCAGGGTCAGCAGGTTGATCGAGAATCCGAACAGCCAGAGCACCGCGAAGCTGGCGAGCAGGCAGAGCGGAACGGTGACGGCGGGGATGAGCGTGGCCCGCCAGTTGCCGAGGAACAGGTAGATGACGAGGACGACGAGGATGGCGGCTTCGGCGAGGGTCACCCACACCTTGTCGATGGCGCGGCTGATGAACAGGCTTTCGTCGGAGCCGACGACGACGTTCATGCCTTCGGGGAGAGTCGGCCTCAGCTCCTCCGCCGCCTGCTTGGCGGCTTCGGCGACGGCCAGGGTGTTGGCGCCGGACTGACGGACGATTCCGAGGCCCACCGCCTCCTGGCCGTTGAGCCGGAAGGCGGAATAGGGATTTTCGGGCCCCTGCTCGATCCGAGCGACGTCGCCCAGCCGGACGAGATAGCCGTCGGCGCCCCGGCCGACGACGAGCTGGGAGAATTGCCGGGCGTTCTGGAACGGCCGGTCGACTCGAAGGGTGACGTTCTGCTGAGCCGATTCGAGGCGGCCGGCCGGGAGCTCGACATTCTGGCTCCTGAGCGCGCTTTCGAGGTCGCCGGGAGTGAGCCCGTACGCGGCGAGGCGCCCTGGCTGCATCCACACCCGCATCGCCGGCCGGGCCTCGCCGCCGACGAAGACCCGGGCGACCCCTTCGATCGACGAGAAGCGGTCGAGCAGGTTGCGATCGACATAATCGGACAGCTGGAGCCGCGACCATCCGGGCTTGGAGACCACGAGGAAGAGGATCGGCGAGGCGTCGGCATCGACCTTCCGGACCTCGGGCGGCCGGACGTCGTCGGGAAGGTTGCCGGCGGCCGCTCCGACCCGGTCGCGGACGTCGTTGGCGGCCGATTCGATCGATCGGCCGGGGAAGAATTCGATGGTGATGGACGATTGCCCGTCCTGGCTTCGCGAGGTGATCGTCTGAAGCCCCTCGACGCCCGAGAGCTGATCCTCGAGGACCTGGGTCACCCGGGTCTCGACGACGCTCGCGGCCGCTCCGATATATTGCGTCTGGACGGAAACGACCGGCGGATCGACGTCCGGATATTCGCGGACCGACAAGGCGAAATAGCCGACCAGCCCGACCACCGCGATCAGCATCGCGAGCACCGCCGCGAAGACCGGCCGGCGGACGGAGAGATCGGAGATCTTCATGGTTGTTCCGTCATTGCGAGGAGCCCTTCGACGCCGCCTGCGGCGGCGCTCCGGATAAACTGCCGCTTCTCGGCAGCGACGAAGCAATCCAGTTGCGGCGGCCGAGCCGCTGGATTGCTTCGCTTCGCTCGCAATGACGGGGAGAGACTCACGGCGCCTTGCCCGCGGCAGGCGGCGCGCCGCCCTGGGTCCTGGGCCCCCGCGCGGCATTGCCGGCGCCCGCGACCCGGACCTTCATCCCCTCCGACAGCTTGACCACGCCTTCCGTGACCACCTTCTGCCCGGGCTTCAGCCCTTCGAGTATCTCGACCCGGCCGACGCTTTGAAGGCCGGTCCGAACCGGGGTGCGGCGGGCCGTCCCGCCCGCGTCCAACGTGTAGACGTAGCGCGCGTCGCCTTCCCCGACGATCGCCAGCTCGGGTACCGAAAGGCCAAGCCTCGGCGAAGCCTCGATGACGACGGTGAGAAGCATTCCGGGCTTGAGCCTGTTGTCGGTGTTGGGGAGTTGGGCGCGCACCATGACCGCCCGGGTATTGGGATCGATCACGGGATCGATATTGGCGATCCGCCCCCGGAACGGCTGGTTCGGATAGGCGGCGGAGACGGCCGCGATGGTGAGGCCGGGGCGGAGCGTGGACAGCAGGGTTTCGGGGACCGGGAAGTCGAGCTTGATGGTCGAGATGTCGCTGATCGTGGCGATCGGAGTCCCGCTGCTCACCACCGCTCCGGGCGAGATGGTCCGAAGCGAGGCGTAGCCAGAGAAGGGCGCGGTGATCACCCGTTCGGCGATCGAGGCTCGGACCCCGGAGGCCTGGGCCCTGGCGCCCGCCGCCGCGGCGTTCTGGACGTCGAGCTGCGACTGGGTTGCGAAGCCGCGCTGCTTGAGGGTCTGGATCCGGCCGAGCTGCTGCTGCGCCTCGCGCTGGCGCGCCTGGGCCTCGGCGAGCTGGGCGGCTTCCTGGCCCTGGGCGAGGACCGCGACGACCTGCCCCCGGCGAACGAAGGCCCCGTCGTCGAAGCCCAATCGGACGAGCCGCTCGGTGACCGGCGCCGACAGGGTGACCTGCTCGTTGGCCCGCGCCGTCCCGACCGCTTCGATCGTTTCGACGAAGCGGATCGTCGTGGCCGGCTCCACCTTGACCACCGGGGCCGGGCGGGCCTTGCCCTTCTCCTCGGCGTCGGCGCCTCCGCAACCAGCTGCAAAGACAAGCAACGGCAGGACAAGGAAATTTTTGATCGTCATTGGCACAGGCGTGGCGCTAGCGGGTGGGGGTGAAGCTATCAAGTACAGCTGTACGCGAGGCACTACGGTAAAAAGGCCTTATAGGTCCCGGCTTTCCGCCGCCTGAACGAGCCCGGTTTCTCCCGCCTCCGGCCGCCGCGCCGCGAGCAGGAACTCGACATTTCCCTCCGGTCCGGTGATCGGGCTCTCGGCGACTCCTTCGACCGTCCAGCCGAGCGACCGGAGCCAGTCCGCCGCGGAACGGCAGACGCGCTCATGCACTTCAGGATCCCGAACCACCCCGTTTTTCCCGATTTCGCCGCGCTCCGCCTCGAACTGGGGCTTGACCAGGGCGACCAGACGTCCTCCGGGCTTCGCGAAGCCGAGCGCGGTGGCGAGGACCTTGGCGAGCGAGATGAAGCTCGCGTCGCAGACGACGATGTCGACCGGCTCGCTCACCACCGATCCGGTGAGGTGGCGCGCATTGGTCTTCTCGTGGACGACGACGCGCGGATCCTGCCTGAGCTTCCAGGCGAGCTGGTTGGTGCCGACGTCGACCGCGAACACCTTCGCCGCCCCCGACTGAAGCAGCACGTCGGTGAAACCGCCCGTCGAAGACCCCACGTCGAGGGCGACCGCCCCGGTCACGTCCCAGCCGAAATGCTCGAGCGCATGCGCCAGCTTGATCCCGCCCCGCGAGACCCAGGGATGCTCCTTGCCGCGCACTTCGAGGGGCACGTCGGGTGCGAGGGGCTGCCCGGCCTTTTCGATCTTGCGCTCGCCGGAGTAGACGAGACCGGCGAGGATCAGCGCCTGCGCCTTGGCGCGGCTCTCCGCCAAGCTGCGGTCGACGAGCATCTGATCGGCCCGAGCCTTTGCCATTGCCCTCCTTAGCCTCCCACCCCGCGACTCCAAAGCGCTCAGCGAGGAAAAGGGAAGATGGGTTCGCACAAAGAGCACAAAGGGCACGAAGGGTCGGTCTGGCTGCTCAATTCGGAACCGATTTCATAAGGCAGCAGGGCGGGCGCCTTGCGGGCTCCTTGCCGGACGAGCGATTGCAGAAAACGCAATCGTATATGTCTACTTTTGCAGTTGAGAATAATTAACCTGCTGCCGATATAGGGCTGCGGGAGCGGAGAGGCTCTCGTTCATAAGGAAGTTGAAATGCGTATCGTGGAAACCGGCGCGGCGGGCATCATCGCCATCGCCAGCCAGATCCTGATCTTCGCCACCGTCCTTCTCTAGGACTCGAAGATAGAGGATCATGCAAGCCGCCGGGTTTCCGGCGGCTTTTGCATGTCCTAGGCCCGGGCGCCTTCGATCACTCCGGCGCTGTTGTGGCGAAGCGCCTTCAGCACCGCGTTCACGATCCCCTCGGCGTCGAGCCCGGCTTCGGCGATCTGCTTCTCCGGCTTGTCCTGGTCCTGGAAGCGGTCGGGGAGGCGAAGGGTGCGAAGCTTGAGGCCGCCGTCGATCAGGCCTGCGTCGCTGGCCATGGTGAGGACGTGGGCTCCGAAGCCGCCGATCGCCGCCTCCTCCACCGTCACCGCAACTTCGTGGCTGGTGAGAAGCCGGCGGATCAGGGCCTCGTCGAGCGGCTTGGCGAAGCGCAGGTCGGCGACCGTGGTCGAGAGGCCGCGGCCTTCGAGCGCATCGGCAGCCTTCAGCGCCTCCTCGAGCCGGGTGCCGAGCGAGAGGATCGCCACCTTCTTGCCCTCGCGGACGATCCGGCCCTTGCCGATCTCGAGCCGCTCCGGCGTTTCGGGCATGGGAAGGCCGATGCCGTTGCCGCGCGGGTAGCGGACCGCGCTCGGGCCGTCGTCGTAGAGCGCCATCGTGTGGGTCATGTGGACGAGCTCGACCTCGTCCGCCGCCGCCATCACCACGAAGTTGGGCAGGGTGCACAGGTAGGCGAGGTCGAAGCTTCCGGCATGGGTCGCCCCGTCGGCGCCGACCAGACCGGCCCGGTCCATGGCGAAGCGCACCGGCAGGTTCTGGATGGCGACGTCGTGAACGACCTGGTCGTAGGCGCGCTGGAGGAAGGTCGAATAGATGGCGACGAAAGGCCGGTAACCCTGGGCGGCGAGGCCGGCGGCGAAGGTGACCGCGTGCTGCTCCGCGATCCCGACGTCGAACATCCTGTCGGGGAACGATGCCCCGAACTTGTCGAGGCCGGTACCGGACGGCATCGCCGCGGTGATCGCCACGACCTTGTCGTCGCGGGTCGCCTCGGCGGTCAGAGCGGTCGCGAAGACCCCGGTATAGCTCGGCGGGCCGGGCTCGGCCTTGGCCTGCACGCCCGAGACGACGTCGAACTTCTGGACCCCGTGATATTTGTCGGCGGCCGCTTCGGCGGGGCCGTAGCCCTTGCCTTTCTTGGTGACGACATGGACCAGCATCGGACCTTCGGCGGCATCGCGGACATTCTCGAGGATCTGGACCAGCCCCTCGATATTGTGGCCGTCGACGGGGCCGACATAATAGAAGCCCAGTTCCTCGAAGAGCGTTCCGCCGGTCCAGAAGCCGCGCGAATGTTCCTCCCAGCGCCGAGCCATCACATGAAGCCGCTTGGGCAGCTTGCGTGCGACCTTCTGGGCGAGATGTCGAACGGTCAGATATTTGGGCGATGAGACGAGCCGCGCGAGATAATGGGAGAGCCCGCCCACCGGGGGAGCGATCGACATGTCGTTGTCGTTGAGGATGACGATCAGCCGGTTGCCCGCGGCCTGGGCGTTGTTCATCGCCTCATAGGCCATGCCCGCCGACATCGCTCCGTCGCCGATCACCGCGATCGCCCGGCCCGGCCGGCCGGCGAGCTTGTTGGCGACGGCGAAGCCCAAAGCGGCGGAGATGGAGGTGGAGCTGTGCGCGGCCCCGAACGGATCATACTCGCTCTCGGAGCGCCGGGTGAAGCCGGACAGGCCCCCGCTCTGGCGAAGGGTGCGGATCCGGTCGCGGCGGCCGGTGAGGATCTTGTGTGGATAGGCCTGGTGGCCGACGTCCCAGATCAGCCGGTCCGTGGGCGTGTCGAACACATAGTGAAGCGCCGTCGTCAGCTCGACCACCCCCAGGCCGGCGCCGAGATGGCCCCCGGTGACCGAGACCGCGGAGATCGTCTCGGCGCGAAGCTCGTCGGCGAGCTGGCGAAGCTGCGCAGGCTCGAGCCCGCGAAGCTCCATAGGGGTTCGGACGGTGTCGAGGAGGGGCGTGTTCGGGCGGTCGGTCATGGGCGTCGATTTGGTCCCTGTCGCAGCAGCACCGCTAGCCCAAAGCGAGCGGAGTGTCGAATGAGGATGTTGTGCATGACGCGTGCAGAGGCGCAAGACCGCCTTTAGTCCACCGGCTCCTCGATGTCCGCCTCGATCCACCGGTCGGCGGGCTGGGGCGCCACTTCCCAGACGTGCTCGCCGACGACCGAGGAAGCGACGGGCTGCCCTTCCGCGTTCCGGGCCGGCCGGTAGCGGAATCGCCGGACGATGAGGCGGCAGGTGACGCTGTCCAGCTCGCGGCTGCCGCTCGAGCGGGTGACGGAGCAGTCGCTGACCCGGCCGCTCGGGGCCACGGTGAAGCGCAGGTGGACGGTTCCGCCGCGGCGGGCCCGGTAGTCGCCGTCCGGATAATCGGAGGAGTCGATTCCCCCGCTCAGCCAGCGGGCGGGGGTGATCCGGCCGCCGCCTCCGCCGCCTCCGCCCGTGCCATTGCCGAAGCGGCCGCTGCCGAGCCCGTTGCCGATTCCGCCGCTGCCGGTGCCGGGACCGGGGACGTTGGTCGCGCCCGCTGCCATCGCGCTTCCCTGCCCGGCGATCGGGGCGGTCGGGATGATTGGAGGCCTCGGGATCGGGATTTCGGGCTCCGGCGCGACGATCTGGGTCGGGGTATTGCGCAGGTTCGCCGGCGAGGCCGCGCCCTCTTCGTTCTTGGGCTTGGCCTTTCGAGTCTTTTTCTCGATGTCGGGGCGCGCGGGCTTGGCGGGCGGCGGGGGCGGCTCCTCCCTGGCGATGTTGAACATCTTGAGGGCGTCGGGAATGGCGGCCGTCGGCCCGTAGCCGAGGCCGGTCAGGAGGGCATAGCCTATCAGGGCATGAATCAGCCCGACGACGCTCGCCGACTTCAGACGGTCCCGGTTTTCGGGTTCAAGACGCAACATCATCGGCGAGCCCCTCGGCGACGGATCATTCTCCGCCCGGGCGACCGCGATTACAATGGGTTATATGACTGGAACCTGTCTTGCCGACCGAGGGCGCCAGGCGGGGGGCCTGCGCTTTACCCGGCCTTAAGCCGTGCTCTATAATCCCGGCGGGGATTCGGGACGGCCTGTCTCGTTCGTTTGCGGGGGGTTGGGGATGTCCGATTCGATTTTCGTTCGGGTGCAAAGGGTCGTTTCGGGCGGCATGGGGAGCGCCCTCGACTCGGCGGAGCGGCTCAGCGGCACGAGCGTGATGCGGCAGGCGATCCGCGAAATGGATTGCGCGATCGAGAGGGCCCGCACGGAGGCCGAGGCGGCCCGAGCGAAGCGCCTTCAGGCCGGGCACAGGCTCGAGGAGTGCCGCAAGCAGCTCGAGACTCTCAAGGACCAGGCGCGTTTCGCGCTCGGCAAGGACCGGCTGGACCTGGCCGAAGTCGCGATCGCGCGTCAGCTCGACGTGGAAGCGCAGATCGAATCGCTGACCAAGGCCGAGTCCGAGGCTGGCGCGGCCGAACGACGGCTGGGGGAGAGCGTCGGCGAGCTCAAGCTTCGGCGGGGACAGATGTATGACGAGCTGCGCAGCTTCGAGGCGGCGCAGCGGGCGGGCTCGACCGGGGGCGAGTCCGCCGGATCGCTGGATTCGAACCTTCAGCGGCGGGCCGAGCGAGCCCAGGAGGCCTTCGAGCGCGCCATGGACTCGGCCGGAGGCCTGAGCGGCGGGCGGGCGAGCCCGGAAGCGGCGGCCAAGGTCGCGGAGCTCGAGGCCCTTCAAAAGGAAGCGGCGATCGCCGAACGGCTGGCCGCGCTCCAGGGCGGCGGAAAAGGCGACGCAACCGGCTCCGCGGCAGGCAAGGGGCGCCGGACCAAATCGCGCGGGTAATATACCGATAGGCCGGATCGATTTCCAATCCGTTCGCCCTGAGCTTGTCGAAGGGCTTCTTTCTTGTCCTGAAAGAAAGGGAGGGCTTCGACAGGCTCGGCCCGAACGTACAAGGAGACGGCCGGCCATGATGCTATGGCAGGCCGAGAGCCTCAGGCCGCCTTGCAATCCGGACAGGTGCCCCTGACTTCGATCACCGGCCGCACGGGCGTGAAGCCTGCTTCCGTCGCCGCCGCCCGCACTCCGCCGGAGAGCTTGTCGTCGTCGAGATGGGTCGTGTTCCCGCACGAATCGCAGATCAGGAAGATGCAGTCGTGCAGGCAGTCGGGATGGTCGTTGGCGATATAGGCGTTGGCGCTCTCGACCCGGCGGGCGAGGTTCGCTCCGACGAAGAGATCGAGGATCCGGTAGACGCTGTTCGCCGCAACCCTTCGGCCCTGGGACTGGCTGACCTTGTCGGCGATGTCGTAGGCCGAGGCGGGGCGGTCGAAGCCGGCCAGGGCCTCGAAGACGGCGGACCGCATCTGGGTCCATTGCTCGCCCGATTTCTCCATCGAGCTTTGCGCCGCCTGCATGAGGGAAGCGCCCTCATGCGCTTCGTGGTGGTGGTGATGCGCCATGGGCGCAAGGTAAGGCCTTTGGGTGTGGTGGACAAGGGAGCTGGCCGTCATTGCGAGCCCTTCGACGCCGCCTGCGGCGGCGCTCAGGATAAACTGCCGCTGTGCGGCAGCGAAGCAATCCAGGACGGCATCGGAGGCCCAGTGGGTTGCCGCGTCGCTTCGCTCCTCGCAATGACGAGGTTAAGCGGTCAGCAGACCGCCCGGCGGTTGAGATCGTGGCCCAGCGCGAGGATGGCGACCCCGATGATCGTGAAGACGGTTCCCATGGCGTCGCCATGAAGACTGAGCGATCCCACCATGACCCCGAGGCCGAGACCGCCGACGGCGGACGGCATCATGAAGCCGTGATCGAGGACGCCGCGACCCAGCGCGAGCATGCCCAGCGCGATCGCGAAGGTGAGCCCGACTTCGTGGATGATCGGATCGAGGAGAAGCCCGCCCGCAGAGGCCAGCATCGCCACGAAAATGGCGCTCGCCAGGCAATGGACGAGACAAAGCCCGGACAGCGCAATGGCTATCCGGTCCATCGACCCGTTTGCTCCCACCTTCGCGAACATAGACTCGCCGTTTCTCCTGACGGCACTTTCTATAATATGACAGCCGTAAAGATACAACATAACATTCAGAAAAAAGTTGCATTGGCATTCAACGGTTCGGCGACCATATCGCCCGCTATATGGCCAATCCCGCCGTCGCCCTTCCCGCCCCCCTTTCCGCAAGGCCCCGAGCCGTCGCCCTGTGGCTGCTCGCCGTGGCCGCCCTCGTTTTCCTCATGGTCGTCGTCGGGGGAATCACCCGGCTGACCGAATCGGGCCTCTCCATCGTCCGCTGGGAACCGCTTTCCGGGACCTTCCCGCCGATCGGGGAGGAAGCCTGGGCGGCCGAATTCGCGGCCTACAGGCAGAGTCCGCAATATCAGCTCGTCAACAGCGGCATGAGCCTCGAGGACTTCAAGAACATCTATTTCTGGGAATATGTCCACAGGCTGCTCGGCCGGTTCATCGGCCTCGCCTTCGCCCTGCCCCTTTTGTGGTTCGCGTGGAAGCGGGCCATCCCGAGCGGCTATGGCTGGAAGCTCGTCGCGCTGCTCGTCCTGGGCGGGCTCCAGGGCGCCATCGGCTGGTGGATGGTCGCCTCCGGCCTGGTCGACCGTCCGGACGTCAGCCATATCCGGCTCGCCGTCCACCTGCTCCTGGCGCTAGCGATCTTCGGAGCGATCCTGTGGGTGGCGCTCGACCTGCTCGGGCTTGCCGACGGGCGCATGGCGAAGCCGGCACGGTTGCCGACCTCGGCGATCTGGATGCTGTCGCTGCTCTTCCTTCAATTCCTGTTCGGAGCCTATGTCGCCGGCCTCGAAGCCGGCTACGCCTTTTCGAGCTGGCCGAAGATGGGCGACCAATGGTTCCCCGCCGACTCGCCGATGCTCGAGCCCTATTTCAGGAATTTCGCCGACAATCCGATCATGGTCCAGTTCGTCCATCGCTGGCTCGCCTTCGCGGTGGCGGCGGCGGCGTTCGTGCTCGCCCGAGCCGCCTGGCGGAAAGGCCACGGGCAGGCGGCCGGCGCCCTGGTCGGAGCGGTGATCGTCCAGATCCTGCTCGGGATCTTCACCTTGCTCTCGGGCATGGAGCTGTGGATCGCGGCCTCGCACCAGGGAATGGCCGTCCTGCTCCTCGCGGCGACCCTGGTCGCGGCGCATCGGCTCGGCGAGCGGCCGGCCGGCCGCTCCGTCGACGGGCCTGTCGGAACCGCCGCCATGGAAGATGCCGGTGCAGTCCGCGCGGCCTGAAGACCAGGGAGCCAAGCCCCCGACTTCGCGCCAGGCCCTGGCACTGTTGCTCAGAGGCGAGATCGACCGGGGCCTCGCCCTCTACGAGACGTGCCTCAAGCGGCCCAATGCGCACAACATCCCGATCGGAATCCACCTCCTCTTCCTGGAGCGCGGCGGCCTCCCCGAAGTGGCGAAAGAGCTTCGCGGGCTCGCTTTGCGCCGGGGCGGAACGGTTTCGATCCAGGCCGCGAAGCCCGGGGCCTCCCCCGCCGAGGTCGTGGAGGAGCATGAGGCCCTGTTCGACCGAGGGATCGCCAACGGCCGGATGATCTTCGACTATCTGGTGGCGCTGGCCCGGCTCGGCCGGATGGACGAGGTCCGCTCGCTCCTGGACCTGGCCCGGCGGCTTCGGACCGTCCGGCTCGACCTGCCGGGGCCGGACGGCGGGCCCGGCGGCCTCGCCGCCGCGGTGCAGGCCCTGCTCGGGCGGGAGGAATCCCGAGCCGTCGACAGGGACTCGGTTCAGCCGCTCAGGCAGGTCCCGATGCTGGAGCGGCTTCACCGGCTCGACGATCCCGTCGCCCGCACCCTGATCGAAGCCTTTCGCTTGGAGGCGGACCGCTATCTGCTGGACTGGGCGTCGAGCGGACATCCGTTCGCCCGCCTCGTGTCGAGGAAGGTCGACCTCAAGGCCTGGGCCCTGTTCGCAAGGGAGGGCGGCTTCAGCCCTCGCCACCTCCACCCCCAAGGCTGGGCGACCGGAGTCTATTATCCCGCGGCGCCTCCGGGCGGCGGGACTGGAGGCGAGCTCATGATTGGTCCGCCCGAGGCGCTCGAGGAGACGGCCCCCGGCTGGCCGCTGGCCTCGATCCGCCCCGAGGCCGGACTGCTCGTCCTGATGCCCTCCTACTGCATGCACTGGACCCTGCCCTTCCGGGGGCCGGGGGTGAGGATGTCGGTCGCCTTCGACCTCCTCGATCCCGCGCCGGCGAGAGCCTCTTGAACAGTCCCGCGGAAAGCCCGATCGTCACGGTCTATGCCGTCTTCGGAAGCGACGAGGAGGCCCGGACGATCGGCCGGCGGCTGATCGAGGAGCGGCTTGCGGCCTGCGTCAACATCCTCGGCCCGTGCCGCTCCATCTATCGCTGGAAGGGCGAGATCGAGGAGTCGCAGGAGATCCCGGCCCTGTTCAAGACTCGGGCCGGCCGCGCAGAAGCGCTGATCGCGCGTCTTGCCGAGCTGCACGGCTACGATGTCCCGGCGGCGGTCGTCTGGCCGATCGCAGGCGCCCACCCCGCTTATGCCGATTGGGTGGCGGAGGAATCATCGCTCCAGCGTCATCCCGGCGAAGGCCGGGATCTATGAAACGCGGCACGTCTTAAGCTCGAACCACCGTGTTCATGGATGCCGGATCAAGTCAGGCGTGACGTGTGGTATTGGAATACCTTACGCCAAATGCCCGCTTTTCCTTGACTTCCGGGCCCTCCACTGTCATTTGCCGGCTCAAGCGCCGCTCCCCCTGGGAAGCGGCGCGGTTCATTTCAGTAGAGGTTCACCCCTCCAAGGGAGATTCAGGCCATGAAGGCGCTGATGAAGACCACCAAGTCGGCCAAGCCGGCCGAGGTGGAGAAGAAATGGCATCTGATCGATGCCGACGGGCTGGTCGTCGGCCGCCTCGCCTCGATCATCGCCAACATCCTGCGCGGCAAGCACAAGCCGAGCTACACCCCGCATGTCGATTGCGGCGACCATGTCGTCGTCGTCAACGCCGACAAGGTGCGGTTCACCGGCAAGAAGCTGCAGGACAAGATCTACTGGCGCCACACCGGCTATGTCGGCGGCATCAAGGGCGTTTCCGCCGGCAAGATCCTCGAGGGCCGCTTCCCGGAGCGCGTGCTCGAGAAGGCGGTCGAGCGGATGATCCCGCGCGGGCCGCTGGGCCGCGACCAGATGCGCGCCCTTCACCTCTACAACGGCACCGAGCATCCGCACGGCGGCCAGAGTCCTGAACCTCTCGACGTGGCGGGCATGAACCGCAAGAACAAGGTGGGTGCCTGATGACCGACAATCGCCAATCCCTCGCCGATCTTGGCGAGCTGACCGGCGCCGCCGCGGCCGCGCCGCCCGCCGCCGTTCCTGAAGCGGCTCCCGCCGCCGACTCTTCGGCCGCCGAGGCTCCGGCCCCGACCGGAAGGCCGGCCGAACCGGCCGACGACCAGGGCGTCTCCACCCAGGGTCCGCAGATCCAGGCCATCCTTCGCGAGCAGCAGCTCGACAAGCAGGGCCGCGCCTACGCCACCGGCCGCCGCAAGGACGCCGTCGCCCGGGTCTGGCTGAAGCCGGGCTCCGGCAAGATCATCGTCAACGGCCGCGACCAGGAAGTCTATTTCGCGCGTCCAACCCTTCGGCTGATCATCAACCAGGTGTTCGACGTCACCGAGCGCCGCGGCCAGTATGACGTGATCGCGACCGTCAAGGGCGGCGGGCTTTCCGGCCAGGCCGGCGCGGTGCGCCACGGAATCTCGACCGCTCTCACGCGCTACGAGCCGGAGCTTCGAACCACGGTGAAGCGCGAGGGCTTCCTCACCCGCGATCCGCGAGTCGTCGAGCGCAAGAAGTACGGCAAGGCCAAGGCCCGCCGTTCCTTCCAGTTCTCGAAGCGCTAAGCTTCAAGCGATACGCAGCGAAAGGGCTGTCCTTCGGGGCGGCCCTTTTTCGTTTGATCCTCCTCCCTCCCGTCATTGCGAGCGTAGCGAAGCAATCCAGTGCGGCCTCCAAGGCCCGCTGGATTGCTTCGTCGCTGCCGCGAAGCGGCAGTTTATCCTGAGCGCCGCCGCAGGCGGCGTCGAAGGGCTCCTCGCAATGACGGAGGCTAGAGGTTCACCGCCGCCATCCCGGCTTCGTGGTAGCGTTGGCCCGAGGCGGCGCCCGGCGGAAGGATCCGGTCGATCCGCTCCAGCTCCTCCTTCGTGAGGCTCACCTCCAGCGCCCCGATATTCTGCTCCAGATAGCTGCGCCGCTTGGTGCCTGGGATCGGGACGATATCCTCCCCCTGCGCCAGCACCCAGGCGATAGCGAGCTGGGCGGCGGTGCAGCCCTTTTCCGCCGCCATCGCCTCGATCTCGTGGACGAGGGCGATGTTCTTCTCGAAATTGCCGCCGGTGAAGCGGGGGTGGAACCGGCGGTAATCGTCGTCGGGAAAATCGGCAGGGCTCTTGTACTGGCCGGTCAGGAAGCCGCGGCCGAGCGGGCTGTAGGCGACATAGGCGATCCCGAGCTCTCGCACCGTCGGGAGCAGCTCCGCTTCGGAGTCGCGGCTCCACAGCGAATATTCGGTCTGGAGCGCGGCGATCGGGTGGACGGCGTGGGCGCGCCGCACCGTGGCGGGCGCCGCTTCGCTGAGACCCAGGAAGCGGACCTTCCCCGCCTCGACCAGCCCGGCCATGGCCCCGACCGTCTCCTCGATCGGAACGTCGGGATCGACGCGGTGCTGGTAGTAGAGGTCGATCGTCTCGACCCCGAGCCGCTTCAGGCTCGCCTCGCAGGCGGAGCGCACATAATCCGGCCGGCCGCAGACGCCCTTGAAGCTCCCGTCCTCGCCGCGGACGTTGCCGAACTTGGTGGCGAGGAAGATTCGGTCGCGGCGATCGGCGACGGCGCGGCCGACCAGCTCCTCGTTGCGGCCGACCCCGTACATGTCGGCGGTGTCGAGGAAGTCCGCTCCGCGCTCGACCGCCTCGTGGATAGTGGCCACCGATTCCGCTTCGTCGCCGGCGCCGTAGAATTCGGACATGCCCATGCAGCCCAGGCCGATCGCCGACACTTCGGGGCCGCCGCGCCCGAGCCGCCTTCGTGGGATCATCTCGCCTCTCCTTGTTCCAGCATCGAAGCCGCCCTAGGCTTGCCGACGCAGCGCCTCAACCGCTGCCTGCAAGAAGGTATATGCCCGTGCGCAAGCTGGCCCTCATCGGCGCCGCCCTCATCGTCCTTCTGGCGCTGATCCTGGTCGTCGCGGGCTTCGAGCGGGCGACCCTTCCGGTCGGCGCCGGGATCGGGCCGGCGCCCACCCTTCCGAAGCCGGCCAAGGCGCTGCTTCCGACGATCAACATCGCCGAAGCGACCGGCTGGGATGGCGCCAGGCCGACGCCCGCGCCCGGACTCGTGGTCACCGCCTTCGCCGAAGGGCTCGACCATCCGCGCTGGCTGCACGTCCTTCCCAACGGAGACGTCCTGGTCGCCGAGACCAATGCGCCGGCCCGGCCGGCGAAGAAGGGCCTTCGGGCTGGAATCGAGAAATTCATCATGAAAAGGGCGGGCGCCGCCGGGAAAAGCGCGAACCGGATCACTCTCCTTCGCGATTCCGACGGCGACGGGATCGCGGAAACTCGAGCCGTGTTCCTCTCCGGCCTCAACTCGCCGTTCGGGATGGCGCTGGCCGGAGGCGAGCTCTTCGTCGCCAATACCGACTCGGTGCTTCGTTTCCCCTATCGGGGCGGCGAGACCCGGATCGCCGCCCCGGGCCTGAAGCTCACCGACCTTCCCGCCGGCCCGCGCAACCATCATTGGACCAAGACGATCGTCGCCAGCCCGGACGGAGCGCGCCTCTATGCGAGCGTCGGCTCGAACAGCAACGTCGCCGAGCATGGCATGGCCGAGGAGGAGGGCCGGGCGGCGATCTGGGAGATCGATCGTGCCACCGGCGCAAAGCGCGTGTTCGCGACGGGGCTTCGAAACGCCGTCGGCCTCGCCGTCGAGCCCCGAAGCGGCGCGCTGTGGGCGGCGGTGAACGAGCGCGACGAGCTCGGGAGCGACCTCGTCCCCGATTACATGACCTCGGTGAGGCGGGGCGGCTTCTACGGCTGGCCCTATTCCTATTTCGGGCGTCATGTCGACGTCCGGGTCAAGCCCGGCCGGCCCGATCTGGTCGCCTCCGCCCTGGTCCCCGATTATGCGCTCGGGGCGCACACCGCCTCGCTCGGCCTCGCCTTCCACCGGGGCGGACTGCTCGGCCGGCGCTTCGCCGACGGCGCCTTCATCGGCCAGCACGGCTCGTGGAACCGGCGGCCGGCGAGCGGCTACAAGGTGATCTTCGTCCCCTTCGCCGGCGGCCGCCCGTCCGGCCCTCCCGTGGACGTGCTCACCGGCTTTCTCGGCCCGGGCGGCAAGGCGCTCGGACGGCCGGCCGGGGTGGCGCTCGACCGGTCCGGCGCACTGCTCGTCGCCGACGATGTCGGGAACGTCATCTGGCGGGTGACCGCGGCGCGCTGAGCTTGTCGACGGGCCGTATCTAGCCCATCACGAAGCCCATGCGCCCGATCCTGCCCCTTCTCATGCTCCTGATCGCTCCGGCCTTCGCAGCGGCCAAGCCGGCATCCCCGGCCGGCCGGTCCGGTACCTTCCTGAGCCCGATGGGCGAGCCCTTCCGCTCCGACCGGCCGGGTGCGGACAATGTCGGGGCCTGGTTCGTCGCCGCCGACCGGAACGGCGACCGCGCCGTGGCTCCGGCCGAGCTTCGAGAGGATTCGGAGCGCTTCTTCGCACTGCTCGACTCGGACCGCGACGGCGAGCTCGAGATGGTGGAGATCGCGCGCTACGAGAACGATATCGCCCCCGAGGTCCAGGTCGGCCTGCAGATGCGCTCGACCGGGGTCGGCGACTGGGGCGGAGGCCGGCGGCGGCAGGTGCTGGTCTTCGACAGGGGGCTGGACGGGGCCGCCCGCTACTCCTTCCTCGACATTCCGCACCCGGTGATGGCGGCCGATTCGGATCTGAACCGCGGGGTCAGCCGAGCCGAGTTCGCGCAGGCGGCGGCGGAGCGGTTCGCCTTGCTCGACAAGGATCGCGACGGCCGCCTCGTCCGCTCCGAGCTTCCGCCGCTTCCGCAGCCGCGCCTGGGCCGGGTCCGCCGGGAGAAGCAGGAGCCGCGCCGTCCTTTCCAGGGCCGCTAAGCCGCTTCGACATAGGG
The DNA here is from genome assembly GCA_035638835.1 of Allosphingosinicella sp. Classification (GTDB taxonomy): domain Bacteria; phylum Pseudomonadota; class Alphaproteobacteria; order Sphingomonadales; family Sphingomonadaceae; genus Allosphingosinicella. Next base: position 6,472 of record DASQZF010000187.1, on the reverse strand, counting down.
CTTGGCGCGAGCCGCAAGAACCGGGACCTGGAGCATGATCACTTCAGGTTGATTCGCTCCGTCATTGCGAGCGAAGCGAAGCAATCCAGTGGGCCTCGGAGGCCCGCTGGATTGCCGCGTCGCTTCGCTCCTCGCAATGACGGGTCAACCAAGACGATGATGCTCTAAGCGACGTACTGCAGGGCTCGGCCCAAAGCCGCCTCGATCCCGCTCAGGTCGTAGGGCTTGACCTCGACCGGCGGCAGCGACGCGGCGAGATCGAGCGGGAGGCGCCGGATGAACCTACTCCTGAAGATCCCCCAGGAATTCGCGCACCCTCTTCGCGTTCATCCCGACGTCGCTCCCGCCCACCCGGCTGATCGAGCGCATGTCGACGAGGCTCCCGCCGCCGGGCGCGGGGCGGATCCGGACGACGACGTCGTCCTTGAAGCGGAAGAAGGTGCTGGTGTGGGTGGCCTCGACCCTTTCGGCCTCGGCCACCGCCACCTCCCAGCCGCGGTCCCGGGCGAGCGCCCGGGCCCGCCGCGCCGTCTCGGCCGGAGGCGCGGCGAGGCGCACGGTTCGAAGGTCGGCATAATGGGCCCGGTGCAGGGCCTTCCATCTTTCCTCGGGGGCGAGCGCCTTGAGCTCCGCCTTGCCCTCGTCCGGGACGTTTTCGAGATTGTCGGCCCGAACCTGGAGGCGGGTGAATTGCGGAAGATCGTCGAGATCGGTGGCGACGTCGTGGATCGCGGGAACGCTCTTCGCGATCCGGACGAGATTGCCGAGATAGAGGACGAAGCCGAGCGCGACGACGAGGGCGAGCAGGTTGGCGAGCATCAGCTTCGCCCGCCGCCGGGCCATGACCAGGCCGATCAGCCCGAGCACCGCGCCCGCCGCCGCGGCGAAGAACAGGTAGCGAAGGGTCTTGAGACCGGTCCCGAAGCCCCACAGCCCCATCGCGCTGCCCAGTGACGCGACCAGAGCGGCGAGAACCGCGCCGATTCCAAGCACCACCGCGGCCCTCGTGACCAGCCTTGTCCAGTCCCTCTTGGATTCCGTCATCGCGCCCCTCCGTTCCAGCCATGCTGCGCCGAGAGAATGATTACTTCAAGGGCGAGCCTTGCGGCGCCCCAACTTATAGGCTTTGAATCGGGCGTTCATGACCCGGATCGTCGCCATCGACATTGGAGGCACCCACGCCCGCTTCGCCCTGGCCGAGGTGGAGGACGGACGGGTGCTTCGCCTGGAGGCGCCTTCGACCCTGAAGACGGCCGAGCATGACGGCCTGGAGGCCGCGTGGAAGGCGTTCGAAGCCGCCGCCGGTCGCCCGCTTCCACCGGCCGCGGGGATCGCGCTCGCCGGCCCGATCCGGGGCGAGCGGCTCAAGCTCACCAACAGCCACTGGACGATCCGCCCCGCCTCGATCGCCGAGAGGCTGGGGGTCGAGCGCTTCACCCTGGTCAACGATTTCGGCGCGGTCGGCCACGCCGTCGCCCAGCTCGGCGACGAGCATTTCGCCCATCTGTGCGGGCCGGAGGGGCCCCTGCCCGAGACGGGCGTGATCGGCATCGTCGGCCCCGGCACCGGGCTCGGAGTCGCCCAGCTGATCCGCGGGAACGGCCATTATCACGTCGTCGAGACCGAGGGCGGGCACATGGATTTCGCACCGCTCGACGGCGTCGAAGACCGGATTCTGGCCCGGCTCCGGCTGCGCCTCGGAAGGGTCTCGGTCGAGCGTGTAGCCTCGGGGCCGGGGCTGGCGAACCTCTACGAGGCGCTGGCCGAGATCGAAGGCCGTGACCCCATCTTCCGGGACGAAACGGTACTCTGGCAGGCGGCCGTGGCGGGCGAGGACCGCCATGCGAGCGCCGCCCTCGACCGCTTCTGCCTCTCGCTAGGCGCCGTCGCCGGCGACATCGCCCTGGCGCAGGGGGCCCGCGCGGTCGTCATCGGAGGCGGCCTCGGCCTTCGCCTGGCCGGCCTCCTCCCGCGCTCGGGCTTCCGCCACCGCTTCGTCGCCAAGGGCCGCTTCCAGGGCAGGATGGAGGAGATTCAGGTCAAGATCGTCACCCACGAGCAGCCGGGCCTGTTCGGAGCGGCCGCCGCTTTCGCCGCGGAGCATGGGAAGTGAGGGCAATGCAGCATCGCCTTGCTGCTCGACAAAAGCCGCCGCCTTTCCTAGATACCGAACCGGCCTAGCGGGCGTAGCTCAATGGTAGAGCAGAAGCTTCCCAAGCTTACGACGAGGGTTCGATTCCCTTCGCCCGCTCCATTTCCCGCACGCGTCACCCTGAACTCGTTTCAGGGTCCAGTTCTCCGCCCGCGAGGCGGTTCGTCGCTGGATGCTGAAACAAGTTCAGCATGACGATGGGAAGGGCGCCTAGATCCCTTTGCGAACCACTGCCCGGCCCGCTTCCTGGAGCCGCTCGACGAGCTCCGACTCGCACCCGGCCAGAGCCTCTCCGTCAATCGATCGGATGACGAAATTGGCGCCGACCCGGCCCTCGCGGAAGAAGGGGTAGGAGCCGATCTGGCAGCCGGAATGGGCGCGCTCCACCTCTTCGAGGAGCCGGGCCACCTCGCTCTCGGCCGTCCAGCAGCCGATCGTTCGCGACAGCAGGGGCCGTCCGCCCTCGATCTTGCCCGCAAGGGATTCGAGCATCTGGACCGCGATGTGCGGCACTCCGGCGAGGATGAAGAGGTTGCCGTGCCGGATTCCCGGCGCTCCGGACATGCGGTTCTCGATCAGCTCCGAGCCCTCGGGCACCCGGGCCATCCTGAGCCGCCCTTCGTTGAGCCCGCCGCGGGTCGAATAATATTCTTCGAGTATCGCCCGGGCCCTGGGATGGACGACGACCGGAACCCCGAGCGCATTGGCGATCGCATCGACGGTGATGTCGTCATGGGTAGGGCCGATTCCGCCGGTGGTGAACAGATAGTCGTTCTCGGCCCTCAAAGCATTCACCGCCGTCGCGATCCGCTCGATCACGTCGGGGACCACCCGGACCTCGCCCAGCCTGATGCCCTGAAGGTTCAGCCAGGCGGCGACCTGAGCGATGTTCCTGTCCTGGGTGCGGCCGGAAAGGATTTCGTCGCCTATGATGAGGAGGCCGGCGGTCCAGATGCGTTCTTCGGTCAACACAGACTCCGTTCGGGCTGAGCTTGTCGAAGCCCTCCCCTGTACCTTCGGCGCAAGGAAGGAAAGGCCTTCGACAGGCTCAGGCCGAACGGTGTCTGGAGCTCGGGCCGAACGGTGTCTGGAGCTCGGGCCGAACGGAGTTTGTCCGATCGCGTTCCCGAGCCTATATCCCCCCCATGACCCAATATCAGGCAATCAGCGGCACCGAATTGGTCGGCCGCAGCGGGGCGATCAAGCTCCATGGGCCGGAAGGCTTCGAAGGCATGCGCCGCGCCGGACGGGCGGCGGCCGAGGTGCTCGACTCGCTCGTCCCTCACGTCGTCCCGGGGATCACGACCCAGGCGATCGACGACATCGTCAAGCGCGAGATGATCGCCCGCGGCGGGATCCCGGCGACGCTCGGCTATCGCGGCTTCACGGCGAGCTGCTGCACCTCGATCAACCATGTCGTCTGCCACGGCATCCCGGGCGACCGGATCCTGAAGGAGGGCGACATCGTCAACATCGACGTCACCATCATCCTCGACGGCTGGCACGGCGACACCAGCCGGATGTTCCTGATCGGCGACGTTCCGATCAAGGCGCGCCGGCTGGTCGACATCACCTACGAGTGCCTGATGCTCGGCATAGAGCAGGCCCGGCCCGGCAACTTCCTGGGCGACATCGGCCATGCCATCCAGACCTATGCGGAGAAGCAGCGCTACGGAGTGGTCCGCGACTTTTGCGGCCACGGCCTGGGGCGGCTGTTCCACGACGCTCCGGAAGTGGTCCATGCGGGCCGCCCTGGCAGCGGGCCCGAGCTTCGCCCGGGGATGTTCTTCACGATCGAGCCGATGATCAACATCGGCAAGCCGGCGGTGAAGCTGCTCGAGGACGGCTGGACCGCCGTCACCCGCGACCGCTCGCTCTCCGCCCAGTTCGAGCACAGCGTCGGGATCACCGAGGACGGCTGCGAGATCTTCACGAAGAGCCCGGCGGGGCTGGACCGGCCGCCTTATTGAGGGGCCCCGTAACCTCTTGAAACTCCGCAAAACTCTCCCATCTCGATCCTATCGTTCAACAACGGAAAGGAGGTGGTCTGATGTCTCATTGTCAAATGCCGCGTGCGGCGGGTCGGGTGAGCGCAGCCTCCACGGGGGTTCGCGCCTGAAGATCTGAAGGCCGCATTACCGGCTGACAATGGAAAGGCCGTCCCGCAAGGGGCGGCCTTTCGCATGTCCGATGACGTACGCTCAGGCGCCGGCGACCGCTCGTTCAACGGCCAGCGCCGCCTCGACCATCCGCTCCCAGACTATCGGGTCGCCCGCTGCGGCCATGACCGGATCGGGTTCGCGCATCGTTCGAAGGATGGCGAGCGCGTCGGGCACATATTCGTGCCAGGTCTCGTCCACGTTCGGCCCGGCGGACGGATCGTCGCCTTCCGCATTGATGCTGTGCGCCCGGCCGGCGAGCACCCGGGCGATTCGCTCGACAAGCGTCAGATTCGATACGGGCATCCGTCTCTCCTTCGTTTCGCCGGGACAACGTCAGGGGTCGCCGACGGTTGCGTGACCCATCGGCGGACGCCTCGCCTTACAATCGGCCCCGGCCCGTGATAGTCGCCGGCCGATGTCCCTCATGCTCCGCGACGTTCTGGGCAGCCTGGATGTGGATGCGCTGGTGGAAGGCATGGCCGACCGACGCCTGATCCACCGCTCCGCGGCCTGCGCGGTCCCGCCCGAGACCGTGTTTTCGCTTGAGGAGCTCGAGCGGACCCTGCTCCGCGAGGGGACGGGCGGAAACGATCTTCGGATCACCGTCAACGGCCGGCCGGCCGATCTCGAGCTGCTCGGAGTCATGAAGGACGAGCAGCTTCGTCCACTCGTGCTTCGCCAGCTCAGCCGGCAGGGCGTCAGCATCATCGTCAACAATCTTCATCGCTACGTCCCGAAGCTCTGGGCTCTCGCCGCCGACGCCGAGCGAGTCCTCCAGGACCGGGTGGACATCGGCGGCATCGCCTCGTTCAGCAAGCTCCCCGCGCTTCCACCGCATTACGACGCCCAGGACCTGATCATCGTCCAGGTCGAGGGAAGCAAGATTTGGCGCTTCTTCGGCGAGCCGACGGATTGCGCGATGCCGAGCCACAAGGGGCTGAAGGCGCCGAAGGACGTCGCGGCGACGGTGACGATGCGGGCGGGGGACGTCATGTTCGTGCCCGCGGGGCTCCATCACCAGTGCGAGGCCGAGGGAGTCTCGCTCCATATCGGCCTTCTCGTCAGGCACGCGACCCTGCTGGATTTCCTGGGCGACCTGTGCCGCGAGCATCCTGCTCTGAACCGGCCCCTCAGGCCCCTGCTCGGCGCCGAATCCCTCGTCCGGCAGATGGAAGCGCTCGAGACGGACCTGGCGGCCCGCTTGGAGGAGTCCGACGTCGTCGACTGGCTGGCGGAATGGAACGCGCGACGGGCCCGGGTTACCGGGCTCGACCTGCGAAGGCATTCCGACCCGGATTCGGCCGAGGGAATCGCAAGCCTGACGATGACGATGATCCCGCCCGGCCGCCCCGGTCGCTCCTGGAAGGTCGGCGGAAGCGATTTCAAGCCGGATGCCGGGGCGCTCGCCGTCGTGACGGCACTGAGGGAAGGTCCCCTCAGCGTCCGCGAGCTCCTGGAGATTGCGGGCCGCCAGGTGGGGCCGGACCAGGGGCGCGCGGGCCTCGATCAGCTCGTCGCCAAGGGCCTGGTCCGAGTCGCTCCCCCGTCCGGAGTCCCGGAGCCCGGCGCCGGTTCGCATTGACAGTGCGGGTCGCCGCTCTACGCTGCGATCCGGGGCAAAGAGGGGAACTGCAATGGAGCCGAGCCAGGCCTGCACCAAGCTGATCCAGCAATTCGAGGGCTGCGCCAAGAAGCAGTCCGACGGGACGTTCATGGCCTATCCCGATCCGGGCTCGGGCGGCGATCCGTGGACGATCGGCTGGGGCTCGACCGGCCCCGGCATCAAGAAGGGCGTCGTCTGGACCCAGAAGCAGTGCGACGACCGGTTCACCGAGCATCTCGAACAATTCGCGGCGAACGTCAGCAAGGTCCTCGCGGGTACGAAGACCAGCCAGAACCAGTTCGATGCGATGGTGAGCTTCGCCTACAATGTCGGAGTCGCGAACCTGTCCGCGAGCACCCTGCTCAAGAAGCACAAGGCCGGCGACTATAAGGGCGCAGCGGCGGAGTTCGCGAAGTGGAACAAGGCGGCGGGCAAGGTGCTGCCCGGCCTGACCCGGCGCCGGGCGGCGGAAGCGGCGCTTTACTCGGATTGAGAGTCAGGGCGTCATTGCGAGGAGCCCTTCGACGCCGCCTGCGGCGGCGCTCAGGATAAACT
>DASQZF010000186.1:0-10146 GCA_035638835.1 Allosphingosinicella sp. | reverse complement strand
ATCGACGCCTACAATTACGGACGGCGCCTCAAGACCCTCAAAGGCCTCACGCCGTTCGAATACATCTGCAAAATCTGGACAAGCGAGCCCGAACGATTCACAATCGACCCGACCCATCAAAGGCCGGGACTAAACACCTAGAGCGCTCGGGTGTCGGATTGACCCATCTCCGTTCGGGCTGAGCTTGTCGAAGCCCTCTCTCTCCCTTTGTAAAACAAGAAGGAAGGCCCTTCGACAGGCTCAGGGCGAACGGTTGAAGCGATTCAACCTATTCCCACAGCGCTCTAGCATCGCCCGTTCAGCGAGAGGACGAACGGCGCGTCCATGGTCTTGGAATGATTTGAACCAAGCAGGATTGGCATGTTTGATTTCCCTAACGAAAAGGCCGCCCCTCACGGGACGGCCCTTCCTGTCTCCAACCGGCTTAAAGTACCACTTTCAGACGAACGGCCTTAGCCCAGCAATTCCTGCTCCAGCTTCTTCGCCATTTCCTCGATATTCTCCGGCGGCCAGCCCGGGATATCCATCCCGAGCCTCAGCCCCATGCTGGAGAGCACTTCCTTGATCTCGTTCAGGGACTTGCGCCCGAAGTTCGGGGTTCGGAGCATCTCGGCCTCGGTCTTCTGGACGAGGTCGCCGATGTAGATGATGTTGTCGTTCTTGAGACAGTTGGCGCTGCGCACGGAGAGCTCCAGCTCGTCCACCTTCTTGAGGAGGTAGCGGTTGAGCTGGTTGGCGTCCTGCTCGGTCTCGGCCGCGCTCTGGCCCATTCCGTGGCCGTGGCTGGGCACGTGGGCGGCGATGCTGTCGTCGAAGTGGACGAAGAGCTGCAGCTGGTCCTGGAGGATGCGGGCGGCATAGGCGACGGCGTCGTCCGGAGTGATCGTGCCGTCGGTCTCGACCGTCAAGGTGAGCTTGTCGTAGTCGAGCTCCTGGCCGACGCGGGTGTTCTCGACCTTGTAGCTGACCTGGCGAACCGGGCTGTAGAGCGCGTCGATCGGGATGATCCCGATGGGCGCGTCGGCCGGGCGGTTGGAGGCGGCGGGGACATAGCCCTTTCCGGCCTCGGCGGTCAGCTCCATGTTGAGGGTCGCGCCGTCGTCGAGATGGCACAGGACCAGGTCGCCGTTCATCACTTCGATGTCGCCGGTGGTGGCGATCTGGCCGGCGGTGACTTCGCCCGGGCCGGTGGCCGAAAGGGCGAGGCGGCGCGGCTGGTCGCCTTCCATCCTCAGCGCGATCTGCTTCACGTTGAGGACGAGATCGGTGATGTCCTCGCGGACCCCCGCGAGGCTCGAGAATTCGTGGAGCACGCCCTCGATCCGGATCGAGGTGACCGCTGCGCCCTGGAGCGACGAGAGGAGCACCCGGCGAAGCGAGTTGCCGAGCGTCAGGCCGAAGCCGCGCTCCAGCGGTTCGGCGACGAAGGTCGCCCGGCGGCGCGAATCGCCTCCGGCAACCTTCTTCTCGAGCGCATTGGGTTTCTTCATTTCCTGCCAGTTCTTAGCGTTGACGGCCATGGTATTCCTCTGGCTTGCGGGACGGCCAGGCGGCCGTCCCTAGATTCGGCGGGGACAGTCACTCGTGACCGTCCCCAAACTCAGCGGGGACAGTCACGAGTGACTGTCCCCTTTTCTCGTCAGACCCGGCGGCGCTTGGACGGGCGGACGCCGTTGTGCGGGATCGGGGTGACGTCGCGGATCGAGGTGATCTGGAAGCCGACGGCCTGGAGTGCGCGAAGGGCGCTCTCGCGGCCCGAGCCGGGGCCCTTGACCTCGACCTCGAGGGTGCGGACCCCGTGTTCGGCGGCCTTCTTGCCGGCGTCCTCGGCGGCGACCTGGGCGGCATAAGGGGTCGACTTGCGCGAGCCCTTGAAGCCCATCATGCCCGCGCTCGACCACGCGATGGCGTTGCCCTGGGCGTCGGTAATGGTGATCATCGTGTTGTTGAAGCTGGCGTTGACGTGAGCCACTCCGGCGGTGATGTTCTTGCGTTCGCGCCTGCGGATGCGCTGCGGTGCCTGTGCCATATCGTCCGGTCCTTACTTCTTCTTGCCGGCGATCGGCTTGGCCTTGCCCTTGCGGGTGCGGGCATTGGTGTGGGTGCGCTGGCCGCGGACGGGCAGGCCCTTGCGGTGGCGAAGGCCGCGATAGGAAGCGAGGTCCATCAGGCGCTTGATGTTCATCGCGACCTCGCGGCGAAGATCGCCCTCGACCTGATGCTCGGCGTCGATCGTCTCGCGGATTTGGAGGACTTCCTGGTCGGAAAGGTCCTGGACCCGGCGCTCGGGCGAAATCCCCAGCTTCTCAGCGATCTGGACCGCCTTGGTCCGGCCGATTCCGTGAATGTAGGTGAGCGCGATGACGACGCGCTTATTGGTCGGGATGTTCACCCCAGCAATACGAGCCATGAATGTTTTCTCCTGCTCCACGGGGCGGAATGGCGTCCGCCCCATCTCTACGCGTCGATGGGCCCGAAAACAGCGACAGCCGACGAGCGCACGAAAGCGCCGCCGGACGACCGGTTATCGGGATGAGCGCGAGATAGGGTTTGGGAGAGGCGGTGTCAACGGTAAGCGTGGGGGCGGAACGGGCTTTTTTGCCTTGCGCTTCGTCATTGCGAGGAGTGAAGCGACGAAGCAATCCAGCGGGCCCCGGAGACTGTACTGGATTGCTTCGCTTCGCTCGCAATGACGGAGCGTCACCCAAGCAGGCGCTCGTGGACCACTTTCCCGCTTTGGGTCAGCCGAACCCCTTTGACGATCTCGTCGTCGTCGGGGAGGACCGGCCTTCCGGCCTCCTTGTCCCAGAAGGCGGACAGGAAATTGTAGAGGTTGCGGGCGTAGAGGGCGGAGCAATCGGCGGCGAGTCGGCTGGGCACGTTGCGGTGGCCGACGATCCGGACTCCGTGGAGCATTGCCACCTCTCCGGGGGCCGAGCCCTCGACATTTCCGCCCTGCTCGACGGCGAGGTCGACGACGACGCTTCCCGGCCGCATCGAGGCGAGCTGCGAGTCGCTGATCAGCCGGGGCGCGGGCCGGCCGGGGATGAGCGCCGTGGTGATGACGATGTCCTGCTTCGCGATATGGCCCGACACGAGCTCGGCCTGGGCCGCCTTATATTCGTCGGACATCTCGGTGGCGTAGCCGCCGGCGCCCTCGCCTTCGATCCCGGCCACCTTCTCGACGAAGACGGCCTTGGCGCCGAGGCTCTCGATCTGCTCCTTGGTCGCCGCCCGGACGTCGGTGGCGGAGACGATCGCTCCGAGGCGCCGGGCGGTCGCGATCGCCTGGAGCCCGGCGACCCCTACGCCCATGACGAAGACGCGCGCCGCCGGGATGGTCCCGGCCGCGGTCATCATCATCGGAAAGGCCCGGCCATATTCGGCCGCGGCGTCGAGCACGGCCTTGTAGCCGGAAAGATTGGCCTGGCTCGAAAGGACGTCCATCGACTGGGCTCGGGTGATGCGCGGCATGAACTCCATCGCCAGCGCCTCGAGGCCGGCCGAGGCGTAGCCGTCGACCCGCTCGCGCTGCCGGAACGGGTCCAGAATCGCCACCACCAAAGCGCCGGGCCCGGCGCCCTGGAGCGCTTCCGCATCGGGGCCCTGGACCGCGAGGATTGCGTCGGCGCCCGCCAGCGCCGCCTCGCGCGGTCCGACGACGGCGCCGGCGGCTTCGTAATCGGAATCGACGATCGAAGCCGTGAGCCCGGCCCCGGTCTCGACCGCGACCTCAGCCCCCAGAGCGATGAACTTCTTCACCGTCTCCGGGGTCGCCGCGACCCTTCGCTCGGCCTGCGCCGTCTCCTTCAGGATCGCAAGCTTCACCGCTTTGGCTATTCGCGGATCAGGAGTATGACGATGAGCCCGGTGATCATCGAGATGATCGTGCCCCATTTCATCAGGAAGATGAAACCCTCATAGCCCTTCCTGTGGACGATGACTTCCTTCTCGAGATCGCCTTCCGCCGCCATCTTTTTTCCGTTTCCCTGTGAATGAGCGTCGCCCTTCTAGCGCCGGAGCGCCCACCGTTGAAGCCCTGATTAAGCCGAACTTTACCTGAGCCCGCTAGAGCCTGCTCATGAGCCATGGGGAGTGAAGATGCGGCCGGACCCGACGCGTTGCCTGCTGCTGATAGACGACGAGCCCGCCCAGCGGCGGCTGGTCACCGCCATCGGCGCCCGCGCCGGCTGGTGGGTTCGAGGTGCGCCCGACGTCGATTCGGCGGCGAAGATGCTCACCGACGTCGAGGGACCGCCGGTCGACGCCATCCTCCTCGATCACTGGCTGCCCGGGCCCGACGGCACCGGGGTCATCCAGCAGATAAGGGCGCTTCGCCCGGACCTGCCCCTCCTCGTCATGACCGCCCAGACCTCGGTCGCGGTCGCGGTCGAGGCGATGCGCGCGGGCGCCCACGATTTCCTGGTCAAGCCGATCGCCCCGGACAGCCTGCTCGCCGCCCTCAACGCCGCCACCGACCGGCGCCAGCGCGGCGGCGGCGAGCTCCGGCCGCTTTCCGAGAAAATCTCCAACCGGCCTTTGGCCTTCGAAGAGATCGTCGGCTCGGCGCCGCCCTTCCGCTCCGCGCTCGCGGTCGCCGCCAAGGCCGCCCGGGCCCGGGTCTCGGTCCTGATCGAGGGCGAGAGCGGCTCGGGCAAGGAAGTGATCGCCCAGGCGATCCACACCGCTTCCCCCCGCGGCCGGAAGCCGATGATCACGGTCAATTGCGGCGCCATCCCGGAGAACCTCGTCGAATCCGTTCTGTTCGGCCATGAGAAGGGCGCCTTCACCGGCGCCTTCGACCGCCATGTCGGCCGGTTCGAGGACGCCGACGGATCGACTCTGTTCCTCGACGAGATCGGCGAGCTTCCGCTCGAGACCCAGGTCAAATTGCTCCGGGCGCTGGAGACCGGGGAGATCCAGCGCATCGGCGGGCGCACAATCCACATGGTCGACGTGAGGATCATTGCCGCGACCAACCGGCGCCTCGCCGAGGAAGTCGCCCGGGGGCGCTTCCGGGAGGACCTCTATTATCGCCTCAACGTCGTCCATGTGCCGATCCCGCCGCTGAGGGACCGGGCCAGCGACATCCCGCCGCTCGCCCGGCACCTCCTCGCCCGGATCGCCGAGCAGCCGGGGATGCGCCACCTCTCGATCACCGACGACGGGCTGGAGGTGCTGATGCGCTACGGCTGGCCCGGCAACGTCCGCCAGCTCCAGAACGCCCTGTTCCGGGCCGCGGTGCTTTGCGACGGCAATGCGCTGACCGCCACCGACTTCCCCCAGATCGCCCAGGAATCGACGCTCTCGCGCCGCTCCAGCGACTATCACCGCCCGGCCCTCAACGGCGCCTCGCAGCAGGCGGCCTTGTCCAACGGGCCGGGGATCACCCTCTACGACCCCGACGGCAATCTTCGCCCGCTGGAGGCGATCGAGGCCGACGTCATCCGCCTCGCCATCGGCCATTATCGAGGCCGGATGACCGAAGTGGCCCGCCGGCTCGGGATCGGGCGCTCGACCTTGTACAGGAAGCTGGGAGAGCTGGGCATCGGCGAAGTCGCCTGACTCTTCTCCTCCCTGCGAAGGGAGGGGCCGGGGGTGGGTCCGCCCAAGGCGGCCGAAACTCCGACGCCGTAAAGTCTCGCTGCGCTCGCCTACCCACCCCCAGCCCCTCCCTTTCAGGGAGGGGAAAGAGGCGCTAGTCTCCCCCCATGCCAGATTTCAGCCAAGCCATCGTCCTAATCACCGGCGCCGCCTCAGGGATCGGCGCCGCCACCGCCACCCGGCTCGCCGAGGCGGGCGCGCGCAAGCTCGTCCTGATGGACCGGGACGAGGACAAGTTGCGCGACTTCGCCTTCACCCTCCCCTGCGAGCGCCAGATCCGGATCGGCGACGTCGCCGACGAGAGCCTCTGGGAGCGGGAGGACCTGACCGGCCTCACCCACGCGGTGATCAATGCGGGCATCGGCGCCGGCGGCCCGATCGCGGAAACGAGCTTCGCCGACTGGCGCCAGGTGATGTCGATCAACCTCGACGGGGTCTTCCTCACCCTGCAGGCGGCGATGAAGGCGATGCGCGACACGGGCGGCTCGATCGTCCTCACCGCCTCGGTGGCGGGTGTGAAGGCGGAGCCTGGCATCGCCGCCTACGGCGCGTCCAAGGCGGCGGTGATTCACCTCGCCCGGATCGCCGCCAAGGAGGGCGCTCCGCTCGGAATCAGGGTCAATTCGATCGCCCCGGGCGGGGTCGAGACCCCGATCTGGGAGGGGCTGCCGGCGTTCGCCGACATGGTCGAGCGGGGGGGCAAGGAAGCCGCGTTCAAGGCGATGGCGTCGGGAACCCCGCTCGGCCGCTTCGGCAGGCCCGAAGAGATCGCCGCCCAGATCGCCTTCCTCCTTTCGGACGAGGCCGCCTTCATGACCGGGACCTGCCTGGTCAGCGACGGCGGCTATTCGCTTTAGACTAGCTCGTCATTGCGAGGAGCCCTTTGACGCCGCCTGCGGCGGCGCTCAGGATAAACTGCCGCTTCGCGGCAGCAACGAAGCAATCCAGCTTCCGGCCTGAGCCACTGGATTGCTTCGCTTCGCTCGCAATGACGGGGATTGGCCTAAGCCCGTTTTAACCCGTCTGCTTTATGCCGGCGGGCCATGCGGAGCCCGCTCTTTCTCTTCCTGCTCGCCCTCGCCTCGCCCGCGGCCGCGCAGCGGCTCGACTATGAGCCGGTGTCGGACGATTCTCTCGCCGAGCCGGCGCTGCTCGCCTACCAGCCGGTCGACGTGCCCGACCCCGCGGCCGAAGCGACCGCTCCGCCGGCCAAGCGCGGGAAATGGCTTCAATGGGCCCTTCTCGACCGGTTCGAATATGCCGCGCAGGGCAAGCGGGACGGCTATGCCTGGGATTTCTCGGCGCTGATCGGCGGCGACCGGCACCGGCTCTGGCTCGGCACGAGCGGCGACGGCCCTGCGTTGAGCGGGCCGGACTATGTCGAGCTGAACGCGCTCTATTCCTATCATGTCGGCGGCGCCTGGGACCTCAACGGCGGCCTGCGCTTCGACGCCCAGCCCCGCCCGACCCGGAGCTACGCGGTTCTCGGAGCCCAATATGACGACGGCGACGCCTGGCTGGGGGCTTTCGGCTATCTCTCGCACAAAGGCGAGACCAGCGCCCGGATCGCCGGCTATTACAACCAGCCGCTCGCCGGTCCGCTCATCCTCCAGCCCAGCGCCGAGTTGGAACATTATGGCGAGGACGTGGCCGAGCTCGGGCTCGGCCGGGGGGTTGGCTATGCGGAAGCCGGGCTACGCCTGCGCTACGAGATTAGGGAGGCCTTCGCCCCCTATGTCGGCCTGAGCTGGTCGCGAGACCTCGGCCGGACCGCCCGCCTCACCCGCGAGGAGGGCGAGGATCCGGAGACGAAGAGCGTAGTGATGGGGGTGAGATCGGCTTTTTGACGTCGAGTTACGCCAGCAAGTCCTGCGCCTCGGGATGCTTCTCGATATAATGCTTCACGAAGGCGCAGGCCGGTATGACCTTCAACCCCTTCGTCCGAACGTCCTCGAGCGCCGCGGCGACCAGCTTCGAGCCGATCCCCTGCCCCTCCAGCGCGTCAGGCACCTCGGTATGGGTGAAGGTGACACGTCCGTCGCCAAGCCGATAGGCGGCGAGCGCCAGCTGGCCCTCCACCTCGAGCTCGTACTGGCTCGCGGCTTCGTTATTCCTGACTTCGCTGGTCATTCGATTCTCCTCTACATCCGTCATTGCGAGGAGCCCTTCGACGCCGCCTGCGGCGGCGCTCAGGATAAACTGCCGCTTCGCGGCAGCGACGAAGCAATCCAATTGCGGCGCCCGCGACGAACGCAGCGCTGGATTGCTTCGCTACGCTCGCAATGACGGTTGGGCATTCTTCATCGGCGCGATCACCTGCGCCGCGAACCGGTCCATCTCCTCCGCCTGGGGGCTCATCTGGAGCAGGAGCAGGTCGAGCCCGGCCGCTTCATATTCCTCGATCCGCTCGCGCAATTGCTCGGGGGTCCCGACCAGATTGGGCCTGAGGCCCCGGTTCGAGACCGAATATTCCTGGAGCTTCAGCTCCCGCTCGAGCTGGGTGCCGGACAGCCATTGGTCGAAATTGTCGAACCCCTTGGGCGGCTCGGGCGGAAGGGCGGTGATCCGCTCCAGCTCGCGCTTAGCCTCGGCCTCGCTGTCGCGGACGATCGCATAGGCGGCCATTCCATATTGCATCCCCTGCCCGCCCGCCTGCTCGCGCCGCTCCGCCATGTCGGCGATCTTGGGGGCCACCGCCCCGACCGGATCGCCGTGCATGACATAGGCGTCGCACTGGGCGGCGATCATCGTCTTGGCCGTCTCGCTCTCGCCGCCGGCATAGATTGTGGGCCTCGGCCGGCTCACCGGCTTGGGCTCGCAGATCGCATCCTTCAGCCGGTAGCGCTCGCCTTCGTAGGAGAAGCGCTTCTCGCTCCACATGCCGTCGACCACGTCGAGCCATTCCCGGGTGCGCGCGTAGCGGTCGTCATGCTGGTCGAACTGGAGGCCGTACTGGATCGCCTCGTCCGCCCACCAGGAGGAGACGACGTTGAGCGAGAGCCGGCCGCCGCTGATATTGTCGATGTTCGCCGCCTGCTTAGCGAACAAGGCCGGCTGGTGGAAATTGGGCCGGACCGCGACCATCAGCTCGATCCGCTCCGTCACCGCGGCAAGCGCCGCCGCCGTCGACCAGGCGTCGAGCGCCGGTTCCTCGACGCCCTTGATGTCGTTGAGGTTGAGCTCGGCGATCAGGCTGAGGTCCCACCCCGTCTCCTCGCTCCTCAGGGTCAGGCGCCGGACATAGTCCCAGCTCGCCTCCATCCCTTCGTCCGCGACGTTTCGAAGCCAGCCGCCGAAGACGGGCATCCAGTAACCGAACCGCATCTATCTGGCCTCCCTGATCGCCGCTTCGAGGAAATCGACGAGCCTCTCGTGCGGGTCCCAGCCGAGCACGTCCAGCGGCTTCGCGACGAAATTGGACAAAGCGTTGATGTCGTAGAAGCGCGGCACTCCGTCGCGCTCGTCGATCAGATATTCAACCCCGCCGACGTCGAGCCCGGCGGCTCGGGCGATACGCTCCGCGGCCTCGACCAGCTCGGACGAAGGAGCGACGGCGCTCATCTTGATCGCCGCCCGCCCAGGCTGGGCCAGGCAGGCGTCGGCCGGGCAGAGGTCGAAGCTGTCGCCTCCGCTTTCCACCTCGATCGCGTAGAGGAACTTGCCGCCCAGGGTTTCCACCCGGACGATCGCGCCTCCCCGAGCCGGTGCATAATCCTGGACGAGGAGCACGGAATCGACGCTGTCGGGGACCGTCCCGTCGGCGATCGAGGCCATCAGCTCCGCCTCGCTCGAATAGCGGACGATTCCGGCGCCGGAGCCGCCGATATTCGCCTTGACCAGAAGCGGCCAGCGCATCGTTCGGGCCGCCCCCGGCAGATCCGCGCGGCGGTGGACGACCCTCGTCTCAGGCACCCGATATCCGAGCCTGGAGATAAGCGAGAGCTGCCGGGCCTTCGAGCTGTCGACCGCGATCGCCCCCGCCCCGTTGAGCACCCGCGCCCCGTTGGCCTCCCAGTGGGCGAGCAAAGCTTCGGCGTAGAAGATCCCGTGCTCGGCCTCGCGAAGAAAGCTCGACATGGCGACCCGGCTCAGGACGACGGGCGCGGGAACGTCGGTCGAGGCGGGGTCGAAGCCATGGTCGGAGAGCCGGATCGCTTCGAAGCGCACCCCTCGCCGCTCGAGGGCGGCGAAGAGCGGCTCGAACCAGGTGGGGTGCTCGAAGAGGATTGCGAGATCGGGTTTCATTCGGGAGGCACTTGGGGGCGGGACGGGCGAAATGAAACCCCACCTCCCCCGTCATGCTGAACTTGTTTCAGCATCCAGCGAAGAGCCGCCTCGCGGGCTGAGAACTGGACCCTGAAACAAGTTCAGGGTGACGAGGCGGGACGGCCCGCAGCAGTCGTCGGAGGCTAGGGCGTGATGGGGTCAGGCCGATTCACCTCGTCATTGCGAGCGAAGCGAAGCAATCCAGTGCGGCCTCGAACGACACTGGATTGCTTCGTCGCTTCGCTCCTCGCAATGACGGATCAACATAAAGCCATC
>DASQZF010000185.1:0-30162 GCA_035638835.1 Allosphingosinicella sp. | reverse complement strand
CTTGCCCATACATTCCTCCTGCCGGCGGATCTGGCGGCCGCGCTTCTGGTCGGCCTCGGCCTGGGTGGTGACGACGGCGTCGACTCCGGCCGAGGCCACCTTGACCGGCAGGGTGGCGATGTCGAGCGCGGTCTTGGCGATGCAGCCGGGCAGCGCGAGAGCGGCGAGGGGGAGGAGGAGCGAACGCATGGGGGGACCTTAAGCCGGCTTGGAAGGCGAGCCTAGGAGCAATGCGATGATCGGCGGCTTAACGAGGCTGGGTGGCTCAGCCGGCCTTCCTCAATGTCGGCGAGTCGAGGTCGAGCTCGTCGAACCGGATCAGCTCGACGTCGGGGCGGACGGCTCGGAGCTTGTCGATGAACTTGGCCGAATCTCCGACGATCACCAGCGTGGCCCGGTCCGATCCGACCAGCCGGGCCGCCGCCGCGGAGGCGCCCTCGGGGGTCACCGCCTCCATGTTGGTGACGAATCGCGCCACCTCCGACGGAGCCATGCCCTGCTGGAGTAGGCTGGCGAGCATCCCGCCCAGGCCGCCGCTGGTTTCCGCCTGGCGGTTGAAGGCGCCGGTGAGGAAGGCGATCCGGTTCAGTGTCTCCTGGCGTTCGAGCGGCTGCCTTCCGAGCCGGTCGAGCTCGTCGAGGAAGATCTTGGCGACCTCGGCCGCGGTCTCGTTCTTGGTCTGGCCGCTCGCGGTGAGGAGGCCGGAATCGAGCCGGGCGGGCATTCCGCTATAGGCGCCGTAGGACAAAGCGCGCTTGGTGCGGACCTCCTGGAACAGCCGCCCGCTCGAGCCTCCGCCGAGGACGGCGTTGGCCGCATTGACCTGGTAGTAGAGCGGGTCCGAGCGGCTGATCCCTCGGACCGCGGCCAGCACGGCCGCCTGGCCCGCTCCGGGCAGGTCGACGACGACGGTGCGCACCTTCTGCGGATCCCCGGCGCGGCCGGCGGGCAGGGTCGGCGCCGGTCCCTGGCCGCGCCAGCCGCCCAGCAGCGACGCCGCCAATGCGTCGGCCCGGGCCGAATCGATCCCCCCCGAGATCACGAGGGCGCTGTTGCCGGGGTGCCACCATTTGCGGTGCTGATCGAGAAGGTCCTGGCGGCTCAGCGAGGCGAGGGACCTGGGCGTTCCGTTCGCCAGCGTCGCATAAGGCGCGCTTCCGTACGCCAAAGGCAAAGCGATCATCCCGGCGAGCTGCCCGGGGTTGCGAAGCGCGATCGAGAGCGAGTCGATCGCCTGTTTGCGCTGCAGCTCGAGCTCCTCGGCCGGGAAGGTGGCGTTCTGGGCGATGTCGGCGAGGATCTGCCCCGCCGCCTCCAAATTGGCGACAGGCGCGGTGATCGAAAGGAAGGATCCGTCCGGGCCGGCGCCGGTATTCAGGGTCGCTCCGAGCGCTTCGAGCTCGGCCGAGATCCGCTCGGCGCTCCGGCTCGACGTGCCCCGGGTCGCGAGCTCGGCGGCCATCGTCGCGAGTCCGGCCTTGCCGCGCGGATCGGTCGACGCTCCGCCCTTCACCACCAGGGTCATGGTCGCGAGCGGCACCTGGCCGCTTCGGGCGGTGACGACGCTTAGGCCGGTCGGGAGCTTGGTCTCGGAGATGATGGGCGGAGTGACCCTGACCGAGGGGCCCGGCGCCGGCGGCTGCTGACGCTCGGCCTCTTCCGCGAGCGCGTTGGGCGGGCGCTTGGCGGGCGGCGCCGATTTGAAGGTCGGCATCGGCGCCGGGTTCGTCCAGGCATCCGCCTGGCCGGCCGGCCGGGCGGTCTCGTTGAGGTAGCGAAGGCCGACCCGCGAGTCGGGCGTGAGATAGGTCCGGGCGACCCGCTGGACGTCGGCGGCGGTGACCCGCTGATAGGCCGCGATCTGCTTGTCCCACTGCCTGGGGTCGCCGGAGCGGACCAGGATTTCGCCGAGCCCGGAGGCCCGGCCGCTGAATGTCTCGCGCTGGCGAAGGGCTTGGGCGAGGAGCTCGTTCTTCGCCTCGGCGAGCTCGGCCGCGGTCACGGGCCGGGTCCGGACCCGCTCGATCTCGGCGGCCAAAGCGGCCTCCGCTTCCTCGACCGTCCGGCCGCCGGCGAGGATCACGTTGGGCGCGTAATAGCCCTCCTCCTCGAAATCGGCGAGCTGGGCGCCCGCCTCCGTGGCGATCCTCTTCTCGCGGACCAGGCTCTTGTGGAGCCTGGAACTCTCGCCGGTGGTCAGGATCCCGTCCAGGACCTCGATCGCGGCCATGTCGCGATGGGTCATTCCGGGGATCTTCCAGACCGATCCGACGACGGGCAGCGGCACGTTGGGCGCATACATGGTCGCGGTCCGGGGCCGGGTGCGGGGCTTGTCGCGGACTCCGATGGCGAGCGGCATCCTGCTCGCCCGAGCCGGGATCGGGCCGAGATATTCGTCTACCCAGCCGTCGAGCTGCTTCTGGTCGAAATTCCCCGAGACGATCAGGGTCGCAGTGTCCGGCCCGTAATAGGCCTCGTGGAAGGCCCGGGCGTCCTCGATGGTGGCGGCGTCGAGCTGCTCGATGCTCCCGATCGTCGAGCGGCGGTGGGGCGAGGCGTCGAAGGCGTTGTCGGTCAGCAGCAGCCGGAGCCGGCCGTAGGGCGGCGTGAGCACGCCCTGGCGGAACTCCTCCTTGACGACGTTGCGCTCGGTCTCGAACACCTGCGGGTCGATGACGGGCCGGGCCATGCGCTCGGCATGGGTCCACAGCATCGTCTCCAGGTAGCGCGCCGGCACGCTCTCGTAATAATTGGTCCGGTCGGAGGAGGTGCTCGCGTTGCGGTCGCCTCCGACGTCCTCGACCAGGCGGTTGATCATATTGTAGGGCATGTTGCGAGTCTTGCGCGACAATATGTGCTCGAACAGGTGGGCGAATCCGGAGCGGCCCTCGGGATCGTGCTTGGAGCCGACTTCGTACCAGACCGAGACCGAGACGTTGGCCGTGCTCGAGTCGCGCATCGAGATGACTCGAAGCCCGTTGGCGAGCCTGCGCTCCTTGAACTGGAGCGGCGGGACCTCGATCCGGCTCGCCGCGCCAGGTCCTGCCGGACCCGCCGAGCGCGCCGCTTCGGCCCCGACCAGCCCCCCCGCCGCCGCCGCGGTCATGGCGAGCAGGGCCGCCTTCATCGCCACTCCGAAGCTCATCGCCCGTCTCCCCTCGAAATCCATCTGGAACAGAGGGATAGTTCGGGCGGGGGGCGGGCGCCAGTGGGGTTGCGGTGCAGGCCTTGCTTGTTTGACGGCTGCCCGTCATCGCTTGTTTGACGGCTGCCCGTAATCCGAATCTGCGACCGTCACTTGACCCGGATCAGCTTTTCTTCCCGGCGGTCGAGGTGGAGATAGTTGGAGTTGAAGCCGGACGCCGCCTCCAGCCGCCTGTAGTCGAGGATGGTCAGAACCCCCTGGCGAAGGCTGATCAAATCCTCCGAACGGAGCCTCTGGAGCACCCGGTTGACGTGGACGGAGGTGAGCCCGAGCGCATCGCCGATTTCCTCCTGGGTGAGCGGAAGGTCGAAATGCTGCTGGTCGACGAGGCCGACATTCTTCATCCGCACGTAGAGCTCGCAGAACAGGTGGCCGATCGACTCATAGGCGTCGCGCCGCCCGACATTGACGATCCAGCTGCGCAGGATCGCTTCGTCGACCAAAGTGGACCACCAGAAGGCCTTGATGAGCGAGGGCCGCTCGGTCAAATCCTCCATCCGGCTTCGATGGATGAAGGCCACCCTCGATCGGGTCAAAGTGGAGATCCCGTGATCCATCTCGCCGAGGATGGTGATGTGGAGGTCGCAGAAATCGCCGGGGATCAGGAATGCGGTGATCTGCCGGGCCCCGTCGGGAAGCAATTTGTAGCGGGCGGCCCAGCCTTCCACCATCAGATGGACATGGTCCGGACGGTCGCCCTCGCGGATGATGCTTCGGCGCGCTCCAACCTCCCGGGCGCTTTTATGGAGCGAGTTGAGGTCCCTTCGATCCTCCTCGGAAAGCGGCCCCCTCGTCTCGAGCTTGGCGACGAGCGTAGTTTCAAGGGCCCGCTCCGAGAGTCGCTTGTCAAACGTAGCCATGGCTCCTTGTACCGCAAGGCCCGGACAGCGTCCACGAACTATCCCGGAAGCCTAACTCAAGTTAGCGATGATCTTTCTATACCAGATGAAATACTTGCCCCCTCCGAGCGATTAGAAGGACGCATCACCGGCACAGGATCGGGCGCAGGTGGCCGAGAGACCTTTCAAGCTCCCGCCCCAGTCTTCCGCGGAGAGCCTATGACCATCCCCACAGGTATCGAACGCGTCCTCCGAAGGCTGGAGACTCGGGGGCCGCTGAGCGAGCCCGATCGCGCCGCGGTCCGGTCCCTGCCCTTCACGCTCCGAACGCTCGAACCCTCCACCTATCTGGTGCGCGAGGGCGAACCGTCCAAAACCTGCGCGCTCCTGCTCGGCGGCTTCGCCTATCGCCACAAGGTGACCGGGGAGGGCGAGCGCCAGATCATGGCCCTCCACATGCGGGGCGAGTTCCTCGACCTCCAGAACTGCTACCTCGGGATCGCCGATCACAACGTCCAGATGCTGACCCGCTGCGAGATCGCGTCAGTGCCGTCGGCGGCGCTCCGGAAGCTCGCTCTCGATCACCCGGCGGCAGGTCGGGCGATGTGGATCGACACCCTGATCGACGCCTCCATCTTCCGCGAATGGATCGCCAACGTGGGGCGCCGGAATTCGATCAGCCGGATCTCGCATCTGCTGTGCGAAGTCGCTCTCCGGCTCGAGGCCGCCGGGCTCGGCGAGGACGATCGCTACGAGATGCCGATGACCCAGGAGCAGATCGCCGACTGCACCGGCCTCACCCCCGTCCACGTCAACCGGGTCCTGAAGGAGCTCGGGCGCCTGGGCCTGATCGACCGCGA
This sequence comes from Allosphingosinicella sp., assembly GCA_035638835.1. Classification (GTDB taxonomy): domain Bacteria; phylum Pseudomonadota; class Alphaproteobacteria; order Sphingomonadales; family Sphingomonadaceae; genus Allosphingosinicella. The sequence continues at coordinate 25,258 of DASQZF010000185.1, read as the reverse complement.
GAGGCGCTCAGTGTCGATCCTGAACTGGGAGGGGCTCCGGCATATCGGAGACTTCAACACCCGCTATCTCCACCTCCAGGCCGGCGGCCCGACCAATCCGGCCTCCGCCGCCGCCTAATTCCTGCCCGGCTTTTGCCGGGGAGGGTGGTGGAGGGGTTCTTCCCACAAGCCGAAGAACCCCTCCACCATGGTTCGCATGGTCCCCCTCCCCGCGGAATCACAGCGAGGAATTCAAGCCTCTCACCCCCAACCTCCGGAAAATACATCATAAAGCCTAGGGTTTAATCTAGGTGAAAGTACGCTTTACGACGCCTGCGTATGAGTGCGCTGAGATGGGGGCAACCGGACGGAGCCAATGCCGGCGTCCCCTTTCGCCGTGGGGACAAGGAGCAATCGTGCCGGATATCCATCCGACCTTCCAGAAAATGGTCCAGCGTCTCGAACGCCGATCGCCGCTGAACCCGGACGACCGCGAGGCCCTGCTTTCACTCCCGCACCACGTGAAGAGGGTCCCCGCCAGCGCTCACGTCGTCCGCGACGGCGAAGTTCCGGATTACTGCACCCTCCTGCTCGGCGGCTTCGCCTACCGCTACAAGCTCACCGGCGAGGGCGGACGGCAAATCATCTCGCTCCATTGCGCCGCCGAGTTCCTCGATCTCCAGAACAGCTTTCTCGGGCTCGCCGACCACGGGGTCCAGATGCTGACCGAGGGCGAGCTTGCGCTGATGCCGGTGGGCCTCCTCCAGGAGCTTGCGCTGACCCGGCCGGCCATCGCCCGCGCCCTTTGGATCGACACTCTGATCGACGCCTCGATTTTCCGCGAATGGGTGGTCAATGTCGGCCGGCGCGACAGCCGGGCTCGGGTCGCTCACCTGCTCTGCGAATTCTCGCTTCGGCTGGAAGCGGCGGGGCTCGCCAAAAACCACCAATATGAGCTTCCGATGACCCAGGAGCAGCTCGCCGACGCCGTCGGGCTGACCTCGGTCCACGTCAACCGGGTGCTCAAGCAATTGGGCGAGGAAGGGCTGATCCGCCGCGACCGCCGCTCGATCGTGATCGTCGACTGGCAGCGGATGAGCGAGGCCGGCGACTTCAACGAGCGTTATCTCCACCACGACGCGATGGGCGCCCGCGGCGAGGCCGCCGCCTGAACGGCTCCGGCCGTTCCGCCTTCCCCCCGTCATCCCGGCGAAAGCCGGGACCCCGGGACAAGAAGTCTCGGCGGGTCTCCCCGAGGTCCCGGCTTCCGCCGGGATGACGTCCCTTCCCCCGACGAAGTCCTGATCCATGTAGTTGCAGACGGCAACCGAATCACCGAAAGTCGAGTCGCTGTAGAGTACCACCCCGATTTGGGGAATCGGTCGAAATGTCCCGCCAGGATCGAATCAGCCACCATGTGGACCGAGCGTTCGAAGAGCTCGATCGCGCCCGCAATGCAACGTCGCCCGAAGCCGCGATCGCCCATCTCGCGCTTTCCGAGCTGCACCTGGGACGGATGAAGGCGTTGAGCGGGCCGGTGGAAAAACCGATGCTTCGCCTCGTAGACTAAAACCGCCCCTACCGTCATTGCGAGCGGAGCGAAGCAATCCAGCGGTCGGGGACTCCAGTTCTATTGTTCCGATGCGGCGCAATGATAGACCAACTCCGTAAAACATAAGTTAATGATTAACCCAGCAGCACCTTGATCAAGATAAAGGATGCCAAGTCTTTCCTGAACTAGGATGAGATCATGGACGACGAGATCAACTATCATTCCAGCCGCGCTTTGGCCGAGCTCGCTCAGGCGCGCCGCTCCGCAGATTCCAACGCCGCCCGCTGCCACCTGCAGCTCGCCGATCAGCATCTCCAGCGGATCCGGGCTCTCGCCCGGGATTCGGCGACCGGCCCCCATGCTCGCGAGCCGGCCTGATATCTTGCCGCCCGGTCTTGAACCTTGTGGTTCCGGCGGCGGGAGCCTAGGGCCGAGCCGTGCCGAACTTCAACATCGAGCTCCGATCCGCGGACCGGGTCTGGGAGACCCTCGAAGTCGAAAGGGACGACGTCGCCGCGCTCCGGGTCGAGATGGCCCGTTTCGTCGGCCAGCTCCTTCGCGACCATGCCGCCCAGGTGTGGGAAGACCGGGACTGGCGGGTCGACGTGACCGACGAAGCCGGGCTCATCCTCTACGTCATGCACATCTCCGCCTCGGACACCGCCGCCACGATGCCGCTCCATTAGCGAGCGCAGCGAGTGAGCTGCGCTCCCCCTAAAGCCCCGCCAGCGCCTCCTCCACCGCTTTCAGCAGGGTCTCCACCCGATAGGGCTTGGCGACCCAGCCCAGCGGCCGGGCCGGGGCCGCCCGGGCCCGGACCTGCGAGTCGCCGTTGGCGGAGGCGAAGAGCGACCTGATTCCGAGCGTGCGATAGATTTCGAGCGCGGCGTCGACCCCGTCGCGGGCGCTTGCGAGGCGGATGTCCATGACCACCAGCGCCGGCCGCCGGGCCGCGGCGATGGCCACCGCGTCCTCGGCGGTCGCGGCGACTCCGACCACCTCGTAGCCGGCCTCCTCGAGCCCGGTCTCCATCTCCATGCTGATCAGGAAATCGTCCTCGACGAGCAGGATGGACGGAGTCGGGGCGGCCGCCGGACCGGCCTCGGTTTCGGAATCCTCGATGGGAGAGCCGTAGCCCGCGCCTCCCGGGTCGCCGGATTCGGCCGAAATGGCTTCGGCGCTCGTGTGACGGCTTTCCGACATCGCGCTTGCCCCGGTTACGAGCGAGCGCCGCTCGGGTCCGGAAACTCGAGCACGCAGCGCGCACCGCCTTGCCGCTCGACCCGGAATCGCCCGCCGATCTGCCGAGCCAGCCCGGCGACCAGGCCGAGGCCCGAGGCCTTGCGGCGGACCTCGCAAAGGTCGAAGCCCGGCCCGTCGTCCTCGACGGCCAGGACGAACCGGCTGTCCGACTGGGTGAGCGCGACCCTGATCGTCCCGCGCCCGTTCGGACCGGAGCCATATTTGGCGGCGTTGCTGACCAGCTCGTTGAGGATCAGTGCGAGCGGAACCGCCATGTCGTTGGCGAGCCTGCCGGCCTCGGCACGCAGGTCGAGCCGGACCTCGTCGCCGAAGGCGCCGGCCGCCGCGGCGCAGACGGAGGCCATGAAGGCCTGGCTGTCGAAGCGGCTTAGATTGTCGGACTGGTAGAGCGCCGTCTGGGCCGCGGCCATCGCCGCGACCCGCTGGGCCGCCTCCTCGAGCGCCTGGCGGGCGTCCTCGCTGCCGGTCTCGCGCCGTGCCGCGGCAAGCAGTGCGTAGAGCATCTGCATGTTGTTCTTGATCCGGTGGTTCAGCTCTCCGAACAGGAGATGCTGCCGGGTCTCGGCCTCCTTGCGGTGGCCGATGTCGACCAGGACGTTGACCGCTCCGACCATCGTTCCCGAAGGATCGAACAGCGGAGTCGGATAGGGGATGAAGGGGATTCGGCTTCCGTCCGGCCGCTCCGCCACCGCCTCGCCGCCGCGCACCGGGCGCCGCTCGCGAAGGGCGGTCGCCATCGGGCATTCGTCATGCGCGAGCGGAGTCCCGTCGGGACGGAAAAGCTTCCAGCTCACGCACCATTTGTCGTCGCCGAGCGCCGGCCGCCGGCCCGACATCTCGACCGCGGCCTCGTTGTAATAAGTGATCCGGCCCTCCGCGTCGGTCGTGTAGAGGGCGATCGGAAGCGCATCGAGTATGTCGCGGAGCCGGCGTCCGCTCTCCCGTTCGGCCCGATCCTCGCGGATCTGCTCCGAGACGTCGTGGAAGCAGCTCACGGCGCCGACGATGTTCCCGCCGGAATCGCGCAGGGCCGTGACATGCGCCATCGCCGCGATCCGGCTCCCGTCCGGGCGTTCGATCGCGACGGTTCGGCCCTCGATGCTCTCCCCTGTTCGAAGCGCCCGGGCCATCGGGCTCTCGCCGCCCGCGACGAGCGCTCCGTCGAGCCCGCAGACCGTGTTCGTCCCGCCCAGCGGCCCGGCCTTCTCCCCGATCTCGGGCGCTCGGCCCCAGATTTCGGCCGCCCTGGAGTTGAACCAGCGGATCCGGCCCGAAGCGTTGCAGGCATAGACGGCCAGCGGAAGGAACTCGATCAGCGCCGGGGGCGAGGCAAGCAGCGGCTCGGGGTCGAGAGAGGCGAAGGCTGCGTTCAGGCCGGCGACGGCGCTCGTATCGGTCATCATTCTCTTTCGCCCAGCGCCGGCGCTTGGCCGGCAGGTGCATAACCTGGATTAAAACGCTCCCCCGCCGGCCGGTTCCGCTTTTCGGCAAATAAACGCCTGAGCGGCCTCGTCCGGATCGCCATTCAACTTGGCGCCGGAGCTGCAAGCCCCTCTCCCGTCCTCTCCCGCGAAAGCGGGAGAGGGTGCGGAGGCACCGATGAATCAGCCCAGGTCCGTGACCCATCGAGTCCCGGCTTGCCACGCAGCCGGGCCTGGGTCAGGGAATGGGCGAACCGGAGGAACGATGATGCGCCGAAGCCTGTCCGCAGCCCTTGCACTCCTCTCCCTCGCCGGCTGCGCGACCGATCCGGGGAAGCCCGACGAGGAGCCCGCGGCCAATGCCCGCTATTCCTTCTGGCGGCCCGCGCCGGTGGTCGACGCTCCGGATCCGAACAAGGTGGTCCAGGAGGCGCCGGCCGAGGCCTGGCGAGCCGTCGATCCGTCCAGCCTGCTCGTCATCGACCTGAAGGAGGGCGGACGGGTCGTCATCGAGCTCGCGCCCGATTTCGCTCCGGTCCACGTCGCCAACGTCCGGCTCTTCGCCAAGGCGCGCTGGTGGGACAATGCCTCGATCTACCGGGTCCAGGACAATTACGTCTCCCAGTGGGGCAATGGCGATTCCAAGACCGAGCTTCCGGCCGGGGTGGTCCGCCGGCCGCCTCACGAATATCATCGCCCGCTCGCCGGCCTCGAGGTGCGGCCATTGGGCTTCCCCGACAGCTATGCGCCGATGGTCGGGCACGCCAACGGCTGGCCGGTCGGCTACGATCCGGAGGAGGGCCGGGCCTGGCTCACCCATTGCTACGGCTATGTGGGTGTCGGGCGGGACCTCGCGCCCGATACGGGCACGGGTGGCGAGCTCTATGCAGTCATCGGCCATGCGCCTCGCCATCTCGACCTCAACATCGCCGTCATCGGCCGGGTGGTGGATGGAATTGCCCTGCTGTCCGCGCGTCCCCGGGGCACCGAGGCGCTCGGCTTCTACAAGGATCCCAAGCAGCATATCGGGATCGCCCGGGCCCGGCTCGCGGCGGACATTCCGGCCGCCGAGCGGCCCGCTTACGAGGCGATGCGCTCCGAGAGCATGGCCTTCAGCCAGTTCGTGACTGGACGCGCCAATCGCGGCGGCGACTTCTTCCAGCGGCCGTCGGGCGGAGTCGACATCTGCAACGCCCAGGTGCCGGTCCGGAAGGCGGGGGGCTAAGCCGTGCTCCCCCTCCCTGGAAGGGAGGGGCCGGGGGTGGGTCCGCCGAAGGCGGCCGACTCCGAGTCGGAAGAAGTCTCGCTGCGCTCGCCTACCTACCCCCAGCCCCTCCCTTCCAGGGAGGGGAGTTGGACGGACGACAAAAAGAGGACGGCCGACCGGCCGCCCCCTTTTGTCGTCAACCTACGCGCCGGCCCCTCGCATAATCTGGCAAGGCCGGCGCCATGGCGACAGCCCGAAGGCGCCGCCGGCCCGTTCAGGCCGCGTAGGCGTGATCGCCTCGATATTCCGGGCGACGGATGGTGCGAACGATGGCGCCGCCGGCGATCATCGGCGCGTTCTCGAGCGGAAGCGCGGTGGTGCAGAAGGCGCACTCCGCCGAGGTCCGGCCGATATACCAATGCGTCCGACCGCAGCCGGGGCAGTAATTGGTCTCATGCTCGCGATACACGATATGATAGCCGCGCTGGTCGGCCTGGGGGATGATGCAGCCGCCACGCGCTTCAAGGATACTCGTCGCCATTACTTTGGCTCCCTTTAAACTCACTTGGGTCCCCAACGACCGACAAGTCTGAAGAGTTTCATGGCGTTAAGATGAACGAGGTTCCGGAGGGCTTCGCCGTCCCTCGCCGGGAGGGCCGAAAAGCGCGGAAATCCGCGGCGACGAGGCGTTCGGGAGAGGCGGCGAACCGAGCCTCAAAAAAATTTGCGGCGCCCGCTGTTAACCATTTCCGGGGCGATTCCCACCGCCGCTGCGGGCTCAAAGCTGGATTTTTTCCTTGCGCCGAACGCCCGCCTTCTTCTCGAAAGAGCGGCGCCGGCGCTGATGGATCGCGACCGCCGTTATCGGAAGCGCGAGGGCGCCCAATACGAGCGACGACACCAAAACCACGGTGCCAAGCTCCAAACCTTCCATCGATCGATCCTCCCGATCCGGTCGGTAGCGCCAATCTCGCCTCCAGTCACCTCCCTGGAACGCGCACGGGACCAAATGAGGCTATTGGAAGACAATCGGGAGTCGGCAGGCGGCTGAGTTGCGCGGGAAAGTTTTAGGACCGTTTCGGCACAATTCGCACCCGCATCCAGCGCCGTCGCGCCGAGTGCGCCGTCAGCGGCGCTCGGGCGCTATGAAGCCCGCGACGACATAGAGGAGGAGCGAGACTGGGCCGAGCACGAACAGGCTGAGCACGGCGGCCAGGCGGAGGAGCGTCGCGTCGGCTCCGGTGGCGTCGGCGAGGCCGGCGCAGACTCCCATCAGCTTGCCATTGGCTTTGTCGAGGGTGAAAGGGCCGTTCATGGCCTTTCCTTTCATGATGTGGCGATTTCTCGCGATTAATGGCAATTGAGGGCGTTTCGAACCGGGGTCCGGACGGTCAGATGATCTGACCGGCCGGGCCGACGGCGGCGGTGATGAAGAGGGTCGCGGCGAAGATGGCGCCGATGGCGGAAACCGCGACATGCTGCAGGCTGGCGAAATTGAAGGTCATTTTAAGTCTCCCTGAACCGGCCGCCGGACGATCCGTCGGCCATGCCAGACACTTTGCAGGGAGCGTGCCAAACGGAATAAACCGCAGAAATCCGCCGTTTTCCCTAAACGATTTCGCATAGAGGCCGACCGAGCGTTTCAAATATTGGGATTTTTCACCGACAATTGGCGAGCGCAATCGGACGACGCCGCGTCCGCTTCCGGACAGGCGGAGCGCTTACTTTTTCGCCGGGTCGAAGGCGATCTTGTAGGTCAGCCAGCTTTCCCGGGCCCGGCCGTCCGGCCCTAGGGCGGGGCGATATTGCAGCTGGCTCTCTGCAAGCTCGCAAGCGCGCGAGTCGATTTCGGCCGCCCCGCTCGAGCCGCTCGCCTCGCACGAGGTGACCCGGCCGTCGGCCGTGACCAGGAAGCGCAGCTCCATCCCGGGCTTCGATGGCTTTTTCCGAAGGCCGTGGACCGCATAGGCCCCGCCGATCTGCTTGGTGACGAGCTGCGGCTCCCGCGGGCCCTCGGGCGCCTTCAGGCCGGCCGGATTGTGCATCTCCAGAAACGCCTCGACCCGCTTCATGAAATCGACCGAGTCCGCGCTCAGGGTAAAGCCGTGGCCGGAGTTCGGATAGAAAGCGGATTGAACTCGGGCGCCACGCTTCTTGAGCGCCTCGATCATCTGGCGGCTCTGGTCGACGGGCACGTTGCTGTCCCGCTCCCCGTGGGCGATCAGCACCGGCACGTTCAGCCGCGCGGCCTGCTGGAGGGGCGATACAGCCGCCAGATCGCGCCTTTCCTCGCCTTCCACCTTTCGGCGCCACAGTTTCGAATAGCGGGTCGCGACGAGGGCGCGCCCGTCATATTTCAGCATGGCGCGGACGTCTGACACGCCCGCCATGCTGATTGCGCAGCGGTAGATTTCGGGATTGCGGATGGCGCCCCACAAAGCGGCGTAGCCCCCATAAGATAGGCCGGCAATGCATACCCTCCTGGGATCGACCATACCCTGGCTCGCCAGCCAGGCCACGCCGTCATCGAGATCGTCCTGCATCTTCCCGCCCCACTGGCCGTAGCCGCGCTCGACGAAGTCCCGGCCGAAGCCGGTGGAGCCGCGGAAATTCGGCTGGAGCACGGCATAGCCTCGGCTCGCGAGGAACTGCACCAGCGGGTCGAACTGGTAGCTGTCGCGAACGAAGGGCCCGCCGTGGGGAAGGAGGATGAGCGGCAGCGCCTTGGGCTCGGCGCCGCGCGGCAAGGTGAGATAGGCCCGGATCTGCAATCCGTCGCGAGCCCGGTAGCGGACCGGCTTCACGGGCGAGAGTTGCCGGTCGCTCAGCCCTTCGTACGGCGAAGCGAAAGCCTCCATCCGCTTCGCCTTCCGGTCGAAGACAAAATAGGTGCCCCGGATCGTCGGCCGAGCCGGACCAGACGAGGACGATGTTGCGATCGCGGCTGAGGTTGAGTACCCGATTGACCTTGCCGGGAAAGGTGCGATCGATCTGCTCCTGGAGCTGCTTCAGCTCCGGAGTGAGCCAGGCGACGCGCGGCAAATCGTCCTCGAAATAGACCGCTTCCACAATGCGCCCGTCGTCCGAGATCTGGGGCTTGGTCACGTCGACCTCCGGATGCTCGAAGATGGGCTCCCCGATCGTCCGTGCGCCCAGATCGTAGCGATAGACTCCGAAGCGTCCGGTGCGCTCATTGGTCACGATGACGCCGCTGTCGCCGCCGCCGAGCAATCCGATCGAATCGACCGCCGACTCCTGCCCCGCGGAAACCTTCCCGGACCCCGCCCGCTTCAACGCGCCCGTATCCGGATCGCGCCGGTAGACGGTCCAGTTTCCCCCATCGTAGCTTATCCCGCCTCGGACCTTGCCCGCGTCATCGACGAACCAGCTCCAGATGTTGGCGGTCTTGGGCTGGATCTCGGCCGAGGCGCCGGTGGCGAGATCGACCCTCCAGACCGAGGGGGAATCGTCGCGGTCCTTCTGCGCCGAAAGCAGGACGAATCGGCCGCCGGGATCAGTGTAGACGACGGTGTCGCCGAGCATCCCGCTCCCGGCCTGGATAGCGGAGGTCTTGCCGGTCTTGAGGTCGTAACCGGTGAGCCGGGTCATCTGGAGCGGAAGCGTGAGGAAGGTGATCGAGAAGAACGTATTGCCCACGAGCACCCGGTCGTTGCCCGCCCAGCCATACCAGCGGATCGTCCCTTGGGTGGGAATGATCTTCGGCTCCGCGTCCCTGGGCCCGGTGAGGTCGTAGACCGCCAGCCGCTCGATGCCCTGGCCATTGATCCGGGCGACGAGGCGCCGGCCGTCCGGCGAGATGACAGGCTCGGAGAAGAAGGGCACCTGGGCCAGGGTCTCGATCGGAATCGGGCCCGACGCGGGCTGGGCCGAGGCCATCGCACAAGGAAGCAGCGTCGCCGCCGCGGCGGCCAGCCTCGCCATCCTCATTTCCCTCGCCCCTTACCCCTTGCGGCAAAAGGATAATCGCGGACGGGCCGGGATGTAAAGAAAAGCCCCGCCCGGATCGCTCCGGGCGGGGCTTTTTGGTTCGATCAGGACAGCGCGATCAGGCGCCGCCGCCCGCCAGCGCCGCCAGCAGAAGCAAGGCGACGATGTTGGTGATCTTGATCATCGGGTTCACCGCCGGGCCGGCCGTATCCTTGTAGGGATCGCCGACCGTGTCGCCGGTCACCGCGGCCTTATGGGCTTCCGAGCCCTTGCCGCCGTAATTGCCGTCCTCGATGTACTTCTTGGCATTGTCCCAGGCGCCGCCGCCCGAGGTCATCGAGATTGCGACGAACAGGCCGGAGACGATGACGCCCAGGAGCAGGGCGCCCAGGGCCGCGAAGCCCTGCTCGCGCCCGGCGATCGCGGAGATGGCGAAGAAGACGACGATCGGGGTCAGCACCGGAAGGAGCGACGGGATGATCATCTCCTTGATCGCCGCCTTGGTGACGAGATCGACGGTGCGGGCGTAATCGGGCCGCGAGGTGCCGTCCATGATGCCCGGATTGGTGCGGAACTGCTCGCGGACGTCGAGGACGACGTTGCCGGCGGCGCGGCCGACGGCGGTCATGCCCATCGCCCCGAACAGATAGGGAAGCAGCGCTCCGAGCAAGAGACCGACGACCACATACGGGTTGGACAAGGCGAAATCGATGCCGTTGGCGCCGATTCCGAGCTCCCCGGCATAGTGCTTGAGGTCCTCCGTATAGGCGCCGAACAGCACCAGGGCGCCGAGGGCGGCCGAGCCGATGGCATAGCCCTTGGTCACCGCCTTGGTGGTGTTGCCGACCGCGTCGAGGGCGTCGGTGCGGGTGCGCACGTCCTCCTCCATCCCGGCCATCTCGGCGATTCCGCCGGCATTGTCGGTGACCGGGCCGTAGGCGTCGAGGGCGACGACCATTCCCGCGAGGGCGAGCATCGCGGTCGCAGCGAAGGCGATCCCGATGAGGCCGGCCAGCTGGTAGGAGACGATGATCCCGACGCAGATGACGAGGGTGGGAAGCGCCGTCGATTCGAGGCTGATGGCGAGGCCCTGGATGACGTTGGTGCCATGGCCGGTCTGCGAAGACTTGGCGATGGAGCGGACCGGGCGATAGTTGGTGCCGGTATAATATTCGGTGATCCAGACGATCAGCGCGGTGACGGCGAGGCCGACCAGCGAGCACCAGAAGAGGTCCATTCCGGTGAAGCCGTCCTCGACCGCGGTCCGGGCGACGTCGGTCGCGACGTCGCTGCCCGCCGCTTCGGTCGCTCCGCCGATGACGGCGTTCATGTCGCCGCCCAGGGTCTGCCACATCACGTAGAAGATGGCGGGGATCGAAAGAAGCGCGGTCGTCCAGAAGCCCTTGTAGAGAGCGCCCATGATCGACTGCTTGGAGCCCAGGCGGACGAGATAGGTGCCGATGATCGAGGTGATGATGCAGACGCCGCCGATGATCAGCGGAAGGCTCATCAGGGCCAGCATCTGCTCGGGGCCGGCGTTCACGAGCAGGGCGATGAGCACCATGGTGGCGCCGACGGTGACGACGTAGGTCTCGAAGAGATCGGCGGCCATTCCGGCGCAATCGCCGACATTGTCGCCGACGTTGTCGGCGATGACGGCCGGGTTGCGGGGATCGTCCTCGGGGATTCCGGCCTCGACCTTGCCGACGAGATCGGCGCCGACGTCGGCCGCCTTGGTGAAGATCCCGCCGCCGAGACGGGCGAAGATGGAGATGAGCGAAGCGCCGAAGGCGAGGCTGACGAGGGCGTCGATGACCTGGCGGTCGTTCGGGGTGAAGCCCATCGGACCGACGAGAATGTAGAAGAAGACGGCGATGGCGAGCAGCGCCAGGCCCGCCACCAGCATTCCGGTGATCGCGCCGGCCCTGAAAGCGACGGTGAGGCCGCGCTGGAGGCTGGTTCGGGCCGCCTCGGCGGTGCGGACGTTGGCCCGGACCGAGATGTTCATCCCGATGAAGCCGGCCGCGCCGGAGAGGAAAGCGCCGATGACGAAGCCGACGGCCTCGATCGGTCCGAGGAAGAGGAAGACCAGGGCCGCGACCACGACCCCGACGACGGCGATCGTGATATATTGCCGGCGCAGATAGGCGTTGGCGCCTTCCTGGATGGCGGTGGCGACCGCGACCATGCGCTCATTGCCGGCCGGCGACTTCAGTACCTGCAGGCTGGTAAAAATGCCGTAGAGCACTGCGAGTATTCCGCAGGCTATGGCAATGAGCACGACTTCCATTTCGATTCTTCCCCTTTGATGCTGAGCCGGGCAGGGCAACGGCCCCGGCGCGAACGCGCCCGGATAAGCCGCGCCCTTTAGGGGGCTTGGCGGAAGGATTCAACCTTAGTTCAGCAATGTACCCAGCCGAGGCGCGGCGGTAGCGGCAGCTTCTCGCCGGACCGGGTCAGGCGCAGGCCGTCTCCTTCGGCCAGGGTTCCGATCCGGCTGAGCGGAAGACCGAGCTCGTCCTGAAGCGCGAGGATGTGCGCCGTTCGCTCGGGGGAGGCGGCGAACAGCAGCTCGTAATCGTCGCCCGCCGTCGCCGCCGCCAGCAGCGCCTCGCCGCCGTCGCCCAGTGTCGCCAGATACGCCGGCGACAGCGGCACCGAGGCCAGGTCGATCTCCACGGCCACTCCGCTGGCTCCGGCGAGGCGGCGGGAATCGATCAGAAGTCCGTCCGACACGTCCATCATCGCTCCGACCAGCGGCGCCAGCCTCCGCCCGGCCTCGAGCCGCGGCCGAGGGTTGCGGTAGCGCTCGACCAGGGAGTCGTCGCGGGCGATCTCGCCCTTCAGGCCGCGCAGGCCGGCGCCCGAGTCGCCGATCGTGCCGCTCACCCAGAGATGGTCGCCGGCCCGGCCGCCGGCGCGGGAAGGGACCGGACCGGTCGCCTCGCCGATGGCGGTGAGCGCGAGCGTCCGAGGTCCGGCGCCCCGCACCGTGTCGCCGCCGAGCAGCGGCAGGGCGAAGGCGGCGAGCACGGTGCGCAGTCCGGCGACGAAGGCCTCGTCCCATTCGTCCTCGCCGAGGCTGTAGCCGAGCAGGACCCCGACGGGCCGGGCGCCTTTGGCGGCGAGATCGGAAAGGTTCACCGCGACCAGCTTCCAGGCGACGTCGCCGGGCGGATCGTCGGGGAGGTAATGGATGCCCTCGACCAGCATGTCGTGGGTGAGGACGAGGGCGCGGCCGCCGATATCGAGGACCGCGGCGTCGTCCAGGAGCCCCCGGGCGCCGGCATGGCCGGCCAGCGCCCGAAGCGAGTCGATGAAGGGGAGTTCCGAGCTCACCCCCCCGCCTTAGCCTAGCGGCGTTCGCTGTCGAGATGCGCCATCTGCGCCGCCGGATAACGCTCGCCCGCAGCGGTCCCCTCGGGGAACTCCGCCTCGATCGCCTTCAAGGCTCCATCGGAGAGCCGGACGTCGAGCGCGCCGAGAGCTTCGTCGAGCCGGTCGCGGCGGCGGGCGCCGACCAGCGGAACGATGTCGCCGCCGCGGGCGAGGACCCACGCGATGGCGAGCTGGGCCACGCTCATCCCCTCGGCGGCGGCGATCGCCCGAAGCCGCTCCACCAGAGCGAGGTTGTGCTCGACGTTGCCGGCCTGGAAGCGCGGGCTCATCGCACGGAAATCGCCGGCCCCGCCGCGGTCGGCGCTCCAGTGGCCGCTGATCAGCCCGCGCGAGAGCACTCCATAGGCGGTGATCCCGATTCCGAGCTCGCGCGCCGCCGGCAGGACATCGTCCTCGATTCCGCGCGAGATCAGCGAATATTCGATCTGCAGGTCGCTGATCGGGTGGACGCCCGCCGCCCGGCGCAAGGTGTCGGCGCCGACCTCGCTGAGGCCGATATGGCGGACGTAGCCGGCCTCCACCGTCCGGGCGACCGCTCCGACCGTGTCCTCGATCGGCACCGACGGGTCGAGCCGGGCGAGCCGGTAGACGTCGATATGGTCGGTTCCGAGACGGCGAAGCGAATAAGCCAGGAAGTTCCTCACCGCCTCGGGACGGCCGTCGACTCCGCCCCATCCGCCGGCGGGATCGCGCAAGGCCCCGAACTTGACGCTGAGCACGGCCCGGTCGCGGCGGCCCTTTAGAGCCTCGCCGACGAGAAGCTCGTTGTCGCCGGCACCGTAGAAGTCGCCCGTGTCGATCAGGCCGATCCCGCGCTCCAGCGCCTCGTGGATCGTAGCGATCCCTTCCGCCCGGTCGGCGTCCCCGTACATTCCCGAGGACATGCCCATCGTGCCGAGGCCGAGGGCGGAGACGACGGGGCCGGTGGTCCCGAGTTGACGCTGTTCCATGTCGCTTCTCCTTCGCGCCCGGGAAAGGTCCCGGCGCCCGGAAGCGATATGGCGCTAGGCATGATGTGCGATAATCCGTTATTGCCGGCACAGGCTGTTCGGGAATTCGTACAATGGTTCAGGCCGACCTCGCCGACCTCGACGCTTTCGCGGCGGTGGCCGGAGCCCGCAGCTTTCGCGGCGCCGCCGCCCGTCGCGGGGTCTCGCCTTCCTCGCTGAGCGAGGCGGTGAGGCGGCTGGAGGCGCGCCTCGGAGTGCGTCTGCTCAACCGGACCACCCGAAGCGTGACGGCGACCGAGGCGGGGCTTGGGCTGCTTGCCCGGCTCAGGCCGGCGCTCGACGAAGTCTCCTCCGCCCTCGACGACCTCAACCTCTATCGCGACAGCCCCACCGGAACGCTTCGGCTGAACGTGCCGGGGATCGTCGCGCGAATCGTGCTTCCGCCGATCGCCGCGCGCTTCCTGGCTTCCTTCCCCGGAATCAGGCTGGAAGTGGTGGCGGAGGACAACTTCGTCGACGTCTTTGCCGCCGGCTTCGACGCCGGAGTACGCTATGACGAGCGGCTCGAGCAGGACATGATCGCAATACCGCTGGGACCGCGCCGGCAAAGCTACGTCACTGCCGCGGCTCCGGCCTATCTGGAGGCTCGGGGCCGGCCGGGCCATCCGAGCGACCTGCTCGGCCATGCCGCCATCCGCCACCTCTTCCCCAGCGGGGTCACCGCCGTATGGGAGTTCGAGCGGGACGGCGAGGAGATCAAGATCGCGCCGCCGGGGCCTTTGCTCTCCACCAGCGTGGACATGGAGCTTGCCGCGGCGGTGGCGGGCCTGGGCGTCGTCCACGGCTTCGACGCGCTCATCGAGCCGCTGATCGCGGACGGGCGGCTTGAACGGCTGCTTCCGGATTGGTCCCCGAGCTTTTCCGGGCCCTGGCTCTATTATCCGAGCCGGCGCCATCTGACGGCGCCGATGCGCGCCTTCGTCGATTTCGTGAAAGGGGAACCGGCCTGAGAAGCCCTAGCTGCGAACGTCCTTCGCCACCGCATCGAGGATTCCGTTGACGAAGCCCGCTTCCTTTTGGCCATAGAAGGCCTTGGCCACGTCGACATATTCGGAGATGATGCTCCCGGTCGGGACGTCGATCCGGGCGGCCAGCTCGTAGGCGCCGGCGCGGAGGATCTGGCGCATCGGCCGGTCGAGACGGGCGAGCGGCCAGTCCGGGGTCAGCCGGGCGGCGATGGCGGAGTCCAGCTCCGCCTGGCGGGCGGCTACCCCGCTCACCAGATCGTCGAAAAAGTCGACTTCGGCGTCGGCATATTCGATCCCCTCGATCGTCGCCCCGAGCCGGTGATGATGAAATTCGTGGAGGAGCTTGGGGACCGGGGTCTGCTCCATCTCGCGCTGGTAGAGCGCCTGGACGGCGGCGAGGCGGGCGGCGGAACGCGAGCGCGAACGGGTGGAGGCGGGGGACATGGTCGGCGCGCCATAGCGGCGGCGGGGAGGGGGAGGGAAGCGCTTTCGGGCCGGTCGCCGGTCAGAAACCTCCGCGAGGGGCGGAAGGCAGGCCTCGGCTCAAAGCATCACCGCCGGATTCCAGCCGCGACGAACCGGACGCGACAGACGTTGGTCGATGAGGCGGATCGGCCGAATCTGCATTTCCACCGCATGGTCGCCGCCCATCCGTTTCGGCCCGCCGTCACCTCACTTCGCGGTCGACCAGACCTGACTGCGGCTGTCCCAGATGTAGCTGGAGGCACGGTAGCGCATGATGGCGGCGCTCTTCAGATCGGCGAGGATCGAGTCGATCGGCACACTTCTGAGGACATTGCCGTTCGAGTCTCGCTGGCTGTATTGCGCCTTCGCTATCGCGACCATCTTCGAGGCTTGCGGATCGCAAGCGGGTGCGGCAGCGGCAACCGCTCGCTCGGGGTTGAGCTTTGAGTCTCGGGCTTGAAGCGTGCGAGCGGTGGTGATCAGGCAGGTCTGATAGGCCTCCATGGACCGGTCGAGCTGATCGATCTCCGCCTTGGTGGGCGCAGCCAGGAACGCCGCGACAAAGATGGTGAGCATGTCGACCCCCTCTGTTTGAACGCGTGCATCCTAGCTCAATAAGCCCAACTGGCAAAGACGCCGCAGCCGCCGTGCATCTCCAAGCGAAGAGTGGCCATCACCGAATGCCTGGCCCCGGCTTCCCGGACGGAGCCTTGACACTCGCAGGCGGGGGGCGTGTGACTGGGGCATGGACCAGGCCATTCCAGTCTCGACCATCGCCCATCTCATCCAGCTGGCGATCGCGCCCGTCTTCCTGCTCGCCGGGATCGCGGGCATCCTCAACGTGCTCGCCCAGCGCCTCGCCCGGATCGTCGACCGCGGCCGCGGCCTCGAGCGGGATTTCGTCTCGTTCGACGAATCCACCCGGGAAAGGGCCAGCGAGGAGCTGCTCATCATCATCCGCCGGATGCGGATCGTGAACCTGGCGATCACCGCCTGCACCGCGAGCGCGCTGTTCGTCTGCCTGGTGGTCGCGATATTGTTCGTCGCCGATCTCGCCCAGATCCCCTTCGCCAGGGTGATCGCGGTGCTGTTCATCGTCGCCATGGTCCTGCTCATCGTCGGCCTCACATTCTTCCTGGCCGAAATCCGCCTGGCCGCCCGTTTCGTCAGCATCCGTCACGACCTGCTGCCGTTGCCGGGAAGGGAGCGCTCCGCGGCCGATTAGCTTACCTTCGTCATGCTGAACTTGTTTCAGCATCCAGGGTCGAACCGCCTCGCGGTGGAGAGCCGGACCCTGAAACGAGTTCAGGGTGACGGAGTGGGGGCGCCCGCGCCCGCTTGCGCAAAACTGAAAAGCGGTTCAACTTCCGCCGTGGGGAGAGGCTATGGCAACGACGGCCGCCACTGGCGACAAGGAGCCGCGCACCGAGCGCGGGCGCAAGACTCTCCGGCGGCTGATCGAGGCCGCCGCGGCCGAGTTCGGCGAGCGCGGCTTCCACGAGGCGGCGATCACCGGGATCACCCGCCGAGCAGGCGTGGCGCTGGGCACCTTCTACACCTATTTCGAGAGCAAGGAGGAAGTGTTCCGGGCACTCGTCCTCGACATGAGCCGGGCGACCCGCGCCCATGTCGCCGAGGCGGTCAAGGGCGCACCGGACCGGCTCGCGGCCGAGCGGATCGGGCTCGAGGCGTTCATCGCCTTCACCCGCAAGCATCCCGAGCTGTATCGGATCATCGAAGAGGCTCAGTTCGTCGCTCACGACGTCTACCGGGCGCATTATCTGAGCTTCGCCGACGCCTATCGCCGCAACCTCGCCAACGCGCGCGAGCGCGCCGAGATCGCCGACGGCGGGCACGGCGCTCGCGAGGACGAGGCCCGGGGCTGGGCTCTGATCGGCATGAGCGTCTTCCTCGGAATGCGCTACGGCCTGTGGGACGAGGATCTGAGCCCCGCCGAGGTCGCCGACATCGCCATCGAGCTGGTCTCCGAGGGGCTCCGGAAAAGGTGACTTCCGCCAACCTTCCCGATCTGATCGCCCGCCGCGCCGAGCTCACTCCGGACTCGGTCGCGCTCGAGGAGCTCGCGACCGGCCGAAGCCTGACCTATGCGGCGCTCGACGAGCGCGCCGCCCGCGTTGCAGCCCTGCTCGAGGCGCGCGGCGTCGGCGAAGGCGACCGGGTCGCGATCCTCTGCCGCAACCGCCCGGCCTTTTTCGAGGCCCTGTTCGCCTGCGCCCGGCTGGGAGCGATCCTGGTGCCGCTGAACTGGCGGATGCCCCCCGCCGAACTCGATCCGCTGCTCGCCCATTGCGCCCCGCTTCTGCTTCTCCATGGCGGCGAGGACGTCGCCGTCGTCCGCCGCCTCGCCTCGCCGCCGCCCGCGATCGACCTGGACGGCGAATATGACGCGCTGGTCGAGTCCTCCGTGCCCGCCCGGCGGGGGAGGCGCTGGCCGGCCGACGGGATCTGGTACCTGCTCTATACTTCGGGAACGACGGGGCGGCCGAAGGGGGTCGTCTACACCTACGGAATGGCGCTCGCGAACCTGGTCAATATCGGCACGGCCATCGGCCTCGGCGCATCCGACACCACCCTGAGCTTCCTCCCACATTTCCACACCGCCGGGATCAACCTCCACGCCTTGCCGACCCTTCTCCAGGGGGGGCGGGTCCTCCTCCTTCCCGGCTTCGAAGCCGATTCGGTCGTCGATCTGCTCGAGGCCCGCCGGGTCGACACTTTCTTCGCAGTTCCGACCGTCTACCAGGCGCTGGTCGACCATCCCCGCTTCGGCTCGGCGCCGCTCGGCCATGTCCGGCACTGGAGCTGCGGTGGCGCGCCGCTTCCCGACTCGCTCGCCCGCCGCTGCCGCGACCTCGGGCTCAGGGTCTGCAACGGAATGGGGATGACCGAGACCGGACCGACCGCCTTCCTGGCCGCCCCAGCCGATTCGTGGGACCGGATCGGCTCGGTCGGAAAGCCGCAGCTCCTGGTTTCGGTGCGGATCGTCGGCGAGGACGGCCGCGAGGCGCCCGACGGAGCGGTCGGCGACCTGCAATTCGCCGGCCCGGCCGTGACCCCGGGCTATTGGAACGACGAGGAGGCGACCCGCTCCGCCTTCACCGCCGACGGCTGGCTGAGATCGGGCGATCTCGCCCGCCGCGACCAGGACGGTTTCTATTGGGTGGCGGGACGGCGCAAGGAGATGTTCATTTCGGGCGGCGAAAACGTCTATCCGGCCGAGGTCGAGAATGTCCTCGCCGGCCATCCGGCGGTGGCCGAGGCCGTGGTCGTCGCCGCTCCCGATCCGCGCTGGGGCGAGATCGGATGCGCCTTCGTCCGGCTGGCGGAGGGCCGTCCGCGCCCGGCCGTCGCCGAGCTTGCGGCCTTCTGCCGCTCACGCCTGGCGCCCTATAAGGTGCCGGCGAGCTTCGAATATGTCGAGGATTTCCCCCGAACCGCGGCAGGCAAGGTTCAGAAGCATCTGCTGGCCTGCCCGCCCGCGGAAACGACTCGGGAGCCAGCCGTCGCTTAGAGCGCTGTGGGAATAGGTTGAATCGCTACAACCGTTCGCCCTGAGCCTGTCGAAGCCTGTCCTGAGCCGGCCGCCGCAGGCGGCAGCCGAAGGGGGCTTTCCTTCTTGTTTTACAAAGGCAAAGAGAGGGCTTCGACAAGCTCAGCCCGAACGGAGATGGGTCAATCCGACACCCGAGCGCTCTAGATCCCTCTCCCGCGAAAAGCGGGAGAGGGAGTAGTGGGCCGGCGCCCGGTTACGGCAGGAAGTCCGCCTGGGTCAGCGGCCCGCCGTTGACATTGAGCTGGATGATCAGGTCGGCCACGCTGTCGCCATTGGTGTCGCCTTCCACGAACCAGTTCGAGCCGTCCTGATAGGCCCGAAGCTGCCCGGCCGATCCGCTGAACGCATTGGAGCCGATCCAGGTGAAAGCCTGGTTGCCCGCAACGTTCGAATCGGCGTCGATCTTGTTGAGATCGATCTTGTCCGTCCCGGCGGCGAAGTCGAGGATCTGGTCCATCGAACCGGCCGCCGACTCTGCCGTCGACTGGTAGAGGAAGGTGTCCGCCCCGCCATTGCCGGTGAGCTGATCGGCGCCGAGATTGCCGTGGATGAGATCGGCCTGGCCGCCGCCCTTCAGCACGTCGCTCGCCTTGCCGCCGAACAGCTTGAGGAGACCGTCCGATTCCTGGCTGCCGTCGAGGATCATCGTCTCGCCGGCCATGAGCAGGGTACCCGAGACGGTGAGGGTCTCGCCCGGCTTCACGACCGCGTCCGACAAGATGATATTGTAGTCGAACTCGGTCCCTCCGCCGCGCGCATAGCGCTCGTCGGTGGCTGAGGTCAGGGTCAGATTCTCGATGTTGGTGAACAGCCCGGTATAGCCGGGCGCGTTGAAGTCGATCGAGTAGTTCCCGCGGAGGAACATGCCGTCATAGCCGGCTCCGCCGTTCACCGTATCGCCGGTCGCGAACCGCTCCTCCGCAAGGAAGAAGATGTCGTTGCCCTGGCCGCCGGTCAGAGTGTCCTTGCCGCGGCCGCCGTAGACGACGAACCGGGCATCCGTCTCGGCGGAGCCATCGAAGGTGAAGTCCTCGCCTTCGAGCAGGGCCGAGCCGTTGATTCGAGCCTGAAGGCCCGGGGCGAAATTCGAGTCGTGCGTGGTGACGACGTAATCGTAGCGGTTTTCGCCGGACTCGCCGAAGTTCGTGTTGGAGCCCGCGAGCAGCGAGATATTCTCGATCTCGGTGACGTTCGCCGTCAACGTGAGGGCACCGTAGGCGCCCTGTAGCACCAGAGTGTCCGTGCCCTCTCCGCCTCGGACGACGTCCGCGGAGTCCAGCCCGCCGCCGAAGAAGATATTGTCGGCGCCGGCGCCGGCGAGCGCGGTGTCGTTGCCTCCGCCGAACCACAGATAGATCTGGTCGTTGCCGTCATTGCCCTCGAGAATGTTGTCGGCGTGGTTGCCGGTCAGCTTGTCGTTGCCGCTGCCGCCCGACGCATTCTCGATCGTGACCCCGTTGGCGACGGTGAAGCCGCCGTAGATGCCGGTGGCGTAGGAGACGAAGCCGCCGCCTCCGACCTCATATTTGAGGGTCGCCTGGCGAAGGTCGATATTGGCGTCCTTCGAGCCGCCATAGACGATGGAGTCGGTGCCGCCGCCGTCCCAGATCGAATAATAGAAGGTGCCGGCCGCATTGACGTCCTTCAGTGTATAGACGTCGTTGCCGGTCGCATGCTCCTCGTTGACTCCATATTTATCCTGGATGACGGCGATGTCGAACGCCATCAGCCCGCCGAGATAGCCGTAGCCGACGTTGGTCGGCGCGTTGCCGTAGGGCGACTTCTGCCATCCGTCCTCGTAGGACATCATCGTGAAGACGCCCTGGTTGAGGTCGTAGTCGCCCGTCGTATAGTCGGCGACGCCCGCGCCTTCCGGCTGGACTCCGTTCATGATACCGGACTTGCCGCCATTGTCGTGCGGATGGGCCATGCCATGGCCGTGGCCGAATTCGTGGATCAGCGTGACGAAGGAGAAGCCGCCCTGCTGCAGGTTGAGCGCGTTCCACCTCGCATCGCCGGAATTGAACTGGGCGAGGCCCTCGTCGGGCTCGTCCGGCGGGCTCATAGAGCCGAGCAGAGACACGCCCGGCCCCGGGGTTCCCTGATAGCTGGCATAGGTGAAGTCGGCATGGGCCCTATCGTTAACGACGAGATAGACGACGTCCGCCACCTTCTCGAACTCGCCGAGCGCGACCATCACCGCGTTGATTTCGAAATCCTGCGCGTCGCGAACCGCCAGGGTCGCCGGCGGAAGGCCGGGGCTGGACGGATCCTCGAGCGAGGTGATGACGTCGCCCTGCTTGGCGAAATAGATGGTGATGACGTTCTTGCCGCTGATGTCCTTGCCCTGCGCCGCGGCGAGGGCCGGGATGTCGAGCAGGGTCGAATAGACCGGAGTGCCCTGGGTGTTGCCTGTCGGATCGGCGCCGTTCGCCGAGGTCGAGCGGGTGCCTTCGTTGCCGTCCGGGTTGCGGGACGAGACGTTGACCCTGTTGACCTGGCTCCCCCAATCGAGCGCGTAGAGCGGCTCCTCCGGCTGGTAATAGGGCCGGTATACCGTGGGATCGTTGGGATCCTGCTGCCTGACGAAGAGCTGGTAATCGCCGACGGAATCCCCGGTCGGGGTCAGCGGGGAGTTCGAGAAGGCGCGGGCGTTGACGTAATAGGTGCCGCTCACCGTCGGAGTGTAGGTGAGAAGGACGTCGAAGCCCGAATTGGTCTGGTTATAGGGCGTGTTGGCGCCGCCGTCGGCGCTCACCACCAGGGTCGTGCCGTCGGCCCCGTAGAGCTCCATATAGGGGTCGGTGACTCCGGCGGCGTTCGGCCCGCCGTTATAGGAATACATTCCCAGCTCGTAGGTGGTCCCGGCGGTCAGGGTGACCTTGTAGAAATCCTGATCGCCGATCGTGTCGATCGTCGAGACGATCGGGGTCGTGACTCCCGGGCCGGTGACGGTGAGCACCGGGTTGCTGCTGCCCGCAGTGTCGGGCGCGTCGGGGACGTTGTCGGTGGTGATCAGGAAGGCGGGGAGGATCGACGGCGGCTTAACGTCGCCGATTCCGTCGGGCACCGTGAAGGCATTGCCCAGCTTCGCCGCCGACAGCTGAAGCGACTGGATGTCGTAGGAAGCGAGCTCCCCGGCGCTGGCAGCGGCGACGTTCGCCAGAGTGCCGCTCGCGCCGAAATGGGCGACGGTTTCCTCACTGGAGGCGGTGGGGGACCGAAGGCCCTTCATTGCGCAATAATTGCACATCGACAAAATCTCCCTGGATTAGTTTTTATGTGAACGGGGGCGTGACGGAACCGGCGCCGCGACCCTGGATAACGGATGCGGCGTCAAGCCTGGGGCTCGAACGTCGTGGAAGGGACTGGACTAAGGCGGGGGCGGCCAAAGGCGCGTGTTGAACGCCTGCCGAGAGAGCAGAGAAGCAACGCGGGTTGCAACGCGCGGACGAACCCCAATTTTCGCCTTTCGAACAGCTAAGAAAGGTAAATGAGCTGTTAACCCTACAGAAACCCGGCAGCGGCGATTCGGTTCCAGCATGGAGGGAACCTGTTGTAACTACGTAGTTAATTAAAGTCGGAATCGGATCAATCGCGAAGCGTGGAGCGCTTGCCAACGGCCGATCCGCGATCGGCGGCCTGAGCGCGGGCGGCTGCAGGCGACGATCGACGAGGGACGCAAGTCCGGGATCGGCAAGCGCAGCATCACGGACATCGTCGCGGACGGCCGGGCGCGGCGCGGGGGCGAATGATTCCCGTCGAGCTGAGCGACTCGGCCGATGCCGATCTGCGCGCGCCAGGAGGATCGAGGTCGAGCCCGCCGGCGCTCCGGGCGGCGCGACCAGCACCCAGCGCTGGTCCTGCTCGGGCTGGCAGCTGTCCTCCACCAGCGCGAAGCCGAGCTTCCCGACGAACCAGGCGATCGCCTCGTCATAGTCGCGAACGACGAGAGCGACATGAGCGAGGGACCGGGTCACCGCAATGCCCGGCTGGAAGAGCGAAGTGGGGCGCCGGCTCGACGCGGTCGTCGAGCGAGCGGTCTCGGGAGCGAGGCCGCCGTCGCGGAGAATGTTTCGAGCGCCGGATGAGCGCGGATGTTTCGGCGAAAGGTTCATAAGCTTCTCAAGTTTCGGCTTCCCTTGAAGCGGAAGACTTCCTCGGCCGCGAGCGCGGAGCCGAGCCAGGCGCTCGTCGACGTGACGCCGCTTGGCGAACAGCGAAGCGGCTTCGCAAAGCCGATTGAACTGGGCCGCGCCGGGACGGCGGCGGAGGCGGCAGGCGTTCCGCTCGGTCATTCCGACCGCCCGGGCCCGCCCGGCATGGCCGTGCGCGGCGAGAGCGACGATGTAAGCGAACTGCCGCTCCGGCGTCCAACCATCGCGGCGGGCGCGCACGGGCACCGGTGTGAACCCCGGTGGCGGTGTCGGCAGGTTCCCCATGGCCGGATTAGGACATAAGCAGAACGATAATGCAAACCGGACCGGGGCCCCGACCCTATAACGTCTGGGTGAGGCTAAGGCCGTTGCCGTCGGGATCGTGAAAGAAGGCCACCTTGCAGCTCCCGTCGGGAGCGGTCCAGATGCCGCGTTCGTCCTGGCCCAGCCCTTCGTAGACGTTCATCGTCACCCCCCTGGCGGCCAGCGCCGCCACCGTGTCCTCGAGGTCCCGAACTTCCCAGCCGAGCACCGGAGTCGGCGGGGCGGCGTAGCCCGGAACTTCGGTCAGCCGGAGAGTCACTCCGGCGAGGTCGAACAAAGCGGCGAAACCGTCGTGGCCCTTGCGGGTGAGGCCGAGCGTATCGGCGTAGAAGGGCTCCGCGGCTTTGCGGTCCGCAGTGGCGATCATGGCTATCGGACGGGCATCGGCGAGCGGCATGGCGGGTCTCCCGGCGGTTTCGAGGCGGCGATCATGCGGCGGGCGAGGGCCGAAAGCTATCGCCCGAAGGGGTGATTTCGAGCATGTGGTTCCGATGGCTCGGCTCGAAGACGGGATCGAAGGCGGTGCGCGCGCGGCGACTCTGGCGCTGCTTGCCCGGCGTGCTCCGGATTCGACGATCTGCCCGAGCGAAGTGGCGCGCGCCCTGGCCGCGGCTGCCGGCGAGCCGGAATGGCGCGGCGAGATGCCGGCCGTTCACGCCGCGGTCGACCTGATGGCGGCCGAGGGGCTGATCCGGCTGAGCTGG
This sequence comes from Allosphingosinicella sp., assembly GCA_035638835.1. GTDB lineage: Bacteria > Pseudomonadota > Alphaproteobacteria > Sphingomonadales > Sphingomonadaceae > Allosphingosinicella. Next base: position 1,287 of record DASQZF010000185.1, on the reverse strand, counting down.
AAGGGCGAGCCCATGCCGGTCCGCGACGGCCCGTACCGGATCGGCCGGGGTGGATTGGAGGAGTAGCCGCCCCGCGGGCGGGGCGCTCGGAAATCGCTGCGCTATCATTGAGGCGCGCAGGCGGGAAATGTAGGACGGCCTCCGACCGACCTTCAGAGAAGTCCCATGCCCGATCCGCTCGATGAACTGGACCGATTGCTCCTCGACCTGCCCTGGGAGGAGGACGGCCTGTTGCTGAGCGGAGTCGACGGGCTGATCGCGGGCGCGATCGTTCCGCTCCCGCCCGTCGCCAACGACGAATGGCTGCCGATGATCTGGGGGGGCGCGGCGGAAGCGTTTCCCGGCGATCCGCAACGCAGCGCCCGGCTGGTCGACCTCGCCGTCGCTCGCAAAGCGGAAGTCATCGGCGAATTGCTCCGGGGCGACTTCGCCTATCAGCCGCTCCTCGACGTCGACGAGCGTCGCGGCGAAATCATGTGGGAAACCTGGATCGACGGGTTCGCTCGCGCTTTGGCGCTTTGCGAATCGGCTTGGCAGGCGCTGCTGACCCATAAGGACGAGAGCCTGCGCGCCCCCGCGCTCGACCTCCGCCGACTGATCGAGGTGGACCGTGGCGGGAAGATGCCGAGGCGCGAACGCGACGCTTTGACCGAGGAGGCGCCCGGAATGATTCCGGTGCTGGTGGAGCTGCTTTACCGCGGCGTGAGGGGGCTGAAGCGGGCAGGGGTGGATTGAAGGCCTCCGCATATTTCGCCTAGGGTCGCTCATCCCCCATCAAACCTGAGCGGAAGATCGTGGCCAAACACCGAATCTACACGACGAGCTTCGCCAGCGTGTACCCGCATTATGTCGCCAAGGCGGAGAAGAAGGGGCGGACGAAGGCGGAGGTGGACGAGATCATCGAGTGGCTGACCGGCTATGGCGCGGACGCGCTGGCGGCCGAGCTCGAAGCGGGCACCGACTTCGAGACCTTTTTCGCGAAGGCGCCGCGGATGAACTCGGCGAGAAGCGCGATCACGGGCCTGGTCTGCGGGGTTCGGGTGGAGGCCGTCGAGGAGCCGCTGATGCGGGAGATACGCTATCTCGACAAGCTGGTGGACGAGCTGGCCCGGGGGAAGAAGATGGAGAAGATTTTGCGGGAGGGGCCGGAGGGCGACCCACCGCTCGACCGGGCTTCCGGCCCGGCTTGAACCTCAGCCACGGGTCCATCCTCCTCCTTGAAGTGGTTGCAACACCCTGGCTCTAACCGCTTCGGCGGAGACCAGGAAGACGCCCTTCCAGCCATGC
>DASQZF010000184.1:0-2454 GCA_035638835.1 Allosphingosinicella sp. | reverse complement strand
CGGCGAGCTTCGCTTCGAGAACATCTCGCTGGGCGGGCCGATCTGGCTGGTCCAGGGCGACACGAACGGCGACGGGGTATCCGACTTCGAGGTGGTGCTGGTGATCAGCCCGCCGGACCCGATCACGAGCAGCGACTTCATCCTTTAAGAACAGTCGATCCAATTCCTCCCCGCGATTTCGCGGGGAGGGGGACAGGCCCTTCGACGCCGCCTGCGGCGGCGCTCAGGATAAACTGCGCCTTCGGCGCAGCCTGGTGGAGGGGTTCTTCCGACTCAGCCGAGGCCCCTCCACCACCCTTCGGGTGGTCCCCCTCCCCTGCAAATGCAGAGGAGGATTTTTTCAGGCCGCCGCAGTCTCGCCTTCGAAAGCGCCGCGAAGCTGGGCGACGACTAGAGCGCTGTGGAATAGGTTGAATCGCTACGACCGTTCGCCCTGAGCCTGTCGAAGGGCCTTCCTTCTTGTTTTACAAAGGGAAAGAGAGGGCTTCGACAAGCTCAGCCCGAACGGAGTGGGTCAATCCGATACTCGAGCGCTCTAGAGGGTCGGGATTAGCCCGGCTTGGCGCGTTGCCGATCAGCCAAGGACGAGAAGCGGCACTCGGGGAGAGGGCGGCGGACGCAGAAATGCCGCCGCGGGTCAGGCGGCGGTCATTTCGAACCGGCGAATCGATCGGATCGATCAGGAGGGGTTGGTGATTCCGTCGAAGTCGGGACCGGCCTGATCCTCGGCGCTGCCCGCGGCAAGCTGCTGGACGGAAGGACGAATCCACTCGCGCAGGGTGCTCGCTTCGATCGTCATATCCTGATTTTCACGCGCAACGGTCATGGTATCACCCTGTAACTAAATCCGAAGGTCCGTCGATATCGGCAACGGCCTGAGCTGTCAAACAGTCTCCGGTTCCAAATATGCCGATCCGATATCCGGACGACGACCCGGCCGGCCTCCGGCGGGCTCCCCGCGGAAACGGATCCGGGGCGAACTTGCGCGCCGGCCCGCTCCGCCGGTAAGGGGGCCGCGAGATGAACATGGAGAATATGGTGGTTCAGGATCTGCGGGTTGAGCGGCGCGGCGAGATGATCGAGACCGAGGTCGACGGCGAGCTGGTCGCGCTCCATATCGACAAGGGCACCTGCTACGGCTTCAACGGCACGGCCACCCGGATCTGGACGATGATCGAGCAGCCCCGGCTCCTGTCCGAGATGACCGAGGAGCTGATGCGCGAGTTCGACGTCGACCGGCCGACGTGCGAAGCCCAGCTCAAGGCGCTTCTGGACGAGCTTGCAGCCGACGGTCTGGTCGAAATACGGCCTGCATGACCGCGATCGCGGGCTATTGGAGCCTCGAATATCGTCCCGATCCCGCCGCCTGGTGCGAGCGGATGCTCAAGTCCCAGCAGATTTACGGCCCGCAGCCTCCGGCCGTCGCGAGCGACGGGGGAATCGCGCTAGGCCAGCGATTGTTCGGACTCACCGCGGAGGATCGCCGCAAGCAGAGGGTGGCGTCGGGGGGCGGAGGCTCGACCCTGCTGGTCGCCGATTCGCGGCTCGACAATCGCGAGGAGCTTTGCGAGGCGCTGGCCATACCGGCGGCGGAGGGCCGGGGGCTGGCCGACCCGGCGATCATCCTTCGGGCGATCGAGCGGTGGGACGAGGCCGCGGTCGAACGCCTCCAGGGCGATTTCGCCTTCGCCTTCTGGGATTCGAGGCGCCGGCGCCTGCTTCTGGCCCGCGACTTCCTGGGGCACAGGCCGCTCCATTACGCCCGGCGGGACGGCTTCTTCGCCTTCGCCTCGATGCCCAAGGGCCTTCACGCCTTGCCCGAGATTCCGAGCGCCCCCGACCGCGAGGCGGTGGCGGGCTTCCTCGCTCTCATTCCCGAGGACGGGTCCGAGACCTTCTTCCAGGGGATCGACAAGGTGCGCGCGGGCGAGATCCTCGCCGTGACCCGCGACGGCCTGAGCTCGACCCGCTGGTGGCGGCCCCCGCTCGAGCCGCTCCGGCTCAAGGGTACCGAAGACTATGCCGAGGCGCTTCGCGAGCAGTTCGACCGAGCTGTCGCCGACCGCCTTCGAGGGGCGGAAAGCGGGGTCGCCGCCCATCTGAGCGGCGGGCTGGACAGCAGCGCGGTCGCAGCGACCGCAGCCCGGCTGACGGCCTCGGCCGGGGGCCGGGTCACGGCCTTCACCGCGGTGCCGCGCGCGGGCTATGATTCCAGCGAGGTCAGGAACGCCTTCGCCGACGAGGGCCCTTATGCGGCCGAGGTCGCCGCGATGTACCCCAATATGGACCATGTGCTGGTGCGCAACGGCGGCTCCCCCTTCGCGGATCTCGACCGGTTGTTCTTCGTCTACGAGCGGCCGGTCCTCAATCTGTGCAACGGAGTCTGGATGCACAGGATCCTGGATCAGGCCCGGGACCGGGGCCTTCGGGTCCTGCTCAGCGGCGCCCGAGGCA
>DASQZF010000183.1:0-19348 GCA_035638835.1 Allosphingosinicella sp. | reverse complement strand
CTCCAGTTCGCCCTGGTCGGGGGCGATCAGCTCCTGCAGCTTCTCGCGGACCGCCGCTGAATCGCCGGCGAAGATCGCGGCCCGAAGGCGGTCGACATGGGGGCGAAGCTCGGCGAAGGAGATGAAGCGCTCCTTGGCCATCTTGATCCGGGGATGGGCGGTGTCCAGCGCGCCTTCGCCGACGAACAATTCCTCGTACAGTTTCTCGCCGGGCCGCAGACCGACATAGGCGATCTCGATGTCCCCGGCCGGATTGTCCTCCTCCTGGACGGTCATCCCCGAAAGCGAGATCATGTTGCGCGCAAGCTCGGCGATCCGGATCGGCTCGCCCATGTCGAGCACGAACACCTCGCCGTGCCGGGCCATGGCGCTGGCCTGGAGGACGAGCTGGGTCGCCTCCGGGATGGACATGAAGAAGCGGGTGACTTCGGGATGGGTGACGGTGACCGGGCCGCCCCGGCGGATCTGCTCCCGGAAGGTCTGGACCACCGAGCCCGAGCTGTCGAGCACGTTGCCGAAGCGGACGATGCCGAACCGGGTCTCGCCCTGCTCGGCAAGGGCCTGGATGACGAGCTCGGCGACCCGCTTGCTCGCCCCCATCACGCTTTCCGGACGAACCGCCTTGTCGGTCGAGATCATCGTGAAGCGGGTGAGCTTGGCATCGAACGCGGCCCGGGCGAGCACCCAGGTGCCGATCACATTGTTCTCGACCCCGACCACTTCGTTATGCTCGAGCAGTGGGACGTGCTTGTAGGCCGCGGCGTGATAGATGGTCTCGACGCCGTGCATCCGGATGATGTCGCGGACGAGAAGCTCGTTCAGCATCGAGCCGACGATCGGGACCACTTCGGGGCGCTCCCCGGGATCGCGCCCCTTGAGCAGCTCGAGCAGCTGCTGCTCGATCGTGTAGAGCGCGAACTCGCTGTGATCGAGAAGGACGAGCTTGGCCGGACGGCCGCGAGCGATCTGGCGGCAGATTTCCGACCCGATCGAGCCTCCGGCCCCGGTGATGAGGATGGTCTGCCCGTCCACCGCCTCCTTGATGAGATCGCTGAGCGGCTCGACCGGATCGCGGCGGAGCAGGTCGTTGACGTCGATCGGGCGGACGTCGCTCACCGTGAAGCGGCCGGAGACGATCTCTTCCGGCGCCGGGACGGTCATCACCTGGACGTTGAGCTTGTTCAATCGCTCGATGGCGCTCAGGCGCTGCGAACGGGTCGCCTTGGGCATGGCGAGAAAGACCTCGCTCACATTATTGTCGTCGACCAGTCCCGCCAGCGCTCCGGGCGGGTGGATCTGGGCGCCGGCGATGATCTGGCCCTTCAGCGCCGGATCGTCGTCGACGAAGGCGCTAAGGCGGAAGTGCCGGTCGCGGCGGACCGATTCGGCGAGGCTGATCCCGGCCGAATTGGCGCCGTATATGATGATGCTGCGGCGGCCGGCGCGATTGATCGGATGCTTTTGATCGGCCCCGATCACCAGCGCCGCCATCGCGTAGCGGCCCATGAACAGGAGGACGAACAGGAAGCCGCCATAGATGAAGCCGACCGATCGCGGCACCAGGATCCGGATCCCGTCGACCATCATCGAGGCGCGCATGAGATAGACGAGGATGACCCAGGCGGTCGCGGCGAGCGCGGCTCCGAACAGGATCCGGCTGACCGTTCCGAGATCGAAGAAGCGGAGCACGATATGGTAGATTCGAAGCTGGAAAAGGCCGACCAGCCCGACCACGATCGAGATCGCGCCGGCCAGCATGACCACCGGGTCGGTCGGCAGATAAAGCGCGCCGAGGCGCGCCGAGAAGGCCGCCACCAGGGCGAACATCATCGCGACGACGTCGTACGCCACCAGGATCAGGCGCTTCTGCGCACGGTCCGCCGAGGACACTCGTCTGACAAGCTGGAATATCATGGGAATGGCGGTCCTTAGACCAAAATGGCGCTTGCTGGAAGCTTAACCCACCACCGCCCTGATCAGCTCGGAAAGCTTCTCGGCGCGCAGTCGAAGCCGCTCGGGCCGGATATTGGGGTGGATCTCGACCGCGAGGCTGCTCCTGGTCATCGCCCGGGCGTTGGGCAAATCGGGGCGCGGAAGTTCGCGGAACGCCTCCTCCAGATAGACTTCCGAGCAGGAACCGCTGAACAGCCGGAGCCCCGCTTCCCCGGCCCGCGCCAGAAGCGCCTCCCGGGCGCCCTCGGCGCCGGGCTCCAGGTAGAAGTTGAACCGGTAATAAGCGTGGCGGAAGCGCGGCTCCGGCATCGGAACTCGAAGGCCCGGAAGGCCGGCCAGGGCATCGGCCCAGATGGCGGCGTTGCGGGTTCGGGCCCGGTGCCACTCGGGAAGCTTCTCGAGCTGCTTCAGGCCGATCGCCGCCTGCGGCCCGGTCAGCCGCCAGTTGGTGCCGACGCTGTCGTGGAGCCAGCGAAAGCCGGGAGCCGCCGGGGGGGTCTCGACCTTGCGGCGGTTCTTGCCATGGTCCTTGAAGCTCCAGGCCTGCTCCCACGCGGCCTCGTCCTTGAAGAGGACCGCTCCGCCCTCGCCGCCGGTGGTGATGATCTTGTCCTGGCAGAAGGAAAGCGCGGCCGAGTGGCCGAAGCTTCCGGCGGGGCGGCCGTCGATCTCCGCGCCGTGCGACTGGGCGCAATCCTCGATGACGAGCAGCCCATGGCGCTCGGCGAGCGCCATGATCGCGGGCATGTCGCACGGCCAGCCGCCGAGGTGAACCGGGATGATCGCCCGGGTCCGTTCGGTCAGGACCGCCTCGATGCTTTCGGCAGTGATGTTGCCGCTGTCGGGATCGATATCGGCGAAGACCGGGGTCGCTCCGAGCAGCATGACGCAGGTCGCGGAGGCGACGAAGGTGCGCGGGGTCACCACCACCTCGTCGCCCGGCCCGATCCCGAAGATCCGAAGCGGGAGCTCGAGCGCGAGCGAGCCGTTGGCCAGCGCGATGCAATGATCCCCTCCGAAGGTTCGGGCGAGCGAATCCTGGAAGGCGAAGACCTCGCCGCCGGTCCACTGGTTGACCCGGCCGGACCGCAAAACCTGGGCGACGGCCTCGATCTCGTCCTCGGCATAGAAGGGCCAATGCTCGTCGGGGCCCTGCCGCAGGTCCTGCGCCGGAGCGGCCGCTTCAGCCGTGTCTTTCAAGTTCAGCATGATGTTCCAGACCTTTCGCGCCTTCGAAAAGCGGCGCAATCCCTAAACCCGGCGATAGCCCTGCGCCGCGGGCGGGGCGCCCGAATAGGCCGTGGCGCGCGGGTCGTAAACCATAGCCTTTCGGACCGTCCGGACGGCAAGCATCGCCACGAAGAAGACGAGGAGGGCCGGCATCATCATCATCTTCTGCCTGAGGCCGAGGCCGACATTGTAGTTCACCATGGCGAGCAGCAGGGTGAGCATGACGAAGAAGAAGAAGGAGAAGCGGGCGAACAGCGCCGCGCGGGCAACCGCCAGGGCGATCCGGAAATGCCACACCAGGCTTCCGACCACCAGCAGCAGGACCACGTTCTCGAGCGAGGCGATGTAGCCGAGCACTCCGGTCGCATCGACGAAGAAGGGCCTGAACAGGAGGCTGATCAGCTTCACCGGGAACGACGCGTTGACGATGTTGAGGTCGCCGCCGGATTCCTCGGACACGGTCGATTTGGCCTCGAGGAATTCGGTCACCGAATCCGTGTTCGAGATGTTGAGGCCCTGGAAGCTCTCCTGGACGAGCCCGGCGACCGAACCGATCCCGCCCAGCACGACCACCATCAGCCCGGCCCGGGCGAGGATCGAGGTATTGCGGCCGAAGAGGAGGGTCGCAGCGAGCGCGACCAGGGCGATCAGCGTGATGTGCGGCCTCACCAGAAGCGAGATCACCAGCCCGGCGGCGAAAGCCAGATAGCGCCGCTGGATCTGGAAGGCGGCCCAGGTGCACATCGCAACCCCGAGGAAGATCGGAGCGTCCTTGCCGATCGCGCTCGTCCAGAAGTGGAGGCCGGGCAGGAAGAGCAGCAAATAGAGCCGGTTGAAGGTCGGCAGCCCGAGCTCCTCGTGAATGTCGTCGAATGTCCTGAGGACGAACAGGATTCCCCAAAAGCCCATGGCCTGGAAGAGCAGGAAGTAATCGATGAAGCTTCCGCCCAGATACTCCTTCAGGAACTGGACGAAATTGACGACGAAGACGGTGCTGAGGCCGCTTGCGACGCCGTAGATGCCGAGCGGATCGTTGTAATATAGAGCGACATCCCCACCGAACTGCTGCGAATAGAGATAATAGGCGACCGACGCGCCGACATGCGACAGCAGAAGGAGCACGAACAGCACCATCCGCGACCGGGCGTCGAACACTCGCGCGAAACGGAAGCCAGCGATCGAGATCATTATGCCGATGAGGCCGACCAGGCTCACAGCTTCATCCCCCGTCCGAACCGAGCCAGCCCGCTCATGCGAAGGCGGCAGTACCACCAACGCGGACCGCGTCCTGCTCGCGGGCGGCCCATTCGCGGTTCCACTCCACCGTCCGCCTTATGCCTTCCTCGAGCGACACCTTGGGCTGGTAGCCGAGCAGCTCCTGAGCCTTGCGGATGTCGGCGACATAGCGGGTGACCTCGCCGACCAAGGCGGGCTCGACCGTCATTTTCGGTTTCATGCCGCACGCGTCGCCGATCAGCTCGGCCATCCGGATCAGGCTGTTGCCCTGACCGAAGGCCAGGTTGATCGTCTGCTTGGACACCTTGCCGGCGGCGAGGGCATAGATGCCGCGGCTCACCCCGTCGACGCAATCGTCCACATAAGTGAAATCGAGCACCTTCTCCGGCCCGTAGACGACGATGTCTTCGTCGTTGGAAATCTTGCGGAGGAACAGCGGGATCACTCGTTCCATCCGCTCGATATCGTTGTCGAAGCGTCCGTAGACGTTGCTGAAACGGAAGACGAGATAGGGCAGATCGTAGCAGCGGGCGTAGGAGTAGACGAGCGCTTCCCCGGCGATCTTGCTGGCCGAGTAAGGGCTCTCCGTGTAGGCGAAATCGGCGTTGTCCTCCTCCGTCTCGAAGCGGTGGATGTCGCCATAGACTTCACGGCTGCTCGAGAAGACGATCGGCGTATTCCGCTGCCGACAGAATTCGAGGACGTTGTACGTCATCGTGATGTTCTCGAGCGCGCCATGCGGGAACTTCACCAGCTGGTGCACCTTGGCATGGGCGGCGAGGTGGACGACGAGGTCGACCTCCGGATAATTCACTCCGCCGATGCCGCCGGGATGAGCCGGATAATGGCCGCTCAGATCCTGGAGGATGTAGGGAAAGGCGTCGCCGACCCAGGTGTTGAGGCGCTTGTCGACGCCGAACACCTCATGTCCGTCCTCGATCAGCTTCAAGGCGAGGTTGGTGCCGATCTGGCCGCTGGATCCGGTAATCAAGATTCGCATGGGATACCTTCTATTGAGAGAGAAGCGGCGTAGCGGTCATGCCGACGCGCTCCCGCCACGCAACAACATCTTGCCGACCCGCCGTCTCAACCGGTAGGCGGCGGCCGCGTCGAGGAGCCGCAGCGGCGACCGGGCCACCATGGCGCCGGCGCGAAGCCAGTGCCCTCCGCGCACCGCGTCGGCGAACAGGCCGACCCATTGCGACGTTCGAATATGTTCGAGCCTTCCGGCGAAGGCCTCGGACAGCTCGGCATTGTCCCGGATCCGCGGATCCCGCCCCATGTCCTCGGCGGAAGCGATCAGGCCGTCGCCGATCCGGCGGCTGCTGGTCAGCTGCCCCGGCCGCGACAGATAGAAATAATGCGGCTCCTTGGCCGTCACCCATTTCACGCCGCGTATCATGGCGTCCATGTAGAATTCGAAATCTTCCTCGCCTGAACGCCGAATCGTGTTGAAGCGCAGGTCGTGCTCGCGAACCCAGGCCGTTCGGAACATGGGCTGGAGAATCCATTTCTGTCGGCACAATTCCGCCGCTGAGAGCAATTGCCCCTCCTCCGACTGCTTCCAGCCGGCAATCTCATAGATCGTGGCCCAGGGCTTGGCGGCTCCCTCCTGGATCAGAAAAAGGTCGTCGGTAACCGCGTCCGCGTCGGCGTCCTTCGCCACCTTCAGCATGTAGGACAGCCGGCCCGGACCGAACCAGTCGTCGGCATCCAGGAAGGCGATCCACTCGCCGCGGGCCTCCTCGAGCGCCTTGTTGCGGGCGGCGCTCGGACCGCCGTTGACCGGCAGGGAAAAGCCGCGCACCCGCGGATCGGCCTCGAGCCTTCGGATCGCCTCGAGAGTGGCGCCGCCATCGGTCGAGCAATCGTCGACGACGAGGACCTCGACGTCGACATCCTGGCTCAGGGCGGAGGCGACTGATTTATCGAGATATTCGGCAACGTTGTAGGCCGGTATCAGAACCGAGACGGCCGGCGGCGCCTCTGGCGTACGCTGATTCGTAACCGTCATTCCCGAGCCACTCTCCGTTCGAATTGATCAGAAGGCGCCGCTGGCGCAATCCGGGTGCGCCTATGCGGCTGGATTCGCGGCATTGCCGCCGCTAGAGCGCATACACACAGCCGGCGGGAGTTGGAAGCCTCCGCTTGGGCGGTGGCGGCGAGCATGGCGCGCGCGCCGTCGCAGCAGCCTTCCGAATGAAAGAGACGATCGAGATGACCGATACCCACGCCCTGAGAGGAGCCCTCGCTTGAAAGGCATAATCCTCGCCGGAGGCAGCGGCACCCGCCTTTACCCGGCCACCCTCTCCGTCTCCAAGCAGCTGCTGCCGGTCTACGACAAGCCGATGATCTATTATCCCCTCGCCACGTTGATGCTGGCGGGGATACGCGAGATATTGATCATCTCCACGCCGCGCGACCTGCCCAGCTTCCGCGACCTTCTCGGCGACGGGAGCGCCTTCGGGATCGCCTTGTCCTACGCCGAGCAGGCCCAGCCCAACGGCCTCGCGGAGGCCTTCCTGATCGGCCGCGAATTCGTCGGCGGCGATCCGGCCGCACTGATCCTGGGCGACAACATCTTCTTCGGCAGCGGGCTTGCCGCGCTTTGCCGCGAAGTCGCGGCTCGGGAAACCGGTGCGACCGTCTTTGCTTATCATGTCGAGGATCCGCAACGTTACGGGGTCGTCACCTTCGACCCCGAGACGATGCGGGCCGTCGAGATCGTCGAGAAGCCGTCCGAGCCCACCTCCAATTGGGCGGTTACCGGCCTCTATTTCTACGACAACAGGGTTCTCGACATTGCCGCGAAGGTGAAGCCTTCCCATCGCGGCGAGCTCGAGATCACGGACGTCAACCAGGCCTATCTCGATCTCGGGGAGCTCAACGTGGTACGCCTCGGCCGCGGCTATGCGTGGCTCGACACCGGAACCCACGACAGCCTCCACGAAGCCGCCTCGTTCGTCAGGACCATGGAGCACCGCCAGGGGATCAAGGTCATGTCCCCGGAGGAGATCGCCTTCGATTATGGCTGGCTCGACTCCGACCAGCTTCGCGCCGCCGCGGAGCGGCTCGGCAAATCGGATTACGCCACGTTCCTCCGCAGGCGCGCCGACGAAGGCCCCGCCAGCGAGGGCGGACTTTACGGAGTGGCACGGTGAGCGAGCGCCTCAACATCCTGGTGACGGGCGGCGCCGGTTTCATCGGCTCCGCGCTCTGCCGCCACCTCGTCGGCAGCGGACGCTACCGGGTCGTCAACCTCGACAAGCTGACCTACGCCGGCAACCTCGAATCCCTGAGGGAAATCGGCGACTCGCCCGATTACCACTTCGTCCAGGGCGACATAGGCGACCAGGCGGCGGTTCGCGAACTCCTTTCGAGCGAGTCGATCAACATCGTCATGCACCTGGCCGCGGAGAGCCATGTCGACCGCTCGATCGACGGCCCGGAGGCCTTCATCGACACCAACATCGTCGGCACCTTCCGCCTCCTCAACGCGGCGCTCGAACATTGGCGCGGCCTTGCCGACGACCGCAAGGCCCGGTTCCGCTTCCACCACGTCTCCACCGACGAAGTCTTCGGCGACCTGCCGCTCGACGAGGGCGTGTTCACCGAGGAGACGCCCTATGCGCCTTCCTCCCCTTATTCGGCCTCGAAGGCGGCGTCGGACCATCTCGTCCGGGCCTGGCACGAGACCTACGGCCTTCCGGTCGTCCTCTCCAACTGCTCGAACAATTACGGGCCCTATCACTTCCCGGAGAAGCTGATCCCGCTGGTCATCCTCAACGCCCTCGAGGGCAAGACCCTGCCCGTCTACGGCAAGGGGGAGAATATCCGGGACTGGCTCCACGTCGAGGACCATGTCAGGGCGCTCGAGCTGATCGCGACCCGGGGCGCGGTCGGCGAGAGCTACAATGTCGGGGGCCGGGCCGAGCGAACCAACCTGAACGTCGTGGAGACCATCTGCGACCTCCTCGACGCCCGCCAGCCGCTCGCCGGCGGCCGGGACCGGCGCTCGCTGATCGCCTTCGTCACCGACCGGCCCGGGCACGACCGGCGCTACGCCATCGATCCTTCCAAGATCGAGCGCGAGCTGGGATGGGAGTCACGGGAGAGCTTCGAGAGCGGGATCGCCAAGACGATCGACTGGTATCTCGGCAACGACTGGTGGTGGCGCCCCATCCGGGACGGCAAATATTCCGGAGCGAGGCTCGGGGCCGGCTGATGCGGGTCCTGGTCACGGGCCGCGAAGGTCAGCTCGCTCGAAGCCTCGCCGAGCGCGGCGCCGCCTTTCCCGGCCTCTCCCTCGAGACGGTCGGAAGGCCCGATCTCGATCTCGAGCGGCCGGATTCGATCGCCGCGGCGATCGCCTCGGCGGCTCCCGACGTGGTGATCAACACCGCGGCCTATACGGCCGTCGACCAGGCCGAGGACGAGCCGGATCGGGCGTTCCGGGTCAACGGCGCGGGCGCCGGCGAGGTGGCCTCGGCGGCGAGCCGCGCCGGAGCGCGGATCATCCAGGTCTCGACCGATTACGTCTTCGACGGCACCGGCGAGGGCGCCTATGCGGAGACCGCTCCCACCCGCCCGCTCGGAGTCTACGGCCGGTCCAAGCTGGAAGGCGAGCTCGAGGTGGCGAAGGCCAATCCGGACCATATCGTCCTTCGAACCGCCTGGGTCTACGGCGCCCATGGCCGCAACTTCCTGAAGACGATGCTCGCAGCGGCGGTCCAGCGCGACTCGCTCAACGTCGTCGCCGACCAGCGCGGCAGCCCGACCGCGTCGGACGACCTCGCCGATGGGATCCTGGCCCTGGTCTCCGCCTGGCGCGGCCGGCCGCGTCTCGGGCTGGGCGGCACCTATCATCTCGGCGGATCGGGCGAGGCGAGCTGGTTCGAATTCGCCACCGCCATCTTCGAGGAAGCCGCTCGCCACGGGCTTGTGACCGCGAAGGTCGATCCGATCGGCACGGCCGACTGGCCGACCCGGGCCGCACGGCCCGCCAACAGCGTTCTCGACAGCGGCCGGTTCGCCGCGGACTTCGGCTATCGGGCGCCGCATTGGCGGCAATCGACGGCGGCCGCGGTCGCCGAGCTGGCCCGGCTCGGACGCTGAGCGTGCGGATCGTCGCCTTCACCAAATACGGCCAGATGGCGGCCAGCACCCGGCAGCGCCTGCTTCAATATGTGCCGCACCTCGCCGCCGCAGGTATCGAGGTGGACTTTCGGCCGCTGCTTCCCGACGATTATGTCCGCGGAGTCGGAAGCGGCCGAACCTATCCTCGCGGCAAGACCCTGCGCCTCTACCTCGATCGGCTAAGCCAGCTCCTGGCGCAGACCGACGCCGACGTCATCTGGGTCTATGCCGAGCTCTTTCCCTATCTTCCGGGCAGCTGGGAGAAGCTCGCCTTCCGAAGCGGCAAGCCGGTGGTCTACGATTGCGACGACGCCTTCTTTCACGCGTACGACGCCCATCCCAATGCCCTGGTCCGGCGGCTCCTCGGCCGCAAGATCGAGCCGCTGCTGCGCGGCGCCGCCGCCTGCTGCTGCGGCAATGCCTATCTTGAAAGCTACGTCTCCCGCTTTTCCGCCGACACTCTGCTTCTTCCCACCGTCGTCAACACCGGCGTCTGCCGTCCCGGCACCGGTCCGAGCTCCGACCGGCCGATCACGATCGGCTGGATCGGCTCCCCGTCGACCTGGCCCTATATGCGCCCGATCCTCCCTCTGCTGAGCGAGCTGGTCCGGAGCCGCGGGATCAGGGTTCGAGTCGTCGGCGCGGGTCCCCAGGCGCGTTCGGAGGGCTTTCCGGGCCTCGATCTGATCGAATGGAGCGAGGAGCGCGAGGTCGAGGACGTCCGGGCGATGGACATTGGCGTGATGCCGCTGCCGGACGACATCTGGGCACGCGGCAAATGCGGCTACAAGCTGGTCCAGTACATGGCCTGCGGGCTGCCGGTCGTCGCCTCGCCGGTGGGCGTCAACACCGAGATCGTCACCCCCGGGGAGAACGGCTTCCTCGCCACCAGCCCGGAGGAGTGGCGCGACGCGCTGCTGCGCCTGATCGACGATCCGGCGATTCGCCGGACCTTCGGCGATTCCGGGCGGCGCCGGATCGAGGAGCGTTACTCGCTCGAAGTCCATGCACCGCGGTTCGTCCGCCTCCTCCAGTCGCTCGCCTGAGCCTCAGGCCTTGAGCCGGCCCGTCTTCGAAATCACGATCACCGCCGGTTCGGGAGACATCGACGAGCTGGGCCATGTCAACAATGCGGTGTGGGTGCGCTGGATCCAGGACATGGCGACCGGGCATTGGCGGTTCGCCGCCGATCCCGCCCATGTCGATTCCTACGTCTGGGTCGTCGTTCGGCACGAAATCGACTATCTGCGCGCCGTACTGCCCGGCGAGACGGTGATCGGCCGGACCTGGGTCGGCGAGCCGCCCCGGGGCGCCCGCTTCGACCGTCACGTCGAGTTCAGCGGCGCCGACGGCAAGCCCCGGGTCAAGGCCCGGACCACCTGGGCGATCCTCGACAAGTCGACCGGCCGGCCGCTGCGGGTGCCCGACGAAGTGGCTGCGCCGTTTTTATCCTCCCCAACGTGACGGACCCGTCATTGCGAGGAGCGGAGCGACGCGGCAATCCAGCCGGTCTCCGAGGCCCGCTGGAGCTTCGCTTCGATCGCAATGACGGAGCAACTCGACCCGAAGTGATCATGCTCTAGAGCGCTGTGGGAATAGGTTGAATCGCTTCAACCGTTCGCCCTGAGCCTGTCGAAGCCTGTCCTGAGCCGGCCGCCGCAGGCGGCAGCCGAAGGGGGCCTTTCCTTCTTGTTTTACAAAGGGAAAGAGAGGGCTTCGACAAGCTCAGCCCGAACGGAGATGGGTCAATCCGACACCCGAGCGCTCTAACCGCACTTCCCGACGACGACGTCGAAGACCGCCCTGCCCCTTTCGTCCTTGTATGACAGGACGAACCGCCCCCCTTCGCGAACCGTGAGCGCGCTCTCCGCGTCCGAGCAGATCTCCTGCCGGAAGCTTCGCTCGAGACCGGCCCGGCTGCCCGCGATGTCCACGCCCTCGGTCTTCACCCGGTAATGCTGGGTGAGCGTCGGGCCGGAGGCGGAGGCGCCTTCCAGGGTCGTGAGCGCGTCCAGCCGCACCGGCCCCCTGGCGTTGATCCGGCGCGCGGCCGCCTCCATCTGGCGACGGAGGCGCATCTCGACCAAGGTCTCGCGCCGCCGCCCGCCGCCCGCCCCGGCGACGAACCGGTCGGAGCCGGTCAGGACCTTCGCTTCGACCAGCTCTTCGGGAGTCGGGAACCACATGCTCTGCGCGGGAGTGGCCAGGGCCCGCCCGACGAACCGCTCCTCGACCCCGGCGGCGAGATATTCGGCGCGAGTCCTGTCGATGGCGTCGCCCAGGGCGTAAGCGCTGACGCCCGGGAAGCTGGGCTGGTGGAAGCCGATCCTCGCCGATTCGGGGGCGGTCCGGATCCGGCCGGCGAGCAGAAGGCTGGTGCAGGCCGACATGCACTGGCCGGCCACGCGCGAATCGAGATTCCTGTCCCGGATCAGCGCGGCCATCCTTTCCGCTTCAAGCATCCGGCCGCCGGGCGAGCTCAGTACCACCTCCCGGACGGCGGGGCTCCGGTCCAGCAGGGCTTCGAACCGCTCCGCCGCTCCGGCGGCGAGATTGCCGTCGACGAGCAGCTGCCGTCCGTCCCCGGAGACGGTCATCCGGGCGACCTCCCCGATCGAATCCCGTCCCCGGGCGAGGGTCCCCAATTCCGTCGCCTGCAGAGCCAGGTCCCCGGAGCGGAACAGCGTGACGATCAGGCTGAGCACGACCGCGGTGCGCGCGGCGAGGCCCCAGCCATGGGTCCCGCCGCGCCGGTGGTGCCAGTAGGCCGACCGACAGATCCCCACGGAGCTCCACACCCAAAGGATTGCGGACACGCCCAGATAGGCGAGCGCGACGATCGCGATCCCCCGAAGCGAGCCGCCGCCTTCCGCCATCCGGCCGGCCAGATATTCGACGGCCGCGAGGATCAGTGCGGAGAGGATGGCGCCGTTCACCCAGTAGGAAACGGGGAGCGACAAATGCCCCGCCCAATGCCGCTGGAAATAGTTCCTGTTCCGGTTCCTCTCGTCCCAGGCGATCACTTCCTCGTCATATTGGGCCAGATCGTGAATGTCGGGGTCGAAGACGAGCTCCCCGTCGCCTGCCTCGTAGTCGCGGCCGTAGAGGATCGTCCGGATCACTCCGACGGCGGCCAGGCCCAGGATGAGGCTGAGGGCGTAGGGAAGCGGCGGGACGACGATCGGCCGGCCGGCGATGTAGGGCTGCGACCGGACGAACCAGGTCAGTGCGACCGACGCCACCGCCATGATCAGGACGAAGGCGAGGCCGCAGCTCAGGGCGATGCCGGCGATTCGATCGTCGACCAGCCTTTTCAGGAAAAGCCTGTCCATGGCCCAGCAGATCAGCCAGCCCAGGACGAAGGCGGCCGCGGTCGCGAGGCCCAGATGGCTCCATTCCGGAGCGAGAATATAGCGCATGTCGTCCCCCCGCCGGAGAGCCTAGCAAATCAAGTGTCGGAAAGGAGGGCCCTATCCACGGTCCAGGTCGGCGATGGCCGCGATGATCCGGGGGTAGATCCGGGCGGAAACCCCGAAGTCCATATGGCCGCAATCGAGCTCCAGCTGCCGGTCGCTCTCCCCGGCTCTGCCTCGAGCGCAGGCGGGTGCGATGACTCCGTCGCGCCGCGACCAGATGGCCAGGGTCGGAACGGGCGGCTTCTCGGCCAGGCGCGTCTCGATCGGAGGGGAATCGACCTTGTGCCCGGCGACAAGCTCGTAAAGCCGCCACGCATTCGTCCAATGCGGATCCCCCGAGAAGGGCGTCCCCATGGTCACCACCTTGTCGACCAGATCGGGCCTCGCCTTGGCCACCTCCCGGGCGATGATCCCGCCGAGGCTCCAGCCGACCAGGATGACCGGCCGTCCCCGCCCGTGCGCCTCGACCCGGGCCGCGACCCGTTCGAGGATGTCCCGGGAGGCGCCGCGATTGAATCCAAGGCCCCAGCCGGCGGCCCGATAGCCTGCGCCGGCAAGCGCGCGCTGGAGGCCGAGCGTCGTCCGGTCGGTGGCGAGGAAGCCGGGCACCACCATCAGCGGCGGTCCGTCGGCCGGACCGCGCTCGCCGAGCCGGCCGAATCCGCGCCAGAAGCGCGAGCCGAGGGCCAGTCCCTCGCGGATCAGGAGCCTGAGCGGCGGCCGTCCCTCGTCAGAGATATTCGCCGCCCATCAGGCCCCGGAGCGCTTTCGGAAGCCGCACCCTTCCGTCCGCTTCCTGATGGTTCTCGAGCAAAGGGACGAGGATCCGCGGGCTTGCGAGCGCGGTGTTGTTGAGGGTGTGGACGAAGCGCACCTTGCGCTCCTGGTCCCTCCACCTGAGGTTCGCCCGGCGCGCCTGCCAGTCGTGCAGGGTCGAGCAGCTGTGCGTCTCGCGATATTTGCCGAGCGACGGGACCCAGCTCTCGATGTCGTTCATCCGGAACTTGCCGAGGCCCATGTCCCCGGTCGAGGTCTCGACGACCTGGTAGGGGATTTCGAGGCCCTGGAGCAGCTTCTCGGCATTGGCGAGAAGCCGGGCGTGCCAGCGCGCCGATTCCTCCTCGTCGTCGGCGCAGATGACATATTGCTCGAGCTTGTAGAATTGATGGACCCGAAGCAGCCCGCGGACGTCCCGGCCGGCGCTTCCCGCTTCCCGTCGGAAGCAGGGCGAATAGCCGGCGTAGAGGATCGGAAGCTGCGCCGCCTCGAGTATCTCGCCCGAATGGAGCGAGGTCAAAGCGATCTCGCCGGTTCCGGCGAGATAGAGCCCGTCCTTGGGCATCTCATAGGCCTCCTCCTCGTGACCGGGGAAATGCCCGGTCGCGACGAAGGCCTGCGGCCTGGCCAGGGCAGGAACGGTCATCAGGGTGAAGCCGTCCTCGGCGATGATCTGCTGGGCCCAGAACATCAGCGCCTGCTCGAGCAAGGCGAGCCGCCCCTTCAGGGCGTACATGCGCGAGCCGGCGACCTGGGTGATCCTCGACAGGTCCGCCCAGTCGTTCATCTCGACCAGGGCGACATGGTCGCGCGGCTCGAAGCCGAAGCTCGGGGGCTCGCCTTCGGTCCGGACGACCTGGTTGGAGCTTTCGTCGGGCCCGACCGGAGCGCCCTCCCAAGGGATGTTGGGAAGCCGGAGCATAAGCGCATCGAGCTCCGCGCCGCACTCGCCGAGCGCCGACTCGGCCTCGGACGCCTCGGCGCCGAACGCCTTCGCCTTGGCGCCGAGCGCCGGCCGCTCGGACGGGTCGGCGGTCTTGAAGCCCGCGCTGATCTCGTTGCGCTGCCTGCGCAGCTCGTCGATCCGGGTCTTGAGGCCGCGAACCTCGCCGTCGAGATCGAGCAGCCGGTCGAGGTCCAGTGCGACGTTCTTCTCGCGAACCGCCTTTTCGACGATCTCCCGGTTCTCGCGGACGAAGCTGAGGCTGAGCATGCTCGGCGACTAGCGCCCAATTGGCGGGAAGCCAACCTGGGTCAGCCGAAATTGACCCTGCCGGCCTCGGGGTCGAGACCCTGGAACGCCTGGTCGCGATGCTCTCCGTCAGCCTCGACCCAGTGGAGGAAGAGATGCGCGGACCATCGATTGGGATTCGGGGTCGTACGCCCGTGGCGGCGATGGATGCCCCGGTAGAGCACCGCGTCGCCCGGCTCCGTCGCTATCGAGGCGAAGCTCTCGTCCTCGAAACCCTCGGTCAGGCGCTTCTGGCGGCCCGGAAGGTTCCGGCTTCCTATCTCCAGGTCCCAGGCCTTGCCGTCGCTATAGTCCAGGGTGAGCGAAAGGCTGTGCTCGCAGGCCTCGCGGTCGGAATGGACCCGGCAGACGTCCCCGGCCCGGTAGACCCGGAAATAATCGTAGGTGGGAAGAAGCTCGCGGCCGACCAGCCGGCTGATCAGCGGAGTGAGGCCCCAGAGGAAGAACTGCATCGGCGGATAATCGGGGCCGAAAACCTGGAGCGCCGGCCGCTTCAGGACCCCGGGATGGGCCTGCTTGCCCCGGAGCGGCAGGACGTTGCGGCCGAGATCCTTCGCGAGCCGGTGAAGGAAGGCCTGAGCCACCCGGCGCTCGACCAGCCCCTCGAGGCGCGCGAAGCCGTCCTCCTCGTAGCTGCCCACGACCTCCATCCCACCCGGCTACCGCGCCGCTCCGGGCCGTGCAAGGGCAGCGAATCTTCCTCAACGGCTCGGTTGAACGATTCCATTCCCGCCTATATAGGCCGTCGCTTGCCGCGCCGGAGACGTGGGTGAGTGGCTGAAACCAGCGGTTTGCTAAACCGCCGTAGGGGGATTACTCCTACCGAGGGTTCGAATCCCTCCGTCTCCGCCAGAGCCAGTATTCGCCGGCGTTCGCCCTCATCCGAAAATCAGTCCAATTCCCTCTGTGGAAGGCTCCGCCGCCGTTCGCGGCGGGTCGTTGACGTTCCCCGAGACGCCGAGGAACGCGATCAATTCCCTGATGAAGCGAATCAAGCAGCTTCGGCGCAGCGATGGGTTTGCCGCCATGCCCTATGCCGAGGCGGCTTTGGCTCACACCCTGCCGAACAAGGTCGAGGCCGCCTACAAGCGCACGAAGTTCCTCGAGCAGCGGCGTAAGCTGATGGCGGCATGGAGCGATTACCTCGCCGGAGCCTCGAATGTCGTCAGTCTGGCCGGGGAACGACAGGCGATGGCGGCAAAGCGAGCTGCGGAGCCGCCAGAATGGATTACGCCCGGCGACGGACTGGGTGCTCTCCTGAAGGCGGGGCGCCGGCCGGACGAGGCCAGGGTCATTCTATTTCGGGGGCTACAAACGGAGAGCTTCCTCGGTCGTGCGCAACGCATCGTGAGCGAATGGTCCGATGGGATCGTCACGGAGCATCTCGATCACGCAGTCCCTGGCCAAGTCCGGCAGTGCCGCCCGCTCCCTCCCTATGCTGCGCTCGCCTACCCACCCCTAGCCTCTCCCTTAGGGAGGGGAATATGCAGCGGCGGGGAGCGTCCGGCCGCTTTTTCACCCAATGCACGAAGCCTGCCAGTTTACCCGTTAACCCGCATGGCTTAAGCCTGCCGCCGTAATGAACGAAGCCGCCGCCCTTCCCCGAGCCCGCGAGGCCGAGGTGTTCGCCGAGCTGGCGCGCGGCCTCTCCGTCGTCAGCCTCGCCAAGTCCTACGACCGCAAGCGGGTGCTGAAGGACGTCTCGCTCCATGTCGACCGGGGCGAGGTGGTCGGGCTTCTCGGCCCCAACGGCGCCGGCAAGACTACCTGCTTCTACTCCGTGATGGGCCTGGTGAAGCCCGACAACGGCCGGATCCTCCTCGACGGCCAGGACATTACCGGCCTGCCCATGTACCGCCGCGCCGTCCTGGGCCTCGGCTACCTGCCGCAGGAGACCTCAATCTTCCGGGGCCTCACCGTCGCCCAGAACATCATGGCCGTCCTCGAAGTGTCCGAGCGCGACAAGTCGGTCCGGCGTGAGCGGCTAGAGCAATTGCTCGGCGAGTTCCACATCGCCCATCTTCGAGACGCTCCGGCAATGGCCCTGTCCGGCGGCGAGCGGCGGCGCTGCGAGATCGCCCGGGCGCTTGCCGCCACCCCGTCGATCATGCTCCTCGACGAGCCTTTCGCCGGGATCGACCCGATCTCCATCTCCGACATTCGCGACCTCGTCATCGAGCTGAAGAAGCGCGACATCGGGGTTCTGATCACCGATCACAACGTCCGCGAAACCCTCGAGATCGTCGACCGCGCCTGCATCATCTACGACGGCCAGGTGCTCTTCGCCGGAAGCCCGCAGGAGCTGGTCGCCGATCCCGAGGTCCGCCGCCTCTATCTCGGCGAGAGCTTCGAGCTTTAGCGATGGTGGGGGACCCTCGTCATTGCGAGGAGCGAAGCGACGAAGCAATCCAGTTGCGGCGTTCCTCCCGGGCTGGATTGCTTCGCTACGCTCGCAATGACGGCGGAGGGCGCGGCTGATGTCGCTCGCCCCCCGCCTCGACCTTCGCCAGAGCCAGTCGCTGGTGATGACGCCCCAGCTCCAACAGGCGATCCGGCTTCTGGCGCTGTCCAACCTCGAGGTCGAAAGCTTCATCGCCGAGGAGATCGAGCGCAATCCGCTGCTGGAGGCCGGGGCCGGCGAGGAAGTCCCGGCGGCCGAGGCCCCCGCCGAGATCCCAGAACCGCCCTCGGCGGACGATTTCGGCTCGGGCGACGCTCCGCTCGACCTCGACGTCAACGACGAGAATCTCCATCAGGACAGCGCGTCCGACCGGGCGCTGGACGGCGGCCTCGGAATGGAAGGGCTGTCCGGCGGCGGCGGCTATGAGGGCGAGGGCACGGATTTCGACAGCTTCGCGTCCGACGAGGTCTCCCTTCACGGCCACCTCCTTGCCCAGGCCGGCGAGCGCCTTTCGGGGCCGGATCTCGTCATCGCCGGCCAGATAATCGAGCAGATCGACGAGACCGGCTACCTGCTCGCCTCGACCCTCGACCTCGCCGGCCGGCTGGGCGTGCCGCTGGCCGAGGTCGAGCGGATCCTCGCCGTCGTCCAGACCTTCGACCCGACCGGAATCGCCGCCCGAAGCCTCGCCGAATGCCTCGCCCTCCAGGCCAGGGAAGCGGACCGCTACGACCCGGCCATGGCTCGGCTGATCGACAATCTCGACTATCTCGCCAAGGGCAATTTCTCCGCCTTGAAGCGGATCTGCGGAGTCGACGACGAGGATCTCGGCGACATGGTGCGCGAGCTTCGCGCCTACGATCCCAAGCCCGGCTGCCGGTTCGCCGGCGGCAATCGGGTCGAAGCCGCGGTGCCCGACGTGTTCGTCGCCCGCCGCGGCTTCGGCTGGGCGATCGAGCTCAATTCGGCGACTCTTCCGCGCCTCCTCGTCAACCGCCGCTATTATGCCGAGCTGACCGGGGGCGCCGACCGCCGCTCCAAGGCCTGGCTGAGCGAATGCCTCGCAAGCGCCAACTGGCTGATGAAGGCCCTCGACCAGCGCGCCCGGACCATCGTCAAGGTGTGCACCGAGATCGTGAAGCAGCAGGACGGCTTCTTCCGCCACGGCGTCTCGCAGCTCCGCCCGCTGACCCTGCGCCAGGTCGCGGAAGCGATCGGCATGCACGAATCTACCGTGAGCCGGGTGACCTCGAACAAGTATCTGTCGTGCGACCGGGGGCTGTTCGAACTCAAATATTTCTTCACCAGCGGCATCCAGTCGTCGGACGGCGGCGATGCGGTGTCGGCGGAAGCGGTGAAGAGCCACATCCGCGCGCTCATCGCTGCGGAAAGCGCAGGCGCGATCCTGTCGGACGATCAATTGGTTGAACTGCTCCGAGCGAAAGGCTTCGACATCGCCCGGCGCACGGTCGCGAAATATCGCGAGGCGATCGGGCTTGGCTCCTCCGTCCAGCGGCGGCGGCAGAAAGCGATCGAGGGACGGGCGGCGTGACCAGGTAAACTCCCCTCCCTGCAAGGGAGGGGGCGGGGGTGGGTAGCCGCGCAGCCCCCTCGATGGGGGCGAAGCGGCCTCCTTTAGGCTCAAGAACAGCGTTTCGCGGGCGTCGAGCCCGCTCAGCGCTTACCCACCCCTAGCCCCTCCCTAAACAGGGAGGGGTGACGTTGGGCGGGAAACGAACGCTGCTTCCTTGGTTGTTGCCTCCCGAAGGAGAACGATCATGAGCGATCACAAGAAAAAGGGCGATTTCAACAAAGGCGGCAAGGACGATGTCGGCGGCGACAAGAAGCAGCAGAACGACACCGGCCAGAACAGCGGCACCGGCGGGCGGAACAGCGGCGGGAAGTAGGATGGTACTCTCCTCCCTTCTAGGGAGGGGTAGGGGTGGG
>DASQZF010000182.1:0-17452 GCA_035638835.1 Allosphingosinicella sp. | reverse complement strand
CGTCGCTCCGCTCCTCGCAATGACGGAGCCATGACCCAATTCCAACTCCCCGGCCCGCTCCTTCTGATCGGCTGCGGCAACATGGCCGGAGCGATGCTAGAAGGTTGGCTCGCCGCCGGCGCCGACCCGAGCCTGATCACCGTCGTCCGCCCGAGCGGACGCCAACCGGCGCCCGGCATCCGGACTCTCACCGCGCTTCCGGAGGGCAAGGCTCCCGCCCTGGTCCTGCTCGGAGTGAAGCCGCAGAAGCTGGCGGAAGTCGCTCCGCTCGTCGAGCCCGCGCTCGATCGGGAGACGCTCCTCGTCTCGATCCTCGCCGGGACGCCGATGGCCGCCTTGCGCAGATTGTTCCCGGCGACCCGCAATATCGTCAAGGCCATGCCCAACCTCCCCGTCAGCGCGCGCATGGGTGTGACCGGGCTTCACTCCGACGAGGCGACCGGCGCAGCCACGAGGGCCGAGGTCGATCGCCTGATGCGGGCGCTTGGCCGGGTGGACTGGTTCGAGGACGAAAAGCTCCTCTCGGTCGCGAGCGCCCTCACCGCCGCCGCTCCCGCCTTCCTCTATCGCTTCCTCGACGCGCTCGCCGCGGCCGGTGAGGAACTCGGCCTTCCCGCGGAGCAGTCGGCGAGCCTTGCCGCGGCGATGGCGGAAGGGTCGAGCCTCCTCGCGGCGCGATCGGGGGTTGCTCCGCATGAGCTCGCACGAAGGGTCGCGAGCCCCGGCGGCACCACCGAAGCGGGCCTTCGGGTGCTGGATTCCGAAGACGGGTTGAAGCCGCTGATTCTCCGGACTCTGGAAGCCTCGCGCCGCCGCGGCCAGGAAATGGCCGCGGGTTCCACCTAAACCCCCGATGAACGTCGCGTAGTTTCCGGTTCATGCAACGCGCAATATCCTCCGCTCGTTCTTCAGGCACCCGCGATCCGCGCGGGCGCTCCAGTCGAGGAGAGACGAGTATGCGTATGTATGTTCTGGCCGCGACCTTGGCGGCGGCGGTCGCGCTTCCCGCCACGGCCGCTTCGGCCCAGCGTTATGGCGGCTATGGTCACGGCTATGGTCAGGGTTACGGCAATCGCGAAGTCCGCCAGGAAATGCGCGAATGCCGCCGCGAATTGCGCCGCGCCGACAGCCGGTACGAATATAGGCGCGAGCTTCGCGAGTGCCGCCGCGAGCTGCGCGAGGCTCGCCGCGACCAGTATCGCGATGGCCGCAGCTACGGCTATCGCTATGACGATCGCCGCTACCGTTACCGCTACTAAGCGGCGCCAAGGTCCTTCGGGCGGCGTGAAGCCGCCCGAAGGTCGTTCGGAGGCTAGAGCGCTGTGGGAATAGGTGAATCGCTACCGTTCGCCCTGAGCCTGTCGAAGGGCCTTCCTTCTTGTTTTACAAAGGGAAAGAGAGGGCTTCGACAAGCTCAGCCCGAACGGAGATGGGTCAATCCGACACCCGAGCGCTCTAGATGCCGTCGACCGTCATTCAGTCGATCGCCTATCGTCCCGAGGTGCGCGAGCTGGACGTGACGTTCACCACCGGCCGGCGCTATCTCTTCCACGACGTCCCGCCCGAGGCGGCGGAGGACTTCCATCAGGCGCGGATCAAGGGCCGTCATTTCAACAGCCGTATCCGGGGCCGCTACCGCTTTTCGGAAGCTTCGCCCGGTTGAGCCGAGGGCGCTGCGCCCGGCTTGCATTCCGGAAGGCCGAGTTCCTTCGCGTCCTTGCAGTGGCTGACCTGAACGTCGCCGGTGGGGGCGATGTAAAGGGCATATTCGCCCGTATCGCTGCAGCGGGCGGTCCACATCGCCATCGTCTTATATTGCTGCTGGTAGCTCCCCTGGTCGACCCGCTTGCAGCGCCGGCCGTTGTCGCGGATCGCCCGGTACAGACCGAGATTGCGGGTCGGCGCGCTCAACGCCTTGAGCTGGTCGCTCATCGGGTTGGCGACCACCACCTTGGTGACGTTGCGAGTCGTCGGCGCTCCGTCTTCGCACCCCGAGACCAGCAACCCGAACGCTGCAATCGCCGCCCAACCCTTCATGCCATGCTCCCTTGCTTTCGCGCCTAATAGGCTCGCTCGAAGCGCTCGTTTCCGACGAAGCCGAGCTGCTTCACTCCCCCACGCTTCACGTCGGTCAGAACGCGATTGAAATCCTCATAACGCGTTTGCGGGTCGGCGCGGTAGTGGAGAGCATTGTCCCGGGATTCGGCGCGGAAGGCGGCCAGCCTGGCGGGCAGCTCGGCCTCGGCGATCGGCGCTCCGTTCCAGCTGAGGCGGCTGGCGGCGTCTATGTCGAGCCGGTACACTTTCGGCTCCTTCTGAGTCTCAGTTATGCCTGGCAGGTCGATCTTCACGCTGTGCGTCATCAGCGGAAGGGAGATGATGAACATGATGAGGAGGACGAGCATGACGTCGATCATCGGCGTGGTGTTGATCTCGCTGAACGGCTGGGGCTCGCTGGCGGGGGCATAGGCGATTGGGCGGCGGCGGTGGATCATGTCGGCCTCTTCGATGTGATGTGACATCATAACAAGAATTAAAGCTCAGCGCAACCGTCACCCCGGCGAAAGCCGGGGCCTCGGGGAGGCCGGCCGTGACCTTTTGTTGCGAGGTTCCGGCTTTCGCCGGGATGACGGAAAGTCAGCGGCTTTCGCCCGTATAGATTCGCCAGCCGCTGCCCGTATCCGCCCCGGAATTCGCCTTGCGCATCGTGACGCTGCCGGCGCTGCTGAAGGGCTTGCCGCCGCGGAAGGTGCCCCGGATCATCACGGGTACCTCGACGAAGGCCCAGCCTCCGGCCAAAACGGGCTCGCTCGGGGTGCCGACATCGGCCTCGTAGGTTTCATAGGCCCTGAAATTGTCGGCGAAACGCCGCTCCGCCTCACCGCCGGCCTCGCCCGAGCGAAGTGACCAGGCGGAATCGTAATCGCCCGACCGGATCCGCGCATAATAGGACTTGAGCGTGGCCGCGGCGTCGCCTTTGTCCTCGCGGTCCTGGGCCGTCTCCACCGGTGGCTCGAGCTCAGGCAAAGGGGGCTGAGCGGCCTTGTCGCGCTGGCGGGGCTGTGGGGTAGGGTCGCGCTCATCGCCACAGGCGGCGAGGACGAGGAGGCCGAGGAGGACCGTGACGCGCATCGGGGCGCCATAGCGCTCCGGCAGTCAAATTCCTCCCCCGGATTTCCGGGGAGGGGGACCAGGCGAAGCCTGGTGGAGGGGTTCTTCGGCCTCGGAAGGCCCCTCCACCGTCCTTCGGACGGTCCCCCTCCCCTGCGAAGGCAGGGGAGGATTTTTGTCAGGCGCTGAGGCGGCTCTGGGTGCCGTGGATCAGGTCGGTGGCGCGCTCGAAGCTCATCGGGCGGCCGAAGAGGTAACCCTGGATCTGGTGGCAGCCGAGGTCGCGCATCCGGGTGAAGTCGTCGGCGGTCTCGACCCCTTCCGCGGTCACCGTCATCCGGAAGCTCTTGGCGAGCTGGACGATCGACTGGATGATCGCCACCGTCTCGCGGTTGTTGGCGGCGTCGCGGACGAAGCTGCCGTCGATCTTCAGCTTATGGAAGACCGCCTTGTTGAGGTAGCCGAGCGAGGAATAGCCGGTTCCGAAATCGTCGAGGGCGATGCCCACGCCCAGCGCGCGGAGGCGCTTGAGGACGTCGAGCGAGCCTTCGGAGTCGCCGAGGAACACCGATTCGGTGACCTCGAGCTCGAGCCGGTTGGCCTTGAGCCTGTATTTGGCGAGGGCCTCGGAGACGGTGTTGGGAAGCGCCGGAAGGATGAGCTGGCGGGCCGAGAGGTTGAGCGCCACGCTGATATAATCGGGCCAGACCGAGGCTGCGCGGCAGGCTTCGTCGATGACCCAGTCGCCCAGCTGCATGATGAGGCCGGTTTCTTCGGCGAGCGGGATGAACTCGACCGGCGAGACCATCCCGCGGGTCGGGTGGTGCCAGCGGATCAGGGCCTCGAAGCCGATCAGGCTCTGGTCGGCGGCGTTGACCAGCGGCTGGTAGTCGAGCCTGAACTGCTTCAGGGTCAGCGCCTGCCTCAGGTCCTGCTCGAGCCGCAGCCGGTCCTCGGCCTCGTTCTGCATGTCGGCGGAGAAGTAGCAGCAGGTGCCGCGGCCCTGGCCCTTCGCCTGGTACAAAGCGAGATCCGCCTTCTGGATGAGGTCGTCGACGCTCTGGCCGTCGATCGGTCCGAAGGCGCAGCCGATCGACACCCCGATCCGGATCTCGGCCTTGTCGATATGATAGGGCTCGGCGACGGCCGCGATGATCCGGCGGGCGAGGTCGTCCACCTTCTTGCGGCTCTGGGCGTCGCGCATCACGATGGCGAACTCGTCGCCGCCCATCCGGCCGACATGGCCCGTTTCGCCGGCTTCCTTGACGAGGCGCTGCGAGACGCTCTTCAGCACCGCATCGCCCTTGGGATGGCCGAACGTGTCGTTGACCGGCTTGAAGCCGTCGAGGTCGAGGAACATGATCGCGCAGGGCACATTGCTCGACTGCGAGGTAGAAAGCGCCTCGCCGAGCAGCTGGCGGACCCGGCCGCGGTTGGGGAGGCCGGAGAGCACGTCCATGTTGGCGAGGTTGGTCAGCCGCTCCTGGGTGCGGCGGACCTCGGTGATGTCGGAGCCGACTCCGCGGAAGCCCTGGAACTGGCCGGCCATGTCGATGATCGGATCGCCGGCGAGGCTGATCCAGCGCGTTCCCCGGCGGGTCTTCAGCTCCATCTCTAGGCTCGCGAAGGGCGCCCTGGCGAGCAGGGTACGGCCGAGCGCGCTGTTGCCGCCAAGCGTCGCGGGAAGCGAGTGGCCGATCAGCTGGCTCGCCGAGCGCCCGAGCAAAGAGGTCATCCGCGAGGAGATGTAGACGACGCGGTTCTCCGCATCGACCTGCCACAGCCAGCCCACTCCGCGATGCTCATATTCCTTGAGCAGGAGGCGGACCGACTCGGCCTGGGTGCGGACGTTGGCGATGGTCTGGAGCTGGCCGAAGGTCCAGCGGGTGAGTCGGGCCACTCCGAAGATTGCCACCGCCGCGACACCAACGATCGAGGCGCCGAAGGTCGGGTCGAGGTCCGAGCTGCCGAGATAATAAGCGCAGCACAGGAAGAAGGTCATCGTGGCGATCCACGCGAACGCGGCGGCCGGCACCGAGGCAAGGCCTATCGCCGCCATGATCATGGCGCCCATCGCCCCGCCGATCACGACCTGCACTTCGTGCGGCTGGGTGGCGAAGGCGTAGGTGGGGAAAGCGGACCAGATCGCGGCCATCGCCACCGCCTCGCCCATCGACCGGGCAAGCGGGCGCCCTTCGGCCGAGCGGCTCTCGGCCGCCGCGCCTTCGGTCTTGGCCGAGCGGAAATAGGTCCAGTTGGCGAAGCCGACCAGGCCGAGCCAGCCTGCGATGAATTCGATCCGGGTCGTGCCCAGCATGGCCCACGCGACCAGCAGGGCGGCGCCGGCGCCGGTCAGCGCGAAAAAGGGTGCGAAGAGAAGGCGGGTCTGCGCCTGCCCGTTGTGGAGATGGGCGTCGCGAAGCCTCTGGCTGCTCGCGTCGGCGCCGACGCTTTCATCCGCGAGCTCCGCCGGCTCCAATTCCTGCGGGTCGATATCCAATGGAACGGGCGCGTGATACATGGGAATCCTGCGTGCTGCCGGGTTGAACAGTCACTACGCCGAGAGTTTTGATGGAGTGTTAAGGACGGGACAGAATGCGGCGAACCGTCCGAATTCGGATATTCTCTCGGTACGGCCTGAAAATGGGGCAAGACATTGATTTAGATCAGCTGGATATCGGGCCCCACCCGTCATTGCGAGCGAAGCGAAGCAATCCAGCGCGGCCTCGGAGGCCCGCTGGATTGCTTCGTCGCTGCCGCGAAGCGGCAGCTTATCCTGAGCGCCGCCGCAAGCGGCGTCGAAGGGCTCCTCGCAATGACGAATGGGGCGGCGACGAATCCGATCTGGATCAACCGATCCGACGCTCAGCATTTCTCGTATTTCCCGGTCCGCCTCTTGCCCTTGGCCATCCATCCGGCCGCCCGGGCGATGCGCCGGTCGCGCGTTTCCGGCCGCTTGGCTTCGACCATCCATTCGCGGGTCGGTCGACATGGCTGCCACGATAGATTCGGACCGGCGCGAAATCGATTCGCTTCGACGCAGCTTGCGGAACGGGCGATTCCATCAGGCTTTGGATGCGGATTCTCCATGGAGAATCAAGCAGATGCTGGCCACCCGCCTGAGCTCGAGCATGATCGAGAGGATCGCTTATGACGAGGAGGCCGCTTCTCTCTTCATCTGCTTCCGGGACACCGGCCGCTACCTTTATTCCGACGTACCCAGGGCGATCTACGAAGGGCTGAAGAAGGCGCCCTCGGCGGGCCGCTACTTCAATGAATGCATCAAGCGGCGCTTTCCCTGCCGTCCCGATCCCGTGCGTCGGCGGTTCGGCCCCGCCAGGGACGGAGGTGGCGAACCTGCCGCGGAGCGCGACCACCGCCCAACCGGGCTCACCCGTCGCCCGTGCGGCGGGTGATCCGCGGCGACCGACCCAGATGTATCGACATTCATCGCTGCCGCCGTCTTCCCTCTCCCGTCTTTCGCGGGAGAGGGAAGGCCCCAATGCGACGCAGAATGTCGATACAGCCGGAGGCTTCAGCGCCTGACCCGGATCCTCCCGATCAGCCGGACGTCGTCGTCTTCGTCGTCCGAGCCCTGGTCGGCCTGCCCGCCTTCGCGTTCGGGGAGCAGCTCGATCTCGACGATCTCCTCCTTCTCGTCGGGTCGTCCGAAGTTGCGGAAGAGGCGCGCGGTGATCCTCGAGGCGCCGTTCGGATTGATCTCGTCGGAGGAATAGACATCGGCCCGGACCGTGAAGGTGCCTGCCGGCGAGCGGCGTAGAAGATATTCCTCCGGCCCGTAGCCGTCGGTCATGTCGTTCGAGACCCGACCGCCCATGTTCGATTCCTGGTTCCCGAAATAGGCGCGCTCGCCATTGGGCTCGTCCACCCACAGGTCGAGATCGGTCTCTTCGGTATTCCATTCGACGACAATCCTGATGTCGACGTCGAGTAGGGCGATCAGCCTGGGATCGAGCGGCACTTCGACCCCGCCCAGGGCGCGATAGCGCGGGATCAGCCGGTTCACCTCCATCAGCGAGATCAGCTCTATGCCGTCATAATCCCCGTCCCAGGGACTCATGATCACCTGCACGAGAAGGTCGATGGCCCGGGCGAGATCGGCCCGGGCCTGATCGCGAGGCCGGCTTTCGCTTCGCTTGGCCAAAGCGAGAGCCAGGCTTCGGAGCGGCTGCGGCCGGCCGGGCTCACCCTCGGCCACCGCTTCGAACATCTCGATCGCGCGATCCTGCTCGCCATAGCGGAACAGGCGCTCGGCGACGATGGCCAGGGTCTCGTTGTTGCGGGTCGGAAGGTCGAGGGCCGAGAGGAGCAGGCGCCTCGCCTCCTCCCGGCGGCCCGACTTCCAGGCGTGCTCGGCGACGTCGAACCAGAAAGCGGGCAGGGCGCCGTGCACCTCCTGCTGCTCAGCGAGCACCCGTTCCCGGTTGCTGGTCGACGCGGCCCTGAGCGCTGCCATATAGGGCCGGTTGGAGGCCCATTTGGCGGTCTTGACCCTGGCGCTGACGGAGTCCTCGCCGGTCGCGGCCGCGCCTGACGCGGAGTCGGAGCGGCCCGTGGATCTAAGCTGTGGGAGCTCGTTCAGCGCCTCCCCTGCGACGACGGTGACCGGGGTCGCCGACTCGAGGTTGGGGCGGGTGGTTCGAGAGCCGGTGACGGAGATCTGCGCCGATCCATCGTTCGGATCGGCGGTGCCCACCTCCCGGGGCGTAGGCGGCGGCGGCGGGGTCTCCTGCACCGGAGGCGGGGGCGCCTCCACGGGCACCGGCATGGGAGGCGGCGCCGGCTCCATCATCGGCATTTCCTCGGACCGGCCGCCCCGCGAGCGTTCGTCCGGATCCGCTTGGGCATTGGGGTTGAACCGGGTCGCCCACCACGACTTCTGCGCCTCCCAGGACCGGACCAGGGTCGCCAGCCGGCCACGGCGCTTTTCAGCTTCCTGCTCGGTCGCCTGGACGACCATCCTGCGATATTCGGCCACCTGGTCGGCCGGGAAGTTGGCCGGGGGCTCGATCTTGGAGGCCGCATAATCGCGCGCCGACTCAAGGACCAGGAATGAGATGTCGGGACCGGCGACCGAATAGCGGCGGGCGAAGGCGATGAGCGCGTCGCGCTTCTCCCGCCCGGAGGCCGAGCGGACGGCGAGTCGATCGGCCGCCCACAGGGCCGACGCTCCGGACCAGTCGACCTCCGTCCGCGGCGCCGAATAGATTCGCTCGCCCGGGCCGGAGCCGACACCGCTGAGGGTGACGACGACTCCGCCGCTCGCCGGCATCGGTCCGACCAGCCGCCAGCCGCCGGACGGAGCTTCCAGGCGGACGGCGTCGATGGCGGCCCCCGACGTCGAGCGGACCCGGACCACCCGCGCGCCCCTCGACCCCAGGCGCTGGAGGATGTCGGCCCGGTTGTCGGCGGTGAGCCGCAATGCCTCTCCTCCAGTGGCCGCGGCGAGGGCGGCGAGCGCCGGCCTGTCGGCATCGGCCGCGCTCGACACCGCGGTCACCGGGCAGGAAGGCGCGAGGACGGAGCGGCGGTCGATCGTCACCAGGCCGTCGGTGAACAGCAGGCATGAGTCGGCGCGGATCTCCAGGGCGGCGAGCGGTGCGTAGCTGCTCGCGCCCCGATAGCGGACGCTCGACAGCCGTTCGGCGACTGCGGCCGCGTCGGCCAGCGTCGCCCGCTCGGCTCCGCCCGAATCGAACAGGATCAGCTCGATGCGCGCCGGCCGCGCCTGCTCGATCCAGGCCCGCAGCAGGGCGATCTCATCGGCAAGCCTGTCGTCGGCTCGGGATAGCGAACGGTCCCAGAGCACGGCCACGCTGCCCGGCCGAGCGGAACCTCTTCCCAACTCGGGAGCCGAGTCGGCTATCTCGAAAAATCGCTCGCCCTGCGGACCTGCGCCGACCGCAATCGCGCCGCCCGCTGCGACGGGAGCGATGGCGAGCGCGCCCTGGAGCGCCGTGTCCTCGACGAGCCAGGCCTGGTCATTGGCCTGACGCCTCCATTCCCGCTTCGAGATGCCGGGAAGCCCGACGTCGGGGACCGCTGTCCCGTTCGTCTTGACCGAGACCGCCAGGCGCCCGACCGGCGCCTTGTTTTCGAGGGGCAGGCGATAACCCTGCCCGGGCGCGAGCGCAGTCACGAAGCGGACCCGGACCGTTCGGCTCGCTCCCGGCATGATCGGGTAGACCCGGGTGGCGAACTGGAAGCTTCGCGAAACCTCGCCGAGCCCGGGATCGATATTCTTCCGGACCTGAGTCTGATAGGCGCGCCGAGCCTCGAGCTGGTCGAGGAGAACGCCCTCGATCATGTTTCCGCCGACGTCGAGGGCATAGCCGGTCACGACCGAAGAATCCGGCATCTGGAGCGTGAACCGGCCTTCCAGGATGCTCCCGCCGGAATTGCGGAACGTCGCAGTCACCACCGTCTCGGCCATTCCGCCGTGAAGGCGCACCGCGACGTCCATCGCCTCGATCCGGAGATCCGGGCTTAGCGCCGATTCGTCCTCCACGCCCCGGACGTGCGCCTTCAGCTCGGGGTTCGCCGCTTGGGCGGGAACGGCGGCCGCCGTTGCCAGGAGGATGGCTGCGAAAGTTGCAAGCCGGCTGGACCGGAATGGCTCGATCATGGATCATCCCCCTGTTTCGAATGAAGCTATGGCATGGGACGACTTTCGCCAAGCACCGCTTTTCCGGTCCGAAACGAAGCAAATCCCGCGGCCCCAAGTTGAACCGCGCCGCTCTTCATGCGACTGGACGCTAAGGAGAATAGCCTTGCGTCTGAAGACCTTGACCTACACGAGCCGAGCCCGGCTGGATCTCGGCGACCAGGATCTCGCCGCCATCCACCAGTCCGCCAGGCATCTCAATGCGCTCGACGGGATCTCCGGCCTGCTCCTCTTCGACGGCTCCCGTTTCCTTCAGATCGTCGAGGGGACGGAGGAAGCGATCGATACCCTGGTCGAGCGGCTCCGGATGGACTCCCGCCATTCCGCCTTCGAGGTGCGCGACGAACGCCATGTCGAACGGCGCTCGTTCCCGGACTGGGCGATGGAGCTGGTCCGGGTGAGCCCCGGCTACGGGAACGCCAAGGACGTGGTCGCGACGATCCTGCCCGCCACGGTGGCCCCTCCGGTGCGGGAGCTGGTGCTCAGGATGTCGGGACAGCTGGCGGAGGCCTAGGGCCCTCGGGCCGTCATTGCGAGCGAAGCGAAGCAATCCAGCACGGCCTCGGATGCAGAGCTGGATTGCTTCGTCGCTGCCGCGCGCGGCAGTTCATCCTGAGCGCCGCCGCAGGCGGCGTCGAAGGGCTCCTCGCAATGACGGCGAGAATTATCCGCCCCGGCTCCACCGCGCCGCAGGCGCCCGATGCAAATTCGCTTCCGGGATCAGCCGCCGAAGCTTCCTGGCGAAGCTCCTCAGGCAGGCTTCGCTCTCCCCCAGCGGCCCCGGCACATAGCTGCGCGAAGCCATGCCCTGCTGGACGCCTTCGATCAGCGCCGTGTCCTCGGCGTTGACCCGGCGGTTGATCCGCCAGTTCAGATAGCGGGCCGCTTTCATCTCGCGGCGCCACCTTGCCGGCATGTCGGCGTCCGGGAGCGCGTAGCTGATCTCCCGGATCACCGTCTCGGTCGCCGAGACGGGCAGGAATTGCATGAAGTCCACCTGGTCCGGGTAGATGTCGAAGGCGACGTTCGGCCAGAGCTTGAAATAGAGCCAGCGCCGCTGAAGCTCGGGCGGCAGATGCGGGACGGCCGGCAGATGCTTCTGATAGGCGCGCTCGGACGGGTTGGAGGACGGGCGGTCGACCAGGTCTCCGGCCATCCGGTCGACATGCTCGCCCGCCGAGATCGAATAGCCCCGCCCGAACAATCGGGTGAGGCCGGGATGGGCGACTGCGATATGGAGGCCGTCCGAATAATTGTCGGCGACGTTCTTCCAATTGACCGGGCGCGGGCGGAGGGTGACCCGGCCGAGCGCCTCCAGCGCCTCGAACCGGTAGGGCTCCACCTCCGATTCGTGGGGCGCCATCATGTCGGCGACCGAAGGCCCGCCCGGCTCGAGCCTGACGAAGAGGAAGCCGCGCCAGGCTTCCAGCTCGACCGGAGCGAGGCCGAGCTTCGACATGTCCAGCCCGGGATAGTCGCTTTTCCGGGGAACCCCGATCAGCCGCCCGTCCAAAGCGTATGTCCAGGCGTGGTAGGGGCAGGTGAGCCGCCTCGAGCAGCCCGAGCCGCCGGACACCACCCGCGAGCCGCGGTGGCGGCAGACGTTTGCGAAGGCCCGGACGGCCTTGTCCTCGCCGCGGACGACGATGATGCTCTCGCCGAGATAGTCGAGGGTCCGCCAGTCGCCCGGCGCGGGGAGCTCGCTTGCGTGGCAGACGATCTGCCAGGACGGGCGGATGACCCGCTCCATCTCCACCTTGAAAAATTCGGGGTCGCGATAGATCCAGCCGGGCAGGCTGAGCTCCGGCTCGGGCGCGGCGGCGAGGTGCGGGCTGGGCATGAGCGAGGTGTGGCAAAAGGGCGGGCGATTGTCACTCTCTGCGGGGGAAGGCGAGGGCTTCGACAGGCTCAGCCCGAACCGCGTTAAAGCCGCGGTCCCCGCAAATCCGTTCGGGCTGAGCTTGTCGAAGCCCTCTTCTTCCTTGCGCAGCCGCCACAATTGCGAGACCATTCCCTCCATGCGCGCCGAACTCATCGCACTCGCCTGGGGCTGCATCCTCGCCTTGGTCCACATCTTCGTCGCGGTCCGCTTCAAGACCCGGCAATATGGGACGAAATGGAATGTCGGCGCACGCGACGACGAGCTTCCGCCGGCTTTGCCGATCGTCGGGCGGCTCGCCCGGGCTCAGGCCAATTTCTTCGAGACCTTTCCGATCTTCGCGGCGGCGGCGCTGATCGTCGCGGTCGCCGGGCTCGGCGATCGCTGGACCGAGATCGGGGCATGGCTGTGGCTCGCCGCCCGGATCCTCTATTTGCCGCTCTACGCGTTCGGAGTGCCGGTGGTTCGAACGATCGCCTTCCTGGTCAGCGTCGTCGGCATCTTGCTGGTGCTTCGACCGGCGCTCGTCGCTTCACTGACCTGACGATCACCAGGAGAAGGGGTTTTCCCGCTTCTCGCGCGGCGGCGCCGGGACCTCGCGGACTTCGGCGATGATTCCGTCCCCGCAGCGTATAGCCACCCCGCCGTAGCGCTCGATCGCCGGGAAGACGCCGCGAACGCTGTGGACGACGGGCGCCCCGCCAGGCTGCGCCGAGCCCTCGGTCCGCACTCGTACCTGCTGGATCGGCTCGTCGAGGCGGGCGACCGGGCCCCGGGCGAGGCTCGCATCATATCCCGCCGCCGTCGTCACCTTGCCGGTGACGACGAGCTTGCGGGTCAGATAGGGGATCGGGCTCGAGGTCGAAGAGAATTCGACATGCGCTTTCCAATCCGACGAACCCAGCACCTTGCAAGGCGCATATTCGGTGTCGCGGATCGGCCCGTCGAGCGCGCAGCCGGCAAGGAGAAGGAGGGGAGCGGCCAGTGCGGCGGGCGAGCGACTCAAAATATTCCTCCGCCGAGGATCAGCCGGACGACGCCGACGACGATCACGAACAGGTTCAGGTTGCGGCCGCTGGTGCGCTTCGAAGCCATGCCCAAAGCAAGGCCGACGAGCGCCACCGGCACGATGAGCCAGTTCATCCACCCGAGCAGCGGAATGAAGGCGGGAATGGCGCAGAGCAGGGCGATCGCGCCGATCAGGAGGGATAGGATGTTCAGCATCGGGACGTGCCTTAGCCGCTCGCCGCGCGAGGGGCTAGACCGCGGCCTCGGCCGCTGCGGCGGCGCGGTGGGAGCGGACGCCTTCGCCGACGAAGATGGCGAGCGCCGCCCAGATCGCTCCGAAGCAGACGAGATGGGCGGTGGTCAGCGGCTCGCCGAAGACGAGCACCGCGAGCAGGAACTGCAGGGACGGCGCCACATATTGAAGGAAGCCGAGCGTCGAATAAGGCAGCCTCTTCGCCGCCGCGGTGAAGAGGAGGAGCGGGATCGCGGTGAGCGCCCCGCCCAGGATCAGGAGGAGATCGGTAAGGCGGGTCTGGAGGAAGCCGCTGTCGCCGGTCTGGGTCAGCCAGAGCACCCAGCCCAGAGCGAGCGGCGCGAGGAACAGGGTCTCGATCCAGAGCCCCTCCAGCGAATCGACCGGCGCCACCTTCCTCAGATAGCCGTAGGCCGCGAAGCTCGCTGCGAGGGTGAGGCTGATCCAGATCGCTCCGCCCGCCCCGAAGGCCAGGATCGCGACCCCGGTCCCCGCCAGGGCCACGGCCGCCTTCTGGAGCCGGCTGAGCTTCTCCTTGAGGAGGAAAACCCCCAGAAGGACGTTGACCAGCGGGTTCAGATAATAACCGAGGCTGCCCTCGAGCACATGCCCGCTCACGACGGCGTAGATATAGACCAGCCAGTTGATCCCGATCAGCACCGCCGTGAGCGCAAGGGTGAGTGCGACCTTGCGGTTGGCCAGAGCGGAGCGGATCGGGCCCCATTTCTTCCACAGGGTGGCGAGCGCTCCGAGGAAGAGGATCGACCAAAGGATCCGGTGGGCGACGATCTCGGTCGAGGCGACGTGGACCAGCGCCTTGAAATAGAGCGGAAGAACGCCCCACAGGGCATAGGCGCCCAGCCCCATGAGGAGCCCGGATCGGGTGCGGGCGGCGTCGTTCACCGCCGGGCGGGTAGACGAGGGCGGGGGCCTCCACAAGCATTTGGCGGCGCCCTGAGTTTGCCCCGCTCCGGTGGGGAAGAGGGGCTTCATTCCGGTCGAAACGCCCTTTAGGATCGGCCACGATCGAGGAGAGAGAATGTCCCGTCCGAGCCTGTGCACGGCCCTCGCAGCCTCCGCTCTGCTTTGCGCCTGCGATTCCGAGGCTCGTCTGGACGAGCCCGACAATGCGGTGGCCAACGATCACGTGTCCGCCGAGGGCAAGTCGGAAGAGGGGAAGATCTCGCTCAAGATGCCGGGCGTCGACATGACCCTCAGCCTTCCCAAGGGGGTCGCCGACCAGGCCCGGAGCGAGCGCGACAGCAAGCTTCTCTATCCGGGCGCGACGTTGCGCGGAATGGCGATCGCCGCGGGCCCGGACAGCGAGAAGAGCGGCGACAGCGAGGTCGAGATCAGATTCTCCACGCCCGATCCCCTGGACCAGGTCGCCGCCTGGTATCGCGACCCGGCCCGGTCCGACGGCTTCCAGCTCCGGCGCTCGGCCCGCGAAGGCGATTCCTGGCTCGTCGACGGAGTGCAGAAGCGGGACGATCACCGGTTCAAGCTTCGGCTGAGCCCAAGGCCAAGCGGGGGGACCAACGGCCAGCTCACGGTCCGCCACCGCGACTGACCCCGGGCATGGCCGCGCTTGCCGACCCGGAGGAAGTGCGCCTCCACCTCGTCGCCGCGGCCGGCGCCGGGACCGCGCTCAGCTACGGCGAATTGCTCGAACGGCTCGGCTATTCCTTCTCGAGGCCCAAGATGCGGGCCCTGTGCAAGATACTGGGCGCGATCGACGAGGCCGCGGCGCTCCGCGGCGAGCCCGAGCTCGCCGTCCTGGTGGTCCGCCAGAGCGACGGTCTGCCGGGCCAGGGCTGGTGGATCGCCGGGGGAGCCCGCTCGCGCGGCTATGAAGGGCCCTGGGAAGGCCCCGAGGCGCGGCGCTTCATCGACCTCGTCCAGTCGGAAAGCTTCGGCTTCTGGAAGTCCCGAAGCGGGACAGCGGGGACGAAGGTCCCGGGTTAACCATCTCTCGTCACCCATTTTATGCGGGAATGCGTCATAGCGGGGGCTTCAAGGAGTCCCTCGATGACCGACCGCGCCTTTCCGCCGTTTCGCCTGACCGCCCTGCTTGCGGCGCTCGCGCTCGCCGCCTGCGATCGCGGCGGAAGCGAGAACAATCTCGCCGATCTGGCCAACGAGGCCGATCCGGCGGTGACCAGCGCTCTCAACGACCAGATACTGGTCGACGAAAACCTCGCCACCCAGTCCAACAAGAATGCGGCCAGGCCCTCCCCCACTCCGGCGGGAGCGCCCTATCCGGCGCCCGAGGCCGGACCCGCGGCTCCGGGCAAGGCCGCGGCCCCTCCCGCCGCGCTCGCCGGCGCCAAGGGCTGCTCCGATGCCCGGCGCTTCGACTACAACATGGCCTGGGCGAACAGGCTCTCGCCCAACTTCCCGGTCTATCCGGGCGGCAAGGTGTCCGAAGCGGCCGCGAACAATTCCGGGGGCTGCAGCACCCGGGTCGTCTCCTTCGCCACGGCGGACCATTGGCAGCGCGTGCTCGACTGGTACCATACCAGGGCGGTGCGCGCGGGCTATACGTCGGAGCATCAGGTGCGCGAAGGCGACCATATCCTCGCCGGAAGCAATGCGAACGACAAGGGCGCCTTCTACCTGATCGTCACCCCCAGGCCGAAAGGCTCCGAAGTCGCACTGATCGCCAATAACGGGCGCTGAAAATCCTACCCATCGAAGATGGGGAGGGGGACCCCGCGTAGCGGGGTGGAGGGGTAGAAGGCGCTAGCCTGAGCGGATCGCTCGAGAACCCCTGACCTCACGGCATCTACCCCTCCACCACCCTTCGGGTGGTCCCCCTCCCCACCGCTTCGCGGCGGGGAGGATAGGAGGGTGGCGCCCCTCCCTCACTCCCGCTACATCGCCGCGATGAGCGACGTCCGCCAGTTCACCGTCGCGCCCGACGACGACGGAATCCGCCTCGACCGCTGGTTCAAGCGCCATTTGCCCGAGGCGAGCTTCAACATCGTGTCGCGCTGGGCGCGGACCGGACAGCTTCGAGTGGACGGCAAGCGCGCCGCGCCGGGCGACCGGGTCGAGGCCGGCCAGTCGATCCGGGTTCCGCCCGCCGAGCCCGCCGCCGCCGCCCCCTCTCGCGCCAAGCCCGAACGGCCGCAATTGAGCGACGACGAGATAGCCTTCGTCAACGAGATCGTCATTCACCGCGATGCCCACGCGATCGTCGTCAACAAGCCTCCCGGCCTCGCCACGCAGGGCGGAACCAAGACTCATACCCATCTCGACGGGCTTCTCGACGGGCTCGCGGACGACAAGGGCAACCGCCCCAAGCTCGTCCATCGGCTCGACAAGGACACTTCGGGGGTCCTTCTCGTCGCCCGGACCGCCCGGGCGGCGGGCTTCTTCTCCAAGGCCTTTTCCGGGAGGACCGCGCGCAAGGTCTATTGGGCGATCGTCACCGGAGTACCCGACATCGCCGACGGCTTCATCGACCTTCCGCTCGCCAAGCAGCCTGGGACCGGCGGCGAGAAGATGCATGTCGAGGAGGGCGAGGGCGGGCTTCCGGCGAGGACCCGCTACCGGATGATCGAACGGGCGGGCAACAGCGCCGCCTGGCTCGAGCTCCAGCCCCTGACCGGCCGGACCCACCAGCTTCGGGTCCACATGGCGGCGATCGGCCACCCCATATTGGGCGACGGCAAATATGGCGGCCCCGACGCCTTCCTGACCGGGGCGATCAGCCGCAAGCTCCACCTCCACGCCCGCCGCCTCCGGATCGACCATCCCGACGGCGATACGCTCGACGTCACCGCGGAGCTTCCAACCCACTTCGCCGAGACCCTCGCGTACATCGGCTTCGACCCGGAGCTGAGCGATTTGCCGCTCGACGAGGTCAAGTTCTCCGAGACCGCGGAAGGCAAGCGCAGGGCCGCCTCCGCCGCCGCCAAGTCGCGCCGCAAGGAGCGCAAGGGCGAACGGCGGGGAAGGGGGCAGCAAAGGTGAGGGGGATCCGTCATCCCGGCGAAAGCCGGGACCCCAGGACGAGAAGTCTCCACGGGTCTCCCCGAGGGCCCGGCTTCCGCCGGGATGACGGAAAGCGGCGCTGATGCATCCCAACCGGAAATTCCACATCACCGACCGCGAAGCGATGGCCGCGCTCGTTCAGGATCTCGGCTTCGGAGTGCTGTTCGTCTCGGCCGCCGACGGCCCGAGGGCGGTGCATGTGCCGGTGCTGCTCGACGGCGACCGGCTGCGTTTCCACGTCTCCCGCGGCAATGAAGTTCATGGCACGCTGCTCGGGGGGTCGGACGCTTTGTTCGTCGCAACTGGTCCGCATGCCTATATCAGTCCCGAATATTATGGGCTGGAGGACAGGGTGCCGACCTGGAACTATGTCGCCGTCGAGCTGGAAGGGACGGTGCGGCCAATTGAAACGGAGTCGTTGGTCCGCCTGCTCGACGACATGTCGGGCGGCCAGGAAGCGCGGCTGGCGCCGAAGCCGCCCTGGACTCGCTCCAAGATGAGCGAGGGCCGCTTCGAG
>DASQZF010000181.1:0-14094 GCA_035638835.1 Allosphingosinicella sp. | reverse complement strand
ATGGGCGGACAAAAGAGCACTCCGTCCCGGGTGCGGATCGTGAGCAAGGTGATCTCATAGTCGAAGCGCACGAACGCCTCGACGATCACCCGCGCCCGGTCGCCGCCAGGAACGCGGCGACTATCGGGAGAGCTGGCAGCCCGCTTTCATGTCCGAAACCGCCCTTGCCGACGCACGGGAGATGGCGCGCAAGGTGGTGGACGATCTCGGCGGCTTCGGGCTTTACGGGGTGGAATTCTTCGTCGCCGGCGGCGAGGTGATCTTCTCCGAGCTTTCGCCTCGGCCGCACGATACCGGGATGGTCACGCTCATCTCCCAGAACCTCTCCGAATTCGATCTCCACGCCCGGGCGGTCCTCGGCCTTCCGATCCCCCACATCGCCCTCACCGCACCCGCCGCGGCAAGCGCCGTGATCCTGGCCGACCGGGATTCGGAAAGCTTCCGTTTCGAGGGGGTCGCGGAAGCGCTGGCCTTGGGCGGCGAAGGGGCCGAGGTGGATGTGCGGATCTTCGGCAAGCCGGTGACGAGGCCCTATCGCCGCATGGGCGTGGCGCTTGCAACGGGGGCCACGGCGGACGAAGCGAGGGCGCTGGCGACGCGGGCGGCGGCGGAAGTGAGGATCGAGTACGGCTGAATTCCTCCCCAGCATTTGCTGGGGAGGGGGACCGCGCGAAGCGCGGTGGAGGGGTTCTTTTGAGCCTGAGGAAAAGGACCCCTCCACCAGGCTTCGCCTGGTCCCCCTCCCCCGGAAATCCGGGGGAGGATCTTTACCGCCCGAACCTCAGCACCAGATGATCATATTCGTCGTTGCCGAGGAACCCGTCCCCGTTGCTGTCGTGGAACGCGACCAGGTAAACCGGCCGCCGCGCCGTCGCGATCGGGACCTGGCCCCCCGCCCTCGTCCACAAGGCCGAATAATAGACCGACGGCCGCTCCGGATCGGGCCCCAGCCTCAGCTCGATCAGGTAATTGTGCCCCGAATCGCTCAGCATCAGAATCCCCGAGCCGGCCTCGCTATCCGCCATTCCCGTTCCCGGAGCGAAGCAGGGATGCTCGCCCCCCGCATTGGGATCGCCCGCCACGATTCGCCTGCGAAGCGCCCGGAAGACCGATTTCCCGGTCCAGGCGCAGAGCTGGTAGGCGATGTCGGGGCGCCGCTTCGGAAACAGGATCCGGAACGGCCGCGGTTCGAGCCGGGCTTTGGTCGTGCGAGGGTCGGTCCTGGCCAGCCGCACCGGCTTGCCGTCCTGGACGATCCGGATCGCAAGCCAGGGCGAATGGGCGACCTGGACCTCGCGGCCGCCCGCCGCCGCCCCGTCCGGCAGAAACAGGGCCAGGGTGGCAAACGCCGTGACGGCGCCCATCGATCTCGGCAATCCGGCTCTCCCCTCCGCTCCGAGTTTAACCGCCCGTTCCTCACGAGCCAAGGCCCTGCCGGACCTTGGTCATCGGCCTGGTTCGTGCTATGTTCGAGGCATGCCCAGACTTCGTTTTTTCGCCGCGCGCCGGACCCGGGAACGCTGCGGACCGAAAGGTTCAACCTCTTTTTTCGGGTTCCAGGGAAGCCGAAACTTCCGAAGCTTTCGAACCTTCCGGGAACTTCGACGCCGGAATTGCGAACGGCCGCGCCACGCGCTATTTGGGGGCTGAGTCCACCAAGCCCCTCATATCCAATAGAATCCGGAGACCAGCGTGTTGAAAAAGCGCCTTTCGTTCGCCGCCTCGCTGCTGGCGCTCGCCGCCGCCGCTCCCGCTCTGGCTGGCGACCGCCATGAATGTATCGACGAAAGCTGCTCGATGGTGTCGCTGATCGAGGCCGCCGACGACCAGGCAGGCTCCGGCGGCGCCCCCCCGGCCGAAGCGCAGCGTTTCGGAAGCTGGGGAATCGACCTCGAGGGCATGGACCGCTCGGTGAAGCCCGGCGACGATTTCTTCGCTTATGTGAACGGCAATTGGGCCAAGACCACCCCAATCCCCGCCGACAAGTCCTCCTACGGCGCCTTCGCGGTGCTTCGCGACCTCTCCGAGGCCCGGCTTCGCCAGCTCGTCGAATCCTATCCGGCCGGCGATCCGGCGGCCGGCGACGACAAGGCCAAGGTCGCCGCGCTCTACCGGGGCTTCATGGACGAGGAAGCGGCGCAGCGTCACGATGCGATCCCGCTCCTCTCCCGGATCGCCCCCATCTACCAGGCGAAGACCCGCGAGGACCTCGCCCGGCTGATGGGCCGGTCGATCGGCGGCTTCGGAAGCACCTTCTTCGGCCCCGGGGTCAGCGACGACGCCAAGAATCCTGAGCAATATGCGCTCTACATGGGCCAGTCGGGGCTCGGCCTGGGCGACCGCGACCTCTATCTGGATCCCAAGTTCAAGCCGCAGCGGGACCGCTACCTCGGCTATGTGACCCAGATCCTCGAGATGGCCGGCTGGCCGGCGGCGAAGCAGTCGGCCGCCGACATCGTCGCCCTGGAGACCCGGATCGCCGAAGCGCACTGGACCCGCGCCGAGAGCCGCAACCGCGACAAGACCTACAATCCGATGACGGTGGCCCAGCTCGAGAGCCAGGCTCCCGGCTTCCCGTGGCGGACCTACTGGCAGGCCGCCGGGCTCGAGCGCACCGAGCGCGCCGTCGTCAGCCAGGTCACCGCCGTCCCCAAGCTCGCCCGGATCTTCGCCGAGGCGGATCTCCAGACCCTCAAGGCCTGGCAGATGTTCCACACGACCGACGACATGTCGCCCTTGCTCTCCAGGCGTTTCGTCGACGCCCAGTTCGAGTTCCGCTCCAAGTTCCTCAACGGCCAGCCCCAGCAGCGCGACCGGTGGAAGCGGGGAGTCGCCTTCGCCGAGAACGCGATGGGCGAGGCGATCGGACGCGATTACGTCGCTCTCTACTTCAAGCCGGACGCCAAGGCGAAGATGGACCGGCTGGTGACCGATCTTCGGGCCGCGATGAAGGCCCGGCTCGAGCGCCTGGAGTGGATGGGCCCGGAGACCAAGGTCCAGGCCTTGAGGAAGCTCGACAGCTTCGGGCTGAAGATCGGCTATCCGGAGAAGTGGCGCGATTATTCGGCGCTCCAGATCGTCCCCGGCGACCTCGTCGGCAATGCCGAGCGCGCCCAACGCTTCGAGTGGGACTATCGCCGGGGCCGGGTCGAGCTTCCGGTCGACAAGACGGAGTGGGGGATGACCCCGCAGACGGTGAACGCTTATTATTCGTCGGTGAAGAACGAGATCGTCTTCCCCGCCGCGATCCTGCAGCCGCCCTTCTTCGATCCCGACGCCGATCCCGCCGTCAATTACGGTGCGATCGGCGGGGTCATCGCCCACGAGATCACCCACGGCTTCGACGATCAGGGCCGCAAGTCCGATCATGCGGGGGTCCTTCGCGACTGGTGGAAGCCGGAGGACGCGGCCAAG
The DNA here is from genome assembly GCA_035638835.1 of Allosphingosinicella sp. Taxonomy (GTDB): domain Bacteria; phylum Pseudomonadota; class Alphaproteobacteria; order Sphingomonadales; family Sphingomonadaceae; genus Allosphingosinicella. The sequence continues at coordinate 10,680 of DASQZF010000181.1, read as the reverse complement.
TTCGAGACCCAGGCCACCCGCCTCGGGGCCCAATATGCCGCCTACGACTTCCCGAGCCTGCCCGGCATGCACATTAATCCGCGAGTGGCGATGGGCGAGAATATCGCCGACCTGGGCGGGGTCCATCTCGGGCTCGAAGCCTATCGCAACTTCCTCGGCGGCAAGCCCGGCCCGGTGCTCGACGGATTCACGCCCGAGCAGCGCCTGTTCATGGCCTGGGCCCAGGTCTGGCGGACCCTGTGGCGCGACGACGCGCTCCGGCAGCAGATCATCAACGGGCCCCACAGCCCCGGCCAGATCCGGGCCTTCGCTCCGCTGAGGAACGCCGACGAATGGTACAAGGCGTTCGACGTGAAGCCGGGCGACAAGCTCTACATCCCGCCGGAACAGCGCGCCCGGATCTGGTGATTTCGCCCGTCATTGCGAGCGAAGCGAAGCAATCCAGCGGCTCGGACGTCCGCAGCTGGATTGCTTCGTCGCTGCCGCGGAGCGGCAGTTTATCCTGAGCGCCGCCGCAGGCGGCGTCGAAGGGCTCCTCGCAATGACGGCGTCAGCGGCCCCGCGTCGCAAGCCAGATCATGTGCTTCGTCCCCTTGCGCCCGGCATGGGCCCGCACGGTGACCTCCTCCACCGCGAAGCCGGCCTTGCCGAGCCTCCGGGTGAAGGCGGGGTCCGGCGCCGCCGACCAGATGGCGAGTATGCCGCCCGGCTTCAGGGCCGCCTTGGCGCGGCGCAGGCCGTCGAGATCGTAGAGGCGGTCGTTGGTCTCCCGGCTGAGCGCATCCGGCCCGTTGTCGACGTCGAGGAGGATCGAGTCGTAGCGCCCCCGGGCCGCGGCGATGAGATCTCCGACATCGCTCTCCACGATCCGGACCCTAGGGTCGTCGAGGCTTCCGGCATGGACGTGCGCCATCGGGCCTCGCGCCCAGGCGATGATCGCCGGAACCAGTTCGGACACCACCACCTCCGAGTCTCGCCCGAGCGCACCCAGCGCTGCCCGCAGGGTGAAGCCCATCCCCAGCCCGCCGATCAGCATCGCAAGCCGGGGCCGGCCCATCATCCGCTCGCAAACGAGGGTGGCGAGAGCCTCCTCCGATCCGCGAAGCCGGGTGCTCATCAGGGCGTTGGCCCCGAGCATGATCCAGAAGTCGTCGCCGCGCCGGATCAACCGGAGTTCGCCGCCCCCGCCCGGAACGACGGCGCTGTCTATGAGCACTCGCGGGATCATCGCCGCCCCCTTAGACCATCGGCGGGCAAGCGCAACGAACGCGGCGGCGCGGGCGTTCGTCTCTCCATGATTATCGAGGAGCATCGGCCTTGAGCGTAGCCTTCCGCCGCGACAGCGATGAAGAGCATAAGGAGCCGAGGTTCGAGCTGCCCATCCCGGTCGGCCCCAACCTCGTCACCGAGAGCGGCCTCGCCATGATCCGGGCGCGGGTCGCCGAGCTCGAAGCCCTGGTCGCCGCGGGAACCGAGGGGCCCGAGCTGGAGGAGTCGAAGCGCGCGCTTCGCTACTGGAATACGCGACAGGCCACCGCCCAGCTCGCACCGCCGCCGGCGGCGGACGAGGCCGGCTTCGGCTCCCGGGTCGCCTTCCGCCAGAACGGAGCCGTCCGCCGGATCGACATAGTCGGCGACGACGAGGCGGACCCCGCCGCCGGCCGGATATCCTTCTCGGCCCCGCTCGCGCGGGCGCTGATCGGCGCCTGCGTCGGCGATCTCGTCGATTTCGCCGGTCGATTGGAAGCGCTGGAAGTGATTGAAATCGCGGCGATCGAAGCGAAAGCAAATTTCAAATAATTCCAAGGCGTCGTCGCAGGCTTCTTCGGGCGCTCATCTTGCGCTTGCTTAGACTGATCTCCGCTGCAATATTCTTAGAACCCACCTCGTCCCGCGGCGCAGGAATCCGGTAAGTCGTCCTCACAGGATGGAGCGGCCGATGAGTGAACTCCAACGCAAACTGGACAAGCTCCGCGCAGCGATCCGCGAAGTCCGCGAGCAGGATCCGGAGCTCGCCGAAGAGAGCGAAAGCGCAGTCCGGGAAGGACGGAGCGACGGCCCCGAAGCCGCCGGCCCGGCGCAGGCGATCGGCCTGGAAAGCATCATCATGCGGCGGGAGCGCCCGGTCCTCGCGATCAAGAACGATTCGCCGGAGCTGGTCTTCCGGGAGGAGGCCGACAGCCGGGTCTGGAAGCGGCGGCTCGCCGATGCGGCGCCCAGGCTGCGCGCTGCGATCCCGGCCGTCGGGCGGATCGAGCTCCAGGGGGGCGACCTCGAATGGGTCGGGACCGGCTGGCTCGTCCGGGAAGACATATTGGTCACGAACCGCCACGTCGCGGTGGAATTCGCGCGCCGCAACGGCGAAGGATTTTCATTCCGCGACGGCCACGACGGAGCGATGGTCGCCGCGGTCGACTTCCTCCAGGAGATCGGGTCGGACGACAAGTCGCGGATCTTCGAGCTGCTGAGGCCGCTCCACATCGAGGAGGCGCCCGGCCCCGACCTCGCCTTCTTCCGGGTAAGGCATCTGTCCGGCGGCAAGGGCCTCGCCCCGCATATCCTGCTCGCCGAAAGCCTCGCGCCGACCCGGAACGCCGCGGTGATCGGATATCCCGCCTACGACAGCCGGATCCCGGATTCGGACCTGATGGAGGACATATACGGCCGGATCTACAACAAGAAGCGCCTCGCCCCGGGAGCGGTGACCCGGATCGAGGAAACCCGGCTCCTCCACAATTGCACGACGCTCGGAGGCAATTCGGGGTCGGTGGTCCTCGACCTGGCCAGCGGCAAGGCTCTCGGCCTGCACTTCAGCGGCGCCTTCCTAACCTCGAATTACGCGGTTCGGGCCGACGTGGTCGCGGACCGGCTGGACAAGGTCGAGAGGGGCGTGGGCCCAAGACCGCCAACCCCCTCCCCGCCACCCCCCTCCCCGTCCGCGACCGGGCCGGAATCGCAACCGGCCGCGGCCGGCACGCTCATTCACCGTGTGACCATCCCGCTCACCGTCACCGTGACCGTCACGGCCGGCGAGCCGGCAGCCGCGCCCGCCACTTCCGGAGCCGCCGGCCGGCCGGCCGCCGCTCGGCCCGAGGACGACGTCGCCGGGGAGGAAGGAGTCGCCGAGGCGATCCGGGGCAATTTCGATTCCATGCACGTCACCAACACCACGCCCCAGATGCAGGCGTTCAACGCCCCGATCTGGCTCGGACTCGAGGATTACGCCTTGGAGCATGCGCGCGAAGACCGGATGAAGATCTCCGTCTTCACGGGGCCATATCTCACCGGGTCGGACCCGGTCCTCTACGGAGTGGCGATCCCGACCCGGTTCTGGAAGGTCATCGCCTTCATCCATGACGAGACCCGGATATTGTGCGCCACCGGCTACGAGATGGACCAGAGCGGATCTCTGCAGCCCGAGGAGGAGTTCGTGTTCGGCCCCTTCGAGTCGAAGCTCGGGACCGCGGCCCAGGTCCGGATCGCCTCGATCGCCGAATCGAGCGGGATCGATTTCGGCCGGCTCGCCCTCGTCGATCCGATGTCGGCCGTCGGCGAGGCGGGAGACGTTGCGGGCCCGGCGGCGGCCCTCGCCGCCTTCGAGCAGATCCGATTCCGCTGAGCGGCCCGGGGGGAGGAAAGCGGATGGGCGAGCGGCCGATGGACGAGACGATGGCAGGCCGCCTGGAACGGGTGGCGCCGCGAGCGCGCCGATTCCTCGCCGCGCCGACTGGAGATTGCGGGCGGGCGCTGGAATCGACCGGCGGCTGCGGCCCTCCGGGTGAGCGCGACGTCGCCGCGATCGCCGGGCAATTGCGCCGGGCCCAGTCGGATCGACCGGCCGCCCCGGGCTCAGGTGGCGATGCAGTAGCTCAGGGCGTGGCCCGGGACCTCGTGACGCGCGCCCGACAGGCCCTTGAAACGCTCCAGGAAAGCAAGGGCGACGCCGCTCTCGACGCCGACGATGCGATGGCGCTCGAATCGGTGCTCAGAAGCCGCGGTCGGCCGGCCCTGCGGGTGGAGGGCGATTCGATCGAGCCGATCGACGACCAGAAGCATCCCGGTTCGGGCATGTGGCGCAACTTCCTCGACGATTTCGAGGCCAATATGCTGTTCGCCGCCGCCGCCACGGGGGCGGTGATCGTGGGCGAAGGCTCAGGGGAGTCCGCAGGCCCCTGGGTCCAAGGCACCGCCTGGCTGGTCCGCTCGGATCTCGCCGTCACCAACCGCCACCTGCTCTTCCCGCCGCCCGGCGGCATACGCCTCGCCCAGCGGATGCTGCTCCAGCCTACCGGCGCCCGGCTTCGATCGGATCTCGACCTGCTGATCGATTTCGCCTTCGACTCCGGTCCCTCCCGAAGCGTCCGATACGCGATCGACGAGGTGACGTTCGTGGCGGAGGAGGGAGACCCGGTCGACGTGGCTCTGCTCAAGGTGCGGCCGATGGACGGCCGGCGCCCCGCTCCGCTCGCCTTGCGGACGGCCCTCCTCGACGAGAAACATGTCTACGTAGTGGGCCATCCCGGCCGAATGCGGCAAGTGGCGAAAGAGGTGCGCGCCGTCTTCGGCGACCCCGACGAGCGCAAGCGGGTGAGCTTCGGCGAGCTGATGGACCCGGACGCCCTCCATCCGGGCGAGCTTACCTACGACGCCTCGACGATCGGGGGCTTTTCGGGTGGCTGCGTCCTAGGCTTCCGATCGCGCGAGGTGGCGGGCCTTCATCATTATGGCGATCCGCTGAGCGGCAACCGGGCCATCGCGGCCGCAACGCTGGCCGGGCATGCCGCCGGCGGGCACATCCTGGGCGAAGCCTGAAAATGGCGTTGGGGGCGTCCGAGAGGAAGGAAATGGCGCGGGCCATCGCCGGCCACATCCCGCCCTTCATCCTCGAGGAAGTCGTGACCCCGCTCGATCCTGGGCTCGGCATCGCCCAGCTTCGAAACCATGGGCCGACGGCGCCGGACGCGAACCTGCTGTACGTCGCCGAGGCGGTGGTGGCGGCGCTCGACGATCTCGGCCTCGCCCACGCGCTGGCCCGCGCGCTCTACAGGAAGGCCCTCGCGGACGACAGTTTCGTGTGCCGGATCGTTCCTTTCATCGAGGATCCCGGGCGCGCCCAGCAAGGGGCGATCGCGATCCGGGCCAATACCCTGTCTTCGCGCGCGCTTCGGCAGTTTCTCGACCGGACCGAGACGAAGCTGTGCGTCGTCGCGGCGACCCAGGCCGACGGCAGCCACGAGCTCGGCACGGGCTTCCTGGTCGGCCCGGACCTCGTCCTCACCGCCTATCACGTGCTGAAGACTCACATTCCCCGCAAGCTCGGCGGACAGGCGCCGCCGGGCCCGGTGCAGCTCTTCTTCGACCATTATGACGGCGAGCCGATCGCCGATCCGGCGGCGCAGGGAATAAAGGCCCGGGTCGTCGGACTCCACGCCGACTGGCTGGTTGCGTCGTCCGGCGCTCTTCCGGATGACGGGCTGCTGGACGTGACGGCGGAGGCGGCCGCCGCCGCAGCCGCCGCGGACAGCCTCGATTTCGCTCTGATCCGGCTGGCCGGTAAGATCGGCCTCGAGACGCGCTCGGCGGCGGGCGGCGAGCGGCGATCCTGGGTCGACCTCAAGTCGCTCGGCAGCCCGCCGGGCGACGAGGAGAGGATCATCATCCCGCAGCATCCGCAGGGTTATCCCCAGCGGATCGATTTCGGGCGCCTGTCGACGTTCCTGAGCTTACGGGATCCGTCGCAGACCAGGATGCGCTACGACACCGAGACCCAGCCGGGGACTTCCGGAGCGCCCTGCTTCAACCGGAATTTCGAGCCGGTCGGCCTTCACAACGCGACCTACAAGCCGCAGGGCGTCACAGTCGCCAACCAGGCCATCCGCCTGGCTCGGATCGTCGGCCTGATCGAGGAGCATCTGCCCGATCCGGTCGACCATTCCTGCAGGAGTCCGCTCTGGAAGGTCGATTCGCTCGACGGCGAAGCGCGCGGCCTCTTCGGCCGCGAGATCCTCCTGCAATGGCTCGAATCGGCCGGCGGCGAGCCGCCCGACAGCCGCGCCGGCCGGGTCTATTCGGCGATCGGCCCGGTGCGGCGGAGCGGCAAGACCTTCTCGATCGACATCCTGAGAGAGGCGCGGCGCAACGCTTCCGACCGGATCGTCGTGCTCGGCACCGAGAACGGGCTCATCCCCGAGGATGTCGTCGACGTCATTCGCGCAATCGCCGCCGAGCTTCGAATCCCTCAGGACGATCTGAGGGACATGCCACCCCGGCCAAGCATCGTGCTTCCCGAAAACTCACAGGACGGCGACAAGCTGTCGAAATGGGCGTCCGAGGAGCTGCCGGCGTGGTTCGACAAGCTGCTCCACCGCAATCGCGAGGTGGAGGTCGACCGGCGCGAGGAGGCGCGCCGTCTGCGCCTGAGCCTCCAGGACAATGGTTTTCCGGTCCCGCCCGAAGTGGACAGGCTGGCGGACCATCCGAAGCCGGCCAGGGAAGCGACCCATCGCTGGGAAAGGATCTGGATCGCGCTCGACCGGCTGGCCGAGCAGCGCGTGTCGCCGGAAGTGAAGGATCTGCTGGTCGCCCTGATGGGCGGCAATCTGGAGGAGCGGTCGGTCGCCCCCGAGCTTCGCCGGATGCGCTGGCTGCTGCTCGGCGACAGCCTGGGCTATGCGCCCGGAGCGGCGACGGTCGAAACGCTCGATGTCCTGGAGATCGGCTGGAAGCATCTGGCCTTGTGCGTCCGGCATCTGGCGATGAGCTTCGGCCGCGAAGTCGACGACGACATGCTTGTCCTCCTGGAGGTGGTGTTCGAATCGACGCCCGACCCGGCACAAACCGCACAGCTCGAAGATCCACTCCTCAGGCTCGGCAAGCTTCAGGAGATTTTCGGTCGGACCGAGCCGGTCATGAGAAGGAGGGTCTTGTCATGACCGCCAGGGGACCCACGCGCGAACGCCTGGCGGCTGCAGCCGCGAAGGCCGGGCTCGACCCGGAGGAGCTGCTGGCGGTCCTCGACGCCCCCGGCGCCGCTTCCGCGTCCGAACCCTCTCCCGGGCCCGCCGCGCCGCGGAGCGACTCCGCAATCCGGGCCGCGATCTCGGACACCTTCACCCATGCCGAGCTCGCGGCCGGCGCGGCCTCGGACGGAATCGGAGAAGAGGCTTCCCGGGCGGAGATCGACTCGGTCCTCGCCCGGGCCGCACCGGTCCTCCTCGGAGGCGAAAGGCGTTTGCGGCTGTTGCCGGAGGCGCGGCGCGAGATCATCACGCGAAGCGGCGGGACCGACCGCTTCGAGCAACTTCTGAAGAAGGCCCGGTGGGCCGACGCGGATTCGCTCGCCACCGCCTCCGCCCAGCAGCGGCCGTCGATCTGGCTTCGGCGTTTTCTCGCCGGACGGTCGGAGCCGCTGGAGCATCTGTCGCTTCCGGACCTGGCTGCGGCCGCCACGGCGCTTGAGGCGCTCGCCGGCATCCCTATCGGAACCGCAATCCCGGAGGCGTCCGAGGCCCGCCGCCTGCTCGATTTCGCTCACCTCGTCGAGCCGCTGAAGATCCTGGTCGGAGCGAGCGACCCGCGCGCCGGAGGGAGCCGTTCCGACCGCTTCGTCGGGCGGTCCGACGAGCTCGCGAGGCTTCGCGCCTATGTCGACGAGCTGGATTCGGAGAATCGCTGGGAGATGGTCACGAGGGGCATAGCCCGGGTCGGCTCAGCGGCGGCGCAGGCCTTTCACGGCCAGAGCCCCGGACCCTATGTCCTCGAGGCTCGCGGCGGGCTCGGCAAGTCGACCCTGATCGCCAAGTTCGTTCTCGACCATGCGCTCGCTCAGGGGGAGCATCCTTCCTTCGCCTTCGCCTATCTCGATTTCGACCGGGCCGGCCTGCATGGCGACGCCGCCCACCTCTTCCTTGAAGTCGTGCGGCAGGTCGCTCTTCAGTTCCCGGGGATCGCGACGGCGATGGACGGGATCCGGGACCGGCTTCGCAACGCTCCCGACGCGACGGATCTGAAGGAATCGCTTGGCCTGTTCCGCGAGCTGGTCCGAAGCGCGACCAAAGCCGGCACCTTCCTCCTCGTCCTCGATACGATGGAGGTCGTTCAATATAATCCCCAGTGGCTCCAGTCCGTGATCGAGGTCGCGGCCCTCCTCCACGGCGGCGAATTCTTCGGGCTTCGGATCGTCGCCGCCGGAAGGGCGGATATACCGGAGCTTCGCGAGGCGACTGACCATTGGAGCCGAGGCGCCCATCGAACTCTCGGCCCGCTGGGCGTGCGCGAGGCCCGGGACATGGTCTCGCGCCTCGGCGCCGACCTGATGGGCAAGGGGTGGAACAACGCCTGGGCGGCGAAGGTCGCGGGCGGCTCGGCCCAGCCCGAAAGTCGCCGCGAGCCGCTTTCGCTGAGGGTCGCCGTCGAGCTGATGCGAAGCATCGAGGACCATTCGGAGCGAGAGGCCTTCGCCAGCGAGATCGCCGAGACGGGCGACGCCCATGATAGTTTCGTCGGCAAGCTGTACCAGCGGCGGATCCTCGACCACGTCCGCGATCCGGAGGTGAAGAAGCTCGCCTGGCCCGGACTGGTGCTTCGAACCATCACCCCCTCGATCATTCGGGCGGTCCTCGCCGAACCCTGCGAAATCGATCCCGGCCGGATCGAAGAGGTCTTCGATGCGCTTGGGCGGGAGGTGTGGATCGTCCGGCGCGAAGGTGAGGCGCTTCGGCATCGGCCCGATCTTCGGGCGCGCACCTTGCCGCTGATGCGCCGGCGGGACCCGTCGAAGTTCGACCGGATCAACCGGGCGGCGATCGAGCATTTCGCGGCGAACGACTCGGCGGAGGGCCGTGCCGAATGGCTCTATCACCGACTGCTCGGCGGCGAGAAACCCGAGACGGTCGACCGAAGCTGGGACGATAAGCTGGCGCCTCTGCTGGCCGGCGCCTCCGACGATTTCCATACGGACCTTCCCGAGGCCGAGGCCTATCTTCAAGCGCGGACCTCGATTCGGCTGCTTCCGACGGCGCGCCTGGCCAAGCTGCCGATCGGGCTCGCCTTCGACCATGTCGCGCGCGCCGCGCGCCGGATGACCAGGCTGGACGACGTGCGGGCGAGCGACACTGTCCTCGATCTCGCGATCCGGGCGGATCCGAAGGCGGACGGCAATCCCGATTCCGACCGCGGTCCCCTGCCCGAGGCCGAGGCGGCGAAGCAGGCGATCCTGATCAAGGCGGGCCGGTGGCGAGCGCCGGCGCTGAGGCGGAGCCAGGGCAATCGGGGCGGCGATGGCCATCACGATTTCGGCTGGAGCTTCTACGCGGCGCGTGCCGGCCTGGGAGTCTCGGGGGAATCCGTGGCGATCCTTCAGTCCCAGGAGAGACTGGTCGACGAATTCCTTCGAAGCCCGAAGGCGTCCCTGGCCCGGGCTCGAATCCAGGACCTGGCCCGCTTCCGGCTCGAGGGCCGCGACTGGGAGGCGCTCGATCGGGCGATCGCCGAGATGCTCGACACTCCCGGCGTCGGCCCGAGCTCGCCTGCCGACATCGCTGTATGGCGCCTCTGCGCGGTCGTCGGCGAATCGAGCGTTCGGGCCGCGGTTCGGCACTGGCTCAGGGCGATCGATAGGCGCGAAGTCGGCGGGCTCACTCAAAGCATCGCGCTCGAGGAGCTGTTCGAGCTGGCGCAGTGCGGCAGCACGAGCGCGTATCTCCAGTTCCTCGGGCCTGCAATGCGGGCCCTGGACATCGATGTGGACCAGTTCTGGGAGCGAGCGCGCCGACGGTCCCGGAGCGATCTGTACTTCCAAAGGCTTCGGCCACGCTTCGACGATTCCAAGCTGGTCCGAGCCGTCCATAACCTCGTCGCGCTTCTCAGCGGGTCCTCGGAACCCGATGACCGGATGGCGCTTCGTGCCTTTTTCGCCGCCCGGAGCGAAGATTGGATCGTCCCGCTTGGCTATACCCTGCTGCGCCGTCACCATATGGACGAGCCGCCCTACGCAGTGATGGAATTGCTCGACCGTCACGAAGGGGGCGGCTGGCTCGGCCGGCTCTCCGGACGACGCCGCGCCCGCTGGGGGGATCCGCTGGTCCTGCTCCGCCGCGCCGACGAGGGCGGGCAATTGTCCGAAGTCCTCGACTGCTACCGGCAGGTCCCGGGCGACGAGGCCGCGGAGGAGGATTTCCTGCACCTGGTGACGCTTCACCGGCGCTGGCGCGGCTTCCTGAGCCGGTGCGTCGACGAAGGGAGCAAAGGAGCGCCCTAGCTGGCCGAGCCTTCCCCGATCGCCCCCTGCCCCAACCCGCGAGATCATGCGCTCGAACGGTGCGGGTTTTCGCTCGCGCCGGACACTGAACCGCGACGCCGGCCGCCATGCGCGAGGGAGCGGCGGGCATAAAAACTGAATTTTTAAACATCTCGCAAGGTTGCGGGAAATTCAAATCGCCGATACCTCTAAGGCTCCTTTTCGAGATCTGCCCAAGTATAGGCAGTTTTCCTGTTACAAGCCGATTTTTTCGACCGAGTAACCGCGCTTGTCCGGGAACATGGACCTGCGCCTAACAAACTCGAGATTGTAGCGAATGGTAGAATCGTTCAATCTTATCAGTCGTTCGCTAGTAAGCAGGGGGTTGAAATTCGTCATGTTTCAGAAAAACGCTATTCAATCCGGCCCCGACACCGTCCTGG
>DASQZF010000180.1:0-2038 GCA_035638835.1 Allosphingosinicella sp. | reverse complement strand
TCATGGATCCCGGATCAAGTCCGGGACGACGTGGCAAAGCGCGGCAGACGCCGGACAAAAAAAGGGGCGGCCCGAAGGCCGCCCCAATAGTCTCGATGGTCGTTCGCCTTAGAACTTCAGGCGACCACCGACCGCGAAGCGGCGGCCCAGGGCGTCGTAGGTCGACGGGTAGGTATTGCCGCTGTTGAACGAGGTCGTACCGATGGTGGAACCGACGATCGGCGGCTTCTTGTCGAAAAGGTTCATGACCGTGAAGGTCAGGTCGAAATTGTCGGAGACGTTGAAGCGGGTTGAGAGATCGAACCAGTTATAGGACTTGATCGAGCAGGAATTGAATTCCCGACCGTTCAGAACGCCGCCTTTCAGAAGAGTTCCAGCGGACGCGCAGGGGATTTGCCCCGCCGCCGGGTTGGTCGCGACCGCGTCCTCGGCTTCGACGCCGGAAATATGACGCCAGAGCAGCGAGAGATCGACGTCTCCGAAGCTGAAGGTGGCGCGAGAATTCCAGCTCCACTCCGGCTGGATCGAGCCCGGGGCCGAGCTCGGACCCGCCGAACCCGGGGAGCCGCAGCTCGGGCCGTACTGGCCGATGCACTCGCGGGTTCCGGACGGCGGCAGTGCGCCGCCGGCGCCCGGCACGCCCGCCGGAAGCACCGAACCCGGAACGATCGCCTCGAACTCGGACCGGTTCGTCCAGTTGCCCTGGAAGCTCAGGTTGAGCTTGGCGAAGCCGAGGTCGCGCCGATAATTCGCCGCGAAGTCGATGCCGTCGGTCAGGATCCGGCCCGCATTCGACGTCGGGAAGATCAGGCCCTGGGTAGTCGCGGCGTCGCCGTCGAGACCGCCGGTCACCGGGTTCCGCTTGAAAAGCTGGCAGATCGGGTTGTTGACGCTGGCCGCGGTGACTCCGCTGCCATTGAAGTCGCCGAAGCAGCCGGCGACGAGATCGTTCGAGCTAGGCTGCGTGATCGCGTTCCTGATGTGGATCTTGTAATAATCGACGGTGAGCGACAGCCCCGGAATGAAGTCAGGCTGGAACACGACGCCGATCGTGTAGCTGTTCGCCTTTTCGGGACGGAGCGCCAGATTGCCGGAGAACGTGCCATTGGCCTGGGCCGCCGTCGGGTTGATGATGTTGCCAATGGTCGACAGCGGAGCGCCCTGGGCGAGGCAGAGCGCCCGGAGGTTCGTGGCATTGGGGCCGGTGGTCGTAAGGTTGCCGCGGCACGGATCGGTGCCGAGGGTGGTCAGGCCGGTGTTCGACGGCGAGAAGAGCTCGCCGATGTTCGGAGCGCGCACGGCCCGCTGATAATTGCCGCGGAACTTGAGGCCGTCGAAGGGCTCCCAGGAGGCCGCGCCCTTATAGGTGGTGGTGCTGAAGCTGGGCGAACCGGGCGCATCGATCGAGTAATCCGAGTAACGGATGCCGGCCTCGAGGGTCAGGGACTCGAAGAACGGACGGTTCTGGACGATCGGAGCGATGACCTCCCCATAGACTTCCTTGACCGTGTAGGCGCCCTCGAACGGAAGCACCGCGCCGCCGGCGCCGCCGAGCTCGCCGGCCGTCTGCGAAAGCTGATCGGCCCTCTGGCTGGCTTCGTAATTGCGGTACTCGGCGCCGAGGGCGAAGCCGATCGGGTCCTCCGCCCAGGGAGCGGAGGCTCCGAAATCGCCGCTCAGCAAAGCCCTCGCCTGGGCGAGAGAGGATTCCTGCGCGTTGAACGCCTCGGCCGTGATGAAGTCGGTCGCCGCCGGCGAGATCGATCCGGCGGCGCCGAAGATGTTGACGGGAACGCAGCCCGTGGTCCCGGAGCCGGAGCCGGCCAGCGGCGGAAGGTTCGGATTGTTCGGGTTCGGGACGGTCGGCGACGGGCCGAGGTTGCAGGTGTTCGCGTTGGTCGTGAAAAGCGCGGTGCGCAGGCGGGAGACCGAAACATAGCCCTCCTGAGCCTGCTCGTTCTCGGACTCGCCGTAGGAGCCCGCGATATCGAGGCCGATCGAGTCCGTGATCCCGATCCGGACTCCGGCGCGATAGTCG
>DASQZF010000179.1:0-7095 GCA_035638835.1 Allosphingosinicella sp. | reverse complement strand
ACCGGAAGCCGCTCCGTCAAGGAAATGGGCGGGCCGCTCAAGATCGCCAAATTCTCGGGCGAGCAGGCGAGCATGGGGCTGCTCGCCTTCCTGTGGTTCGTCGCGGTGATCTCAATTAATCTGGGATTCATCAACCTGTTGCCAATCCCAATGCTCGACGGGGGGCATCTGTTCTTTTATGGAATCGAGGCCGCCCGCCGGAAACCCTTGCGGCCGGAGGCACAGGAATGGGCGTTCAGGACCGGCTTGGCTGCACTTCTGGCGCTCATGATCCTCGTCACCTTCAACGATTTGGCCTCTTTTGGCCTGTGGTCGAAGCTTGGCGGGTTGATCGACTGAGCAGGATCGGGCAGGGCAGGGGCGACAGGGAAACAGGATGGCCGATCGTGCCGTCCGTTCAGTCTAAGGGCGGGGACGCGTGACACCCAAAAACTCATTTACGAACGGCCGGCGGCTTTGCTCTGTCCTGCTCGTCGGAACCATTCTCGGCGGATTTTCGATTCCGGCCCATGCGCAGGAGGGGCCGATGCTTGTGCCCGTTCCGGTGGCCCCAGCGCCGCAGGCCGAGGCCACGATCGTCCGCTCGATCGCGGTGACCGGCAACCAGCGCCTCGAGCCGGAGACCATCGTCTCCTACATCAAGCTTCGGGTCGGCGAGCCCTATGACCGCGAGCGGCTCGACGAGGCGCTTCGCGACCTTTACGCGACCGACCTGTTCGCCGACGTCGCGATCCGCGACAATGCCGGCAGCCTCGTCGTCGAAGTGCGCGAGAGCCCGGTCGTCAACCGCATCGTGCTCGAAGGCAACAAGCGCCTCAAGGACGACAAGATCACTCCGGAGATCCGGCTCGCTCCGAGGCAGATCTTCAGCCGCGCCAAGGCCCGCGCCGACGTCGCCCGAATCATCGAGCTGTATCGCCGCCAGGGGCGCTTCGCAGCCACGGTCGAGCCCAAGATCGTCCAGCTCGAGCAGAACCGCGTCGATGTCGTCTACGAGATCAGCGAAGGCCCCAAATCGGGCATCCGGCAGATCAACATCCTCGGCAACGAGAAGTTCGGCGACGGCGAGCTTCGCGGCGAGATGGTGACCAAGCGCACCGGCCTTCTGAGCTTCCTCGGCTCCGGCGACGTCTACGATCCGGACCGGCTGGCCTTCGACCAGCAGAAGCTCCGGATGTTCTACCTGACCAACGGCTATGCCGATTTCCGCGTCGTCTCAGCGGTCGCCGAGCTGACCTCCGACCGGCGCGATTTCATCATCACCTACGTGGTCGAGGAAGGCGAGCGCTACAAGTTCGCCGACGTCAAGGTCGAGAGCGCGATCCGCGACTTCAGCGGCGAGGGCCTGACCAGGCTCCTGCCCATGAAGAACGGCGACTGGTACAACGCCAAGCTGGTCGAGGACACGGTGACGTCGCTCAACGAGAGCGCCGGCCTGTTCGGCTACGCCTTCGCCGACGTCCAGCCCAACTTCTCGCGCGACAAGGACACCAAGACGATGTCGGTGACGTTCAATGTCGCCGAGACCCCGCGAGTCTATGTCGAGCGAATCGACGTCAGCGGCAACACCCTGACCCGCGACAAGGTCATCCGCCGCGAGTTCCGGCTTGCCGAAGGCGATCCGTTCAACTCCGTCCGGGTGAAGCGTTCGCGCGACCGGATCCAGTCGCTCGGCTTCTTCCAGGAGAATCTGGAGATCGAGCAGACCCAGGGCTCCGCCCCGGACCGGGTCATCCTGTCGACGGCGCTGGAGGAGAAGGCCACCGGCCAGCTCCAGATCTCGGCCGGCTTCTCGAGCCTCGAGCGCTTCCTGCTCAATCTGTCGATCGAGCAGCGCAACTTCCGCGGCATGGCGCAGACGCTTCGCGCCTCGGTCAATTATTCCAGCTACTCGAAGTCGGTCGAGCTGGGCTTCACCGAGCCCTATCTGTTCGATCGCAACTTCGCGGTCGGCTTCGACCTGTTCCGCCGCGATTATTCGAGCTTCAACTTCGTCAACAACAACCGCAACACCACCTACAAGCAGATCAGCACCGGCGGCCAGATCCGGGGCGGAATGCCGCTCACCGAATATATGCAGCTGGGCCTGCGCTACGGGCTGAACTTCGACAACGTCACTCTCGACGAATCGACCTTCTTCACCGATCCGGACGGCGGCGGGCCCCTGCCGGCCTTCTGCGACCCGCTGAGGGTGGGCCGCTATCTGTGCGACGCAATCGGCAAGCGGACCACTTCGTCGCTCGGCTATTCGCTGCTCTACGATGCGACCGACAACCGGCTGCGCCCAACTCGGGGCCACCGCTTCACGGTCAACCAGGATTTCGCCGGCCTCGGCGGCGACGTCAAATATCTCCGCACCAAGCTGAACGCCGCCAAATTCTGGCAGGTCGGAAGCGGCTTCATCTTCTCGCTGACCGGCGAGGGCGGCTATATCCACAGCTTCGAGAACCGCCCCGGTCCCGACCAGGATCCGGTCCGCCTCGTCGACCGCTTCTTCCTCGGCGAGCCTCAGATCCGCGGCTTCGACATCCGCGGAGTGGGCCCGCGCGTCCAGCGCATCCCGTTCGGAGCCGATGGCAAGCCGGTCACCGACCGCAAGCAGATCGTCGACGACGCGCTCGGCGGCCGGGCTTATTATGTCGGCCGTGCCGAGCTCGAAATCCCGTTGAGCTCGAACTTCCGCGAGATGGGGCTGCGGCCGTCGGTCTTCGTCGACGTCGGCGCACTCTTCGGCCTCAGAGACCCGCAGACCAACCCGATCCTTCCGGGCAACCCGCTGACCCTGGACCGCTGCTTCGATACGAGCGGCAACTCCACGCCCCGTCCCGAGGGCGGTCAGTGCGCGCCGACCACCCAGCTGGTCCCGGGCATCCAGCCGTTCAACGAGGTCTATTCCGGCGACACCGCGAAGCCCCGGATCTCGGTCGGCTTCGGAGTCAATTGGAACTCGCCCTTCGGCCCGTTCAGGATCGATATAGCCAGGGCGCTTACCAAGGCCGACGGGGATGACACCAAGCTGATCACCTTCAACGTAGGAACTGCATTCTGATGAACAAACTTCTTTACGGAGCGGCCCTTGCCGCCCTTTCGATCGCGCTGCCGGGCGTCGCCCAGGCACAGCGCGCGCCCGCCGCGATCATCGTCGTCGTCGACACCGACCGCGTCTATCGCGACTGCACCGCCTGCAGGGCCGCCCAGACCCAGCTCCAGGGCCTGGTCACCTCCGCGCGCAGCCGCGCCACCCAGCTCGGTCAGCCGCTCCAGACGGAGCAGCAGTCGATCGAGACGGCCGCCGCCGGGCTCCGCAACCAGACCGGGGCCGCCCGCAGCGCCGCCGAGACCGCGCTCAACACCCGAGTCCAGGCCTTCCAGGCGAAGCAGACCAGCGCCCAGCAGGAAATCGCCCGGCTCGAGCAGAATATCCAGTCGACCCAGCAGAACGTGCTCCGCCAGATCAACGTCCGGCTTAACCCGGTCGTCACCCAGGTGATGAACGCTCGCGGCGCCAACGTCGCGCTCGACACCAACGCGACCCTGGCCCGCGCCGGAGCGCTGGACGTCACCAACGACGTCCTCACCGCTCTCAACGCGGCTCTGCCGTCGGTCAGCGTCACTCCGCTGCCGCAGGGACAGCAGCCGGCCCAGCCGCAGCCCCAGGGCCGGTGATCTCCGATCCGGCAGAAGCCGCCACCCCGGCATCCGCCGGGGGCCCGCTGGATATCCGGCGGGTTATGGCGGCACTGCCGCATCGCTATCCCTTCCTGCTCATCGACCGGGTCGAGGAGTTGGTGCCCAAGAAGCGGATCGTCGCGATCAAGGCGGTGACGATCAACGAACCCTTCTTCCAGGGCCATTTCCCGGGCCGCCCGATCATGCCCGGGGTCCTTCTCGTGGAGGCGATGGCGCAGGCGTCGGGCGTGCTCGCGGTGGAGTCTCTCGGCCTCGGCGGAACCGGCAAGCTCGTCTATTTCATGGCGATCGACAGCGCCAAGTTCCGCCGTCCGGTCGAACCGGGGGTCCTGCTTCGGATCGAGGTCGAGCTGGTCCAGGATCGCGGCAGCGTCTGCAAGTTCGCCGGAAAGGTCCTGGTCGACGGCAAGGTTGCCGCCGAGACCAATTTCACCGCGATGATCGCCGATCCTCCGGCAGATTGACTTGCCTCCCCATCGCAAGATGGGGAGGGGGACCACATGAAGTGTGGTGGAGGGGTGATCTGACGCAGGCCTGCCCCGTCTCGCGCCCGATCCGCCATCGCGTATGCCTGGTCACCCCTCCACCATGCTACGCATGGACCCCCTCCTCACCGCTGCGCGGCGGGGAGGCAAGTGGTCGCCACTCCCCGTCCACCTTCCTGATCCCGAACACCTGCTCCAGCCGAGCCGAGCCCAGCACAGCCCCGGGCTCGCCATCCGCGACGATCGCACCGGCCTCCATCAGCACCAGGCGGTCCGCAAAGCGAGCGGCCAGGTCCAGATCGTGCATCGCCACCACCGCGCCCTGGCCGCCTTCGACGGCGAGTCGAAGACTCCCCATCAGCCTCAGCTGCCAGAGGGGATCGAGATTGGCGACGGGCTCGTCGAGCAGCAGCAGCCTGGGTCTCGGCGCGAGCGCGCGCGCGATAAGCACCCGGCTCCGCTCGCCGGTCGAAAGCCGGTCGATCCGGCGGCCGGCGAAGGGGGCGAGATCGAGCGCGGCCATCGCCTCGGCCGCCTCGGATTCCTCCGAGCCGAGGCGCACGACATCCCGGGCCGCGAGCGGCCAGGCCACGTCGCGAGACGCCGGAAGGTAGGATAGGAGCCGGCGGCGACCGGCCGAAACCATGTCCTCGGGCCGGCGGCCGTCGATCCTCACCTCTCCGGACGGGCCGCCGATTCGCGCCAAGGCGTGGAGCAGGCTGGTCTTGCCGCTGCCGTTGGGGCCGACGAGGCAGACGAGCTCCGGCGTCTCCATCCGGAAGTCGGTGGGCTCGAGACGGCCGGGGAGTGCCACATTGTCGGCGGAAAGCAGGGGGGTCATCGGGCCAGCCTCCAGCGCATATGGGCGACCAGCCAGAGGAAGAAGGGCGCCCCGAGCAAGGCGGTGACGACTCCGATCGGAAGGGTCCGGCCGAGCGGCGCGGCTCGAACCACGAGGTCTGCGGCGAGCAGAAGCAGGCCCCCGATCAGGGCCGCGGGAGCGACGGCGCGGCCGGGATGGCCGCCGGTCAGCCGACGGGCGAAGATCGGCGCGACGAGCCCGACGAACCCGATCGCCCCGCAGATGGCGACGCAGGCGCCAACTCCGAAAGCGGTGAGGCAGACGATCTCGACCCGCAGTCGCCTGACGTCGTGGCCGAACGACTGGGCCACTTCCTCGCCCAGCGTCAGGCTGTCGAGTGGACCGCGGAGCCGGAGCAGGAGCGCGATCGCGACCAGGGCCGGAATGGCGGCGAAGGCCGCCTGCTCGAGGCTCCGGTCGACCAGCGAGCCCATCAGCCACTCATAGGCGTCGTAAAAGGCGAAGGGGGAGGGGGCGAGGGCGAGTGCGAGCGTGGTGAGCGCCCCGGCGAGGGCGCTGATCGCCAGGCCCGCCAGGAGGAGCGTCGCGGTCTCGGCTCTCGGCCCGGCCAAGGCGAGCAGGAGCAGCAATGCGCCGAGCGCTCCACCGACGGCTCCCAAGGCGAGCGCGAGCGGTGCCGAGAAGCCCAGCAGATAAGCGGTGACGACCGCTCCGAGCGCGGCTCCGCTGGTCGTTCCGGTGAGATCGGGCGAGGCGAGCGGGTTGGCGAACAGCCCCTGAATCGCCGCCCCCGAAGCCCCCAGCATCGCCCCATAGGCGAGGGCGAGAAGGGCCCTCGGAAGCCGAAGCTCCCAGAGCAGCTCCAGGGCCAGCGGACGGTCCTCGCCGAGCAGGGAAGCGAGAGGCGACCAGGGGAGGGCGATGGACGCGGCGAAGGCCATGGCCGCTGCCGTAGCTAAAAGGAAGAAAGCAAGTCGGCTCATCGAGAAGCTCCGTCACCCCGGCGAAAGCCGGGGCCTCGGGGAGACCCGCCGAGACTTCTCGTCCCAAGGTCCCGGCTTTCGCCGGGATGACGGTTGAGGCCCTTCAACCGCTCGATCTCGAAGGCGAGAAGGGGGCCCATGCAGGTCCAGGCCCGGCCGTCGGTGGGAATCGTCCGGGCGCCCCGTACCCGGCGGGCGAGGGGGTGCGAGAGCCAGCGCTGCTCGCCGGAATATTGGCCGCTTCGATAGTCGCTGCGCAGGATCGCCGCCGGCGGCCGGATCAGCAATTGCTCGAGCGATACCCGGTCGCCCGCCATGGCGCGCTGGCGAAACCCCGCCAGCGCCATCCACTGCGCCGCAAGGCTCCCGGCCGCGACGGTTCGTCCGCCGCCGCCGAGCCAGATCGAGTCCGCGGCCCGGGCCGGCCGGCTCCGCTTCAGCCGCTCCATCCTCTCGAGCGCCGCCTCGCCGGCGGCCGGCCGGCCGAGCGCGATCGAGACCGAGCGGATCGATTGCTCGATATCCGCCAGCGATTGCGGATAGGGCAAATCGAGCACCCGGATCCCGAGCCGGCGGGCGATCCGTCCCCGGTCGCGGGCGCCGCCGCCCATGGTCAGGACGAGGTCCGGCCTCAGCCCGGCAACGGAGACGAGGCTGCCGTCGTTGCGCCGGTAGCGCCTCGCCTCTCGCCACAAGCTGGTCTCGGCCGGTTGCTGGGCGAGATGGGTTACCGAGGCGATCTGGCCTCGATCGCCGAGCATCAGAAGCAGCTCGTCGGTGCACAGGTTCAAGGAGGCGACCCGGCGCGGCGAGGCCTCGACGGCTCCCGCCAGAAGCAGGCTAGTCGCCGAGACGAACGCGAAGGCCCGCATGGATGCTCCTCCCCTGCGAATTGTAGCCGAAGACCTCCCGATAATCCGAATCCGCGGCATTCTCGACCCGTCCGAACAGCTCGAGCCGGTCCGACAGCCGGTAAGCCAGGCGAAAATTCGCCAGCACGTAATAGTCGAGCGTGACCCGGACGGCCGGGAATGGGTCGAAATCGCTGTCGCCGCGCTTTCCCACGTAAGAAAGCGAAGCGCCGATCACGAGCCGTCCCGCGGTCCAGTCGGCG
>DASQZF010000178.1:0-4734 GCA_035638835.1 Allosphingosinicella sp. | reverse complement strand
CGTCCTCCTCATCGGCCTGTCCCTGGAGCTCGCGCTTCATGTCGGGCCGGCGCTGGGGGGGCTGACCGTGACCGTGGTCGTTCTCGGCATTGCCTTCCTCCTCGTTCGCTACGGAGCCTCGAAGCTCGGTGCGCTTGGCGGAGACGCCGAGGAGCAGTCGGCGCTCAAGGCCGGGGAGACGCTGGCATGAGCGCGGGCGAGCTGACCATGGCCAAGCAGGAGGCGGAGCGTGCGCGCCGCCGCCTCGCTTCGACCGCGGCCGAGCTGCAGCAAAGGCTGAAGCCCGGAACGATCGCGTCCAATGCCTGGGCCGGGGTGAAGGACAAGAGCGGCGAGATCGCCGACGACGCGGTCGAAGCCGTCAAGGCGCGACCCGTGCCGGTCGCGGCGGCGCTCGGAGCCTTCACCCTTTTCCTGGCCAGGGCGCCGATCAAATCCGCCATTTCCTGGATCTTCTCGGGCAGGGACCATGACGACGACCTGGTCACCGTCCGGGTGGACGAGGGTGACGAAAATTACGACCTGACGGCACCGCTCGCCGACAGGATTAGTGAAGGAGCACGTGCATGACGAGTGATACGAACGATCGGTCGGCCTCGGCCTCGACCACCAACAGCGGCTCTGGCAAGGAAGGGCGCAAGGAAGGCGGCGGCAACGATTCCGGCGTTCGCACCGCCGCGGCCCGGCAGGCGTTCGAATCGGCGCGCGACAAGACCGCCGCCGCTTATGCGACGGCCCGCGAGCGCGCCGAAAGCGCCTATGAGACGGCCGGCCGCAAAACCAGCCAGGGCATCGATTCCAACCCGGTCGCGGCCGTCGTGGGCGGCCTCGCCGTCGGAGCGATCATTGCCGCTTTGCTTCCGCGCACCAGCAAGGAAGAGGAGCTTCTCGGCCCCGTCGGCCGCAAGATCAACGACACCGCCCGCGACGCCGCCCAGGCGGCCAAGGAAGCGGGCCGCGGCCAGCTCGACGAGCTCGGCCTCAGCCGCGACGGACTTCAGAGCAAGCTCAATACGTTCACCGACCGTGCGGTCGGCGCCGTAAAGAGCTCGGCGGGGGCGGCCGCCGACGCTGCCCGCAGCGGCGGCGAGGCGTGAAGCCGGGGCGCTCCGGAGCTTTCCGGGGCGCCGTCGCTTCCATTTGCTCATGAGCAAGATGCACCTCGTTTTCGGAGGCCGGGTCAAGGACCCGCAGGGTCTGGACTTCGACCTCGCGACGGTCGACGTCGTCGGCCTTTTCCCCGATTATCAAAGCGCGCTCGAAGCCTGGCGCGGCAACGCCCAGCGAACGGTGGACGACGCCGAGATGAAATATGTCGTCGTCCATCTGCACAGGCTGCTTGAGCCCGAGCTGAAGGAGGCTTGATCCTCCCCATGCGCAGCATGGGGACGGGGACCACCCGAAGGGTGGTGGAGGGGTAGTTGGCTCGGCTTCCGCGGTTCGGGCCGGTTCCTCTTACCCCAGCGCCTCGTACCCCTCCACCATGCTTCGCATGGTCCCCCTCCCCGTGGCTGCGCGACAGGGAGGATTTTGGGAACACCCTCCTCCCTACAGGGTTCGGTTCCGAAACAAGCCGGGACGCCTTTCTTTGAATCCTTCCTATCATCACGACCAGGCCTGATGCGGATCGCGGCCGCATGGCTCGTCCACCTATTCACGGCGAGCGGAGTCGTCCTGGCGCTTCTCGCGCTCGAGGCGATCCATCGCGGGGAATGGCGGCTGGCCTTGATCTGGCTGCTCGCCGCGCTCGCGGTCGACGGAGTGGACGGAACCCTGGCCAGATGGGCGCGGGTCAAGGAGCATGCGCCGCGGATCGACGGCGAGGCCTTCGACCTGATCGTCGACTATCTGAACTACGTCTTCGTGCCGGCCGTCTTCATCTGGAAGGCCGGGCTCCTTCCGGAGGCGCTGGCTTTGCCCCTCGCCGCGGCCATCCTCCTCTCTTCCGTCTACGTCTTCGTCCGACGGGACATGAAGACGAGGGACAATTATTTCCGTGGCTTCCCGGCGCTCTGGAACGTCGTCGCGCTCTACCTCTTCGTCGCCCAGCCCGGGCCGGCGGCGGGCGCGATCGTGGTGACCGTCCTCGCCATATTGAGCTTCGCGCCCATCCGTTTCGTCCATCCCTTCCGGGTGGTGGACTTCCAGCCGTGGCTCCAGATCGCCGCCTTCCTCTGGGCGGTCGCCACGCTGGCTTTGCTCTGGCCGGGATGGAGCTCGGAGGCGGCTCGGCTGTGGCTTTGGGCGTCCTACGCTTCGGCCGCGACTTTGCTCGCGATGAGCCTCATCCGGACCGTTCGCGGAGACCGGGCCGCCGTCGCAGATGCCCCAAAAGATTAATGGGCCTTTAGCCATGCCCCCTCAGGGGGTCGCAAGCTTTCGGCGCTAGGGAGGCGAGCCCGAGCCGCATGCGGCCCTCCCGAAGGTCACCCAGCAATGTTCCTGCGCGCCCTTGTCGTCCTTCTGCTCTTCTGGAGCCATGCCGCTTTCGCCCAGGCCCCCGCCTGGCGGGTCACCGAAGCGGCCGGATCGGTTCAGATCCAGAATGGCGGCCGCACCGCCGCCGCCGTCCGGGGCGCGGCGCTTCAGCCGGGCGCGATCGTCACCACCGGCGCCGACGGCCGGGCGGTGCTGGTCCGCGGCGAAGAATATGTGATCGTCGCTGCGCGCACCCGGCTTCGCCTGCCCGCCGCCGCCGAGGAGCGCGGGATCGTCCAGATGCTCCAGGATTGGGGCCGGGCCACCTTCCGGATCGAGAAGAAGTCGACCCCGCATTTCGGAGTCAAGACGCCCTATCTGGTGGCGCTGGTCAAAGGGACCGTCTTCACGATTACGTCCGATCCCAAGGGCGCCGCCGTCGCGGTCGAGGAGGGTCGGGTAGAGGTCGGCACTCCGGACGGCGCGGTCCGCCGGATGGTCGACGCCGGCATGGCGGCGAGCATCGGCTCGGCCCTGCCCGGCCAGATCCGGATGCAGCCCGCGGCCGCGGCGACGGGCGGCGGATCGTCCGAGGCCGCCCGCGCCTGCGCCGACGGCGCCCGCGGCTGCGGCCCAAGGCTCGACTACGAGCCGGTGGAGGTGGCCGACTCGCTTTCCGGGCCCGAGGCTGCCGGGCCCGGAGCGCCCGCGGACGCCACTGTGGGCGTTCCGCTCACAACTGCCCTGCTCGATCTCGGCGGCGCGCCGCCGCTTACTCCGACCGCCCCGCCGGCGCCCGCTCCGACCCCGGAACCGACACCGGCTCCGACTCCCGACCCCTCGCCCACTCCGGCGCCCACGCCGGCCCCGGCTCCCACGCCAGCCCCGGCTCCGGCTCCGGCTCCGGCTCCCACGCCCGCCCCTGCCCCTGCTCCTGCTCCTGCTCCTGCTCCTGCCCCGGCACCGGCGCCTGCCCCGGCTCCTGCCCCGGCACCGGCGCCTGCCCCGGCTCCGACGCCTGCTCCCGCACCGGCCCCGACGCCCGCGCCGCCGGCGGATCCCGCCCCCGCCATTCCGGCGCCCGGGCCTGCTACTCCGACCCCGCCCGGGCCCAATTCGCCCAACCCCGCGGATCCTGGCACCCCCGCGGTCCCTCAGCCCGGCGGCCCTGCAATTCCGGCCAATCCCGCCAATCCGCCTGCGCCTGCGCCTGGGCCAGCTCCCACCCCTGCTCCGACTCCGGCTCCCCAACCTCCGGCGCCCGCTCCCGCTCCAGCCCCAGCTCCGGCCCCGACTCCCCAACCTCCGGCGCCCGAGCCTGCGCCGACTCCGGCTCCGACGCCTGCTCCGCAACCTCCGGCGCCTCCCCCGGCCCCGGCGCCTGCGCCGGCTCCCCCCGCCACGCCGGAGACCCTGCCGCCCCAAGTCCCGGCCCCCGGCCCCGCCCCGGCCCCTGCGCCGCCGGTGCCGACCGCGCCTTCCTGCAGGCTGATCCAGCTGCTCGTCGTCTGCATCTGAGGACCGCGCCGCGGGCCATCCCTAACCGTTCGTCAACCCTATCCCGCTAAGGCTGCCAGCTTCTTGGCCGTAAAACGGGGGGCGAAAGGAGCGATGGCCGGTCGGCGGAAACTGCTGGCGCCGCTGTGCGTCGCCTGGCTCTGCCTTCCCGCCGCGGCCCCTCCGCGCCTCGAAATCGCAGCCTTTGAGGGTCCGGCGGAGCTTGCCGGCGGGGAGGATGGGGGACTTTCGATCCCGGTCGAGCCGGGCGAGCAATATCCGCCCACCCCTCGGGAAGAAGCCGTCCGCCCGGCGGTCGTGGCCACCCCCGCAAAGTCCCGTTCGGCGGATTTCCGTCTATCCGTCGACATGAGCGTCACCGCCGACAGCAACGTCACCAACGGGACGGACCTTCGCTCGGTCCCGATCGACCTCGGCGGAGGGCCGCTTCCGGTCCCGGTCGATCCCAATCTTCGCGAGAAAGGCGGGATCGGCGTCGGGACGTCCGCCGCCGCCAACGTGCGGCTTCCCATTGCCGCGGAGGCGGCGCTGGCGGTCGACGTCGAAGGCTATGCCGTGGAATATGAAGGGCCCCGCTCGGACGACGCTTCCCTCCTCGTCGCCGCGGGTTTGGAATTCGGGGCCGGCGCCGCACCGACGGGATCGCTCCAGCTGATCGCGTTCGAACGCTGGTATGGCGGAGTGAACGCGCTGGAGGGCGTCGGGGTGCGCGGCAGCTGGCGCCGTCCGCTGGGTCCGAAGAGCAATCTCCGACTGGCGGTCGACGCCCGGATATTCGATTCCGCTTATGGCGATTCC
>DASQZF010000177.1:0-10279 GCA_035638835.1 Allosphingosinicella sp. | reverse complement strand
ACCCTCACCCTCACCCTCACCCTCACCCTCACCCGTTCGTGTCGAGCGAAGTCGAGACACCTTTTCGAGCGAAGCCGAGAACCTGTCGGTCGCGCGCGCGCCCGCAATCGTCCTCGTCCGGCCCCAGCTGGGCGAGAACATTGGCAAGGCCGCCCGGGCGATGCTCAATTTCGGGCTTACCGACCTTCGGCTGGTGGCGCCGCGGGACGGGTGGCCCAATCCTTCGGCGGGGCCGGCCGCCTCCGGGGCCGACATCGTCCTGGAGCGCGCTCGGGTGTTCGGCAGCGTCGCCGAGGCGGTCGGCGACTGCGCGCACGTCTACGCCACGACGGTCCGCAAGCGCGGGCTCGTGGTGCCGGTCGTGGATCCCGAGCAGGCGGCGCGCGAGATTCGGGCGCACTCGGAGCCGTCGGCGATCCTGTTCGGGGCCGAGCGGTCGGGGCTGGAAACGGACGAAGTCGCCATCGCGGGCAAGATCGTCACCGTTCCCGTCAATCCCGGCTTCACGTCCCTCAACCTCGCCCAGGCGGTGATCCTGATCGCCTACGAATGGTCCAAGCACGAGTCGCTTGCGATTCCGACCCAGGGCGACCCGGCCGAGCCGCGGGCCAGCCACGATCAGCTTGAAGGGCTGATCGAGCAGCTCGACGGGGCTTTGGTCGACGCAGGTTATTTCTACCCGCCCGACCGCACCCCCGTCACCCGCCACACGATCCGGACCCTGCTGACCAAGGCGGGCTGGTCGACCCGCGAGGTGCAGGCCCTGCGGGGGATCGTTCGCACTCTGGTGAAGCCGAGACGGAGAGGCTGAGGTCGATGCGCCAGGGTCAGCGACCCCCTCCGTTCGCCCTGAGCTTGTCGAAGGGCCTTTCTTGATTCGCCGCTGGGGTGGAGAGGGCTTCGACAGGCTCAGCCCGAACGGAAGAAGGGTACCTCTCCCCCTATTCTAGTCCCTCGTGGAGTCGAAGCGCTCCAATTCATAGGCGATCGAGGCCTCGACCAGCCGCTCAAAAAGCGCCTCGGCGGCTTGCGCCGGTACGTCATGCTCCCCGGCCAGCCGGGCCACGTTGGCGAGCACCTGGGCCTTTCGGCCCTCGTCGCGGACCGCCTCGCGCGCCGGCTTGATCCGGGCCGCCGCGTCCATGTAGCGGAAGCGCCTGCCGAGCAGCCGGACGATCTCCTCGTCGAGCCGGTCGACGCCGTGGCGCACCTCCTCCATCGACCGGCACTGATCCGGATCGGTTCCGTTGCTCGACATCGTCTTCCTCGCTTCCGATGGAGCGGCCGTCAAAAGCCCATTCGCCGTCCGATTGCAAATTACCGGTTCTTCGGCTATGATAGCCTAACTAGTTGTTCGACTTGGGGGATCTTCCGTGAAACACGCTTCCGTGATTGCCGTCATCGCGCTTTTGGGCAGCAGCCCGGTGCTCGCCAGCCATAAACATAAGACGGACAGCGCCGCCGGCAAGCCCGACAAGGTCGTTTGCAAGCGGATCGTCGAGACCGGCTCTCTTGTGAGAGGGGCCAAGACCTGCAAAACCCGTGCGCAATGGGACCATGACGGCGCCCTGGCACGCAGGCAGGTCCAGGACATCCAGGACGCTTCACTGATCAACAGCTCGAGGCCCTTTTAGGCTACCCATCCGGGCTGCGTCCAAGTTGGCCCCGCGGCACCCCGCCCGCGGGGGTCTCGCCTTGACTTATCGCCGCCCAGCGCCCATGTCGCGCCCTTCGCAATTGGCCCCGCACCCCGGTGAAGCGGTGGCCGCGTCGCACGACAGGTGCGGCGGTGCGGTTCCGGGACGCATGACTAACCAAGCAGATTGGACCTGAGATGAGCAAGCGCAGCAGCGCCAAGTACAAACTCGACCGGCGGATGGGCGAGAACGTCTTCGGACGCCCCAAGAGCCCCGTCAACAAGCGCGAATACGGCCCCGGCCAGCACGGCCAGCGCCGCAAGGGCAAGATGTCCGACTTCGGCATCCAGCTCCGTGCCAAGCAGAAGCTGAAGGGCTATTACGGCGACGTCACCGAGAAGCAGTTCAAGCGCACTTACACCGAGGCCGCCCGGATGAAGGGCGATACCGGCCAGAACCTTATCGGCCTACTCGAGCGCCGTCTCGACATGGTCGTCTACCGCGCCAAGTTCGCTCCGACCATCTGGTCGGCGCGCCAGATGGTCAGCCATGGCCACATCCGGGTCAACGGCACCAAGTGCAACATCGCCTCGCGCCGGATCGACGTCGGCGACGAGATCACCCTGGGCTCCAAGGCGCAGGAAATGGCGCTGGTGATGGAAGCGCAGGGCCTCGCCGAGCGCGACATCCCGGAATATGTCGCTCCCGACGGCACCGCCAAGGCGACCTTCACCCGCGTCCCGACGCTGGACGAGGTTCCCTATCCGGTCCGAATGGAGCCGAACCTGGTCGTCGAGTTCTACTCCAGGTAATCCCGCTTCACTTCGTCATTGCGAGCCCTTCGACGCCGCCTGCGGCGGCGCTCAGGATAAACTGCCGCTACGCGGCAGCGAAGCAATCCAGAGCGGCCTTGGAGGCCCACTGGATTGCTTCGTCGCTTCGCTCCTCGCAATGACGGAGACGGAGTAATAAAGGGCGGCTCCTTCGGGGGCCGCCTTTTTTCATGGGATGTCGAGCGCCGTCCGGAGGAAGGCGTCGCTTCGGCGAAGCATCTGGGCGCGCGCGTCGCCGTCCCGGAGCTGGTGGTCGAGCCCCTCGAACACGACCAGCTCGCTTCGTCCTCCGGCGCCCTTGAGCCTGTCGTGCATCAGCCGGGCGTGGCGGACGTCGACATTGCGATCCTTGTCGCCGTGGAAAAGCAGCACCGGCGCCTTGATCCGATCCGCATTCTGCGCGGGCGAGCCCTCTCGGAGGTGCGGGCCCGATCCGATGAAGTTGCGCTCCACACGGTGGCTCGACCACATTTTCGAATCCTGGATCAGCTGGTTCAGATCGGCCACCGGAGCGATGGCGACGACCGCCTTGAACAGGCTCGGATCAAGCACTCCGGATTGAAGCGCCGCATAGCCTCCATAGGACCAGCCCACGATCGCCAGCTTCGCCGGATCGGCGATGCCTTGCGCCGCCAACCACCGGCCCGCATCGTTCACGTCGCCGATGGCGGTGCGCCAGGATTGAAAGCCGTTCTTCTGGTACCAGCCCTCCCCATAGCCCGACGAACCGCGATAATTGGGCTGGAGGACCGCGAAGCCCCGGCTGGCGTAATATTGAACCAGCCAGTCGAAGCCCCACTCGTCCCGGGAGCTCGGGCCGCCATGCGGCATGACGATCGCCGGCAGGTTCTTGCCCGTGCCGCCTGCCGGGAGGGTGAGATAGGCGGGCACCTTCGTCCCGTCCGACGCTGTATAGGTGACCGCCTTCATCGGCACGAGCGTCACGCCTTCGAGCTGCGGCCGGTCGAGCATCATCGGCCGCAGCTGCTTGGCCGTCTTGTCGAACAGATAATATCGGCCGGGATCCACGTCGCTGCCCGCCCAAAGGATGAGCTTGGTCTCGTCGACGCTGGAATCGACGAAACGGATGAGCGGAGCGGCCGGAAGCGCCCTGGCGAGCGCCTTGCCGAGGGCGGCCAGCTCCTTGTCGAAGAAGATCGCCTCCCGCTTCTCGGTCGCGAAAGTGGCTCCGACCACCCGCTGCGCCCGGCCGATCCGAACGGTGGAATCGACGTCGACCTGCGGATGCGAGTAGATCAGGGTTTCACGTGCCGAGCCGTCCAGAGCCACGCTGTACAGGGCATCCCGGCCGTCCGCCCGCTTGAAGCCGTAGGCGACGTCGAGATCGGGATCGACGGCGACCGGGCGAAAGCCGGTCTCGGTCATCGCGCTGTAGACGCCGAGCTGCTTCCAATCGTCCGACGAACTGGTCCGGTAATAATAAGTGAACCGGCCGGTGGCGTAGCCGCTGTCGGCCACGTCCGGGACCACCATGATCCGGACCTTGCCCCGACCGTCGCTGAGATAGCCCCCGGCCCGCCTGTTGGGGGATTCGACCGCCTTGGTGGCCCCGTTGTCCGAGTCGACCCGATCGACTCCATAGCCCTCCCTCTTGTCCTCGACGATCGAGCCGATCTTCACTTCCGGCACGTAGCGCCGCGCCATCAGGACCGCTCCGTCGGTGCCCGGAAGCCAATCGAGGATCTCGCCTCCCCCGAAAGAGTAATAAGCGTCGTCGGCGCGGCTCCGCCGGCTCAGAAGCAATGGCTTGGTTCCGTCCGAGTTGACGGCGAATACGCGGCTGGCCATCAAAAGCTCGCCCGGAACGACATTCTCCATCAGGAACACGGCCTGGCAGACCAGCCGCTCCTCCGAAACCCAGCTGCAGTCCGTGATCCGCTCCTTGCGGCCATCTGCGCCGATGACCCGCCGAGGCTGGGCGCCCTCGACCGCGTCGACCGCGTAGACGACGGACGAGGCGCCCGGTCAGGGGCTGATGAAGGCGATCTTCCGCCCCGCCGGGGAAAGGCTGATCGACTGGACGTCCTCGCGCGCGCCGAACGCCGCGGCGGGATCGGCGGGCGGCCCGGCCGCGGGAAGCAAGGCCAGGCTCAGAAGGCAAAAGGAGAATCGTCCATGGATCATCGCAATAGTCCCCCACTCGGACCGCCGCCCCTCGGCAGTCTCTGCGCCACCCAGGGTCGCACGACGCCGAGGCGCCGCAACATCGAGATCGCTCCCGCCCCGGCCGCGGCTCCTACTGGACCTTCAAAGCCTGCTTCAGGAAGGCGTCGCTGCGCCTCAGCATGTCGGAGCGGGCGAAGCTGTTGTCCAGCTGGTGATCCAGGCCCGGATAGACGATGAGCTCGCTTCGCGCTCCCGCGCCCTTGAGGCTGTCCTGCATCTTGCGCGCCTGGGCGATCGGGACGTTGAGGTCGACATCGCCGTGGAAGAGCAGGACCGGCACCTTGATCCTGGCCGCGTTCTGCGCCGGCGAGCCTTCGCGCAGATGCGGACCGGTGCCGACGAATTTCTTGACCACGCGATAGTTGGTGAAACCCAGCGAATCCTCGACGAGGCTGGCGAGATCGGTGACCGGAGCGATCGCGACGACGGCCTTGAACAGATTGGGGTCGAGCACCTGCGACTGCAGCGCCGCATAGCCGCCGTAGGACCAGCCGACGATGGCGAGCTTCCCCGGATCGGCGATGCCCTGGGAGACCAGCCAGCGGCCGGCATCGTTGACGTCGCCGATCGCCGTCTTCCAGGACTGGAAGCCGTTCTTCTGGTACCAGCCCTCCCCATAGCCGGAAGAACCGCGATAATTGGGCTGAAGCACCGCATAACCGCGGCTCGCATAATATTGGACCAGCCAGTCGAAGCCCCATTCGTCGCGCGCGCTCGGCCCGCCATGCGGCATCACGATGGCCGGCAGGCCCTTGCCGGTGGAGCCGGGCGGCAGGGTCAGATAGCCGGGCACCTGGGTTCCGTCCGACGCCTTGTAGGTCACCGGCTTCATCGCCGCGAGCGTGGCGTTCTCCAGCTCCGGCCGGGCCAGCATCAGCTCACTGAGCTGCTTGCTTCCCCTGTCGAAGAGGTAATAGCGACCGGCGTCGGTGTCGCTCCCCGCCCAGAGCAGGAGCTTGCTCTCGTCGACGCTGGAATCCATGAAGTGGATCAGCGGAAGGTGCGGCAACGCCTTGGACAGGGAGCCCCGCAGGGCGGTCAGGTTCTTGTCGAAATAGGACGCCTCGCGCTTTTCCGTGGCGTAGGTGACTCCAACCACCCGGCCGCGGCGGCCGATGCGAACCATTCCGTCCACGTCGACCCGGGGGTGGGCGAATACGAGGGTCTCGCGCTTCGATCCGTCGAGCGCCATGCTGTAGAGCGCCGAACGGCCGCTCGAATCTTTCCTGAAGCCGTAGGCGGCGTCGAGATCGGGATCGACGGCGACCGGATAAAAGCCTTCGTCCCGGACCGTGTAATAGCTCGAGAGCGGCTTCCAGTCGCGAGAGGCCTTGGTTCGATAATAATAATCGATCCGCCCGCTTGCGACGCCGGTCGCGTCCGAAATATCGACCGATGCCATGATCCGCACCGTCCCGCGCCCGTCGCTTATGTACCGGCCGGCCTTCGGGTTCGCGGCTTCGACCACCTTGGAGTCCAGCGTTCCGGTATGAAGGCGATCGACCCCATAGCCTTCGCGCTTGTCGATCATGCGAGTCCCGACCTTGGCTTCCGGGACATATTCCCGGGCCATCAGGATGGAGCCCTCGGAGTCCGGCAGCCAGTCGATGACCGACCCTCCGCCGAACGAAACATATTGGTCGGCGGGCCTTACGCTCCGGCTCAACAGCTTGATGTTCCTGCCGTCGGCGTCGATCGCGATCATGCGGGTCATCCCGACGATCTGGCCCGCGGCGGACTGGCTCGGGCCGATCATATAAATGGTGCAGACCAGCCGGGTCTCGGAGACCCAGCCGCAGCGGTCGAGCTGCTCCGGCTTGCCGTCCGCGCTCAGAGTCTCGCGCGGAACGCCGCCGCCCGCGGAATCGACCGTGTACAGATAGGTGGATTGACCCGGGCCCGGGCTGATGAAGGCGACCTGCCTGCCCGACGGAGAGAGGCTGATCGAAAGCACGCTCTCGCGCTTGCCGAAGGCGGCCGCGGGTTCCGCGAGCGGTGCCGCCGCCGCCTCCGAAGCCGAAAGGAAGACGAGCGAAAGCGCAGCGAACGAGTCGAGCGAAAAAATCCGAAACATGAATACCCCCAATCGCTTAGGCCCCATCGCTAAGCTTGCCGGCACGATGGCACCAGCCTCCGCTCGGCGCAAGCTTGCACGCGCAAAATCCAGCTGCCATGGGAATGCGCGGGTGGGGATGAGAGGAGAATGTCCGTGCCGCTTCGATCCCTCGCAGGCTCCGCCGCCGCCCTGCTGCTCGCCGCCTGCGCGACCGCGCCGAGCGAGCGGAGCGCGCAACGGCCTTATTCCGGCCCGCCCATCTCGCTCGCGACCCTGACCACGGCGACCCAGATCCTTTCGTCGGACGAATATGAGGGCCGGGCGCCGACCACCAAGGGCGAGGACAAGACTGTCGCCTATCTCGCCAAGCGCTTCCAGCAAGCCGGCCTCCAACCGGGCAACAAGGGCGGCTGGTTCCAGGACGTGCCGCTGGTCGAGAGCCTCGCAGCGCCCACCGCGCTGACCATCGCCGGCGGCGGAGCGCCGATGACTCTGAGCCACCGCACCGACTTCGTCGCCAACAGCTACCAGGTCCAGCCCAGGATCGACCTCCGGGACAGCGAGATGGTCTTCGTCGGCTACGGCATCAACGCGCCCGAGCGCGGCTGGAACGATTATGCGGGCGTCGACGTGAAGGGGAAGACGGTCGTCATCCTCGTCAACGATCCCGACTGGCAGGACCCGGACCTGGACGGAAAGTTCAACGGCAAGGCGATGACCTATTACGGCCGCTGGACCTACAAATATGAGGAAGCGGCGCGTCAGGGCGCCGCCGGCGCCTTCATCGTCCATGACAGCGACCCGGCCTCCTACGGATGGAACGTCGTCCAATCCTCCTGGACGGGTCCTCAGTACAACATGGACGAGCCGGGCGGCCACATGGACCAGTCGAAGGTGATCGGCTGGCTGACCAACGATGCGGCCCGACGGATCCTGACGGCGTCGGGCCAGGACCTGACGGCCCTCTCCGCCGCGGCGAAGCGTCCCGGCTTCAGGGCCGTGCCGCTCAGGGCCCGGGCTTCGATCGGCCTGACCAACCAGATCAAGAAGCAGGCTTCGAAGAACGTGATCGGGATCCTGCCCGGCTCGAGGCGGCCGAACGAATATGTGATCTACACCGCTCACTGGGACCATCTCGGCCGCTGCGACGCCGACAGGACGGGCGACGACATCTGCAACGGCGCGCTCGACAACGCCACCGGCACGGCCGGGCTGATCGCGCTCGCGGAGGCCCATGCGCGCAGGGGCAATCCCGAACGCTCGATCGTCTTCCTTGCGGTGACGGCCGAGGAATCGGGCCTGCTCGGCTCCAGATATTATGCCGAGAACCCGGTCTACCCGCTCGCCAGCACCGCGGGCGGGGTCAATATGGACGGCCTCAACGTCATCGGATCAACGCGCGACTTCGTCGTCATCGGCAAGGGCAAGTCGCAGCTCGAGGATTATATGAAGCGGGCGACCGACCGCTACGGGCTGACCGTGAAGAACGAGCCCTCGCCCCAGGCAGGCTATTATTACCGCTCCGACCATTTCAGCCTGGCGCGCCAGGGCGTTCCGATGCTCTACGCCGAGGGCGGCGAGGACCTCGTCGACGGCGGCCTGGGCGCCGGAAGCGCCGCCGCGGAGGACTATCGGACCAAACGCTACCACCAGCCGAGCGACGAATATGATCCCGGCTGGAACTGGGCCGGCGCGATCCGCGACCTCGAAATCTACTGGACGATCGGCCGCGAGCTCGCCGATTCGACCGACTGGCCGAACTGGAATCCCGGCGACGAATTCCGAGCCATCCGCGACAGGAGCCGCGGCAATGCCGGGCCGATCATGCAGTGACGGATTGGGGACGAAGACGAACGCGCGCTGACAAGTCGAGTCGGCAAGCCGAGCTTCAGAAATGATCGCCTTGGTTTGACCCGTCATTGCGAGGAGCGCAGCAACGAAGCAATCCATTACCGCGGCCCCGAAAGGCTCAGTGCTGGATTGCTTCGCTTCGCTCGCAATGACGGATCAAGTTAAGCCGATCATGCTAGACCCGTAAGTGCGGCTCCCATGAGAGTTCAAGCGCATTGGCTTGAGTGCGAAGTCGCTTATCGCGCGTCCAGAGCCTGGTCTCCGACAATCGGCACGAGGCGAGCAGGTGGGCGTCGACGAAACCGACCCCGCTGCCTGCCAGGTTTCGCAAGCGGATAAGCTTCATGAGTTCGACTTGAGTAGCGACCTTGGCCTGCGGGATGGAGCTCAGCATCTTTATCGTTCCGGCGGGGTCGACGAGATTGCCCAACGCGACCTCCGCAGTCACGTACGCGTGGCCCAGCACCTCCTCACGCCCCAGAAGGACATCGAGATCGCGATTTCGCCGGCCGAAATGATCCGCCCAGATCGACGTATCGACCAGGATCATCCAAAACGACGCCGCGGCGGGGCTTTGAAGTCGGGCATCGTGCCGCCAAGTTTTGAGAGCCGCCGAGCGGCCTCGCGCTGTATCAAGGCGCGAAGCGCTTCACGGATGATCTGCGCTCGATCCTGGATGCCGAGATATCCGCCGGCTTCCTCGATCAGCCCTTCATCGCAATCGGCTTGTGGGGCGACCGACCCCGACCGAGCACCCTCCACGCGGCGAAAGATTGTACGTTCTTCTTGGAGGTCGACCTTCCAGACCTGCCAGCCGGCGTCCTGCCACCCCCGCGCCTGGCTGTGCCCCGAGCCCGCCTGATTGCTCCACCACTCACGATGTCTGCGCGCGCTGGGGGGCAGCGGAAAGCCGAGGATCTGCTCGACCTGCGCGAATGTCGCCGACCATTCGCCGGCGGTAGCGGATTCAAGGTGCTTAGCGAGAGGTTCGTACTTACCCATGGCGACAATATCCGAAAAATAGTTATTACTAACTATATAATAGTATTGCTCGAGTTGCCAGAGTTTTGCTTGGGTCGCCGTGGGACTGACGTTATGGCCTCACCGGATGAGCGTCTCACCCTACCGCCAGCCGCCGGAATGGGCGGAGCATGAATGGGTCTGGATCGGCTTTCCGAGCCACCCGGACCTCTGGCAGGAGGATCTCGAGCCCGCGCGGCTGGAGGTCGCCGCCTTCGCGTCGGCCGTCCATTCCGGCGGCGCGGGCGAGGAGGTTCGACTCGTCGCCGCCGACGCTGCCTCGGCCCGCGCCGCCGCCGAATTGGCGCCCTTCGCCACGGTCCTGCAGGAGCCGTTCGGCGACATCTGGCTTCGTGACACGGGGCCGATCGTCCTGGGGAGCGGGCCCGAGCGCCGGCCGCGCAGCTTCCGCTTCAACGGCTGGGGCGGCAAATATGCGCTCGAGGGAGACGATTCGATCGGGCTCCGCCTGGCCGAGGGGGCCGGAATGGAGGCCGAGCGCCGCGACTGGATCCTGGAGGGCGGAGCCATCGACGTCGACGGCACCGGCCTTGCGGTCACCACGGAGCAATGCCTTCTCAACCCCAACCGCAACCCGGGCATGAGCCGCGAGGAGATCGAGGCTCGGCTTCGCGGGGATCTCGGCATCGAAAGGCTGCTCTGGCTCGGCGAGGGCCTGCTCAACGACCATACGG
>DASQZF010000176.1:0-18320 GCA_035638835.1 Allosphingosinicella sp. | reverse complement strand
GCGTTCACCCGCCATGCCCCATTATTATTTCCATCTCGCCCAGGAGGGCGGCCGGCTTCAGGACGAACAGGGGCTCAAGCTGCCCGACGCGGAGGCGGCCTGGTATCAGGCGGTCCGGAGCGCCCGGGAGCTGATCCTGGGGGAGCTCGCGCTGGGCACCCGGTGGGACCGGCAGGCGATCGAGATCTGCGACGAAGGCGGGACGCGGGTCGACCAGGTCGCGCTGGCCGACATCGTCCACTACGCGGTCTGATCCACCGTCATCCCGGGAAGGACCCCATCAAAGTAATACTTTGATGGGAACCCGAAAGCCGGGACCTCGTCGAGACTTGCCGAGATTTTCCGATTTGAAGCCCGGATGCCGCGTGACCGAGCGCTAGCGCTCCACGCGCCGGAACACGCCCTTGACGATCTTCCTCGGCGCCGGGGCGATGATGATCTCGAGCTCGCTCGGGTGGAGCGGCCACTCGAACTCGCAGCCGATCTCCGGCCCCTTCTCCCCCGGCCGCGCCCAGACGACCCGGCTCCGCCTCGGCTCGAGGCCGGTCAGCTTCAGCCAGACCTCGTCCCCCTCCTGGTGCGGCTCCTCCGATTCGGCCTTGAAGCCCCCGACCGAGATGTCGACGACCACGATCTTGCTCGTCTTCGCCCCCTGCTCGCGAAGCGCCGCGGCGAGGTTGACGATCCGGCGCTCGGCCTTTCGTCCGTCGGTGATGGGGATCCGGGACAGCTCGGCGTCGATGAACAAGGCAGGCCCCCTAAAGGCGTGGTGAGGCCCCCGTTCTAGAGGGTGCCGGTAAAGATAAGGTTGCGTCCCGCCGCCGGGGCTTTCCCGGGAGGGTCGGGGCCGGCGCTCATAAGGGCGCCGGCCCCCCCTCGGATACGCGACTCGAGGGACCGCCTTCCGCGTGGCCTGCATCGGGCGGCAGGTGAGGCTTCTACCCCGCAGGCGTTGAGGAAGGGCTGAACGAAGCGGTTAGCGCGCGTTAAGCCATTCCCGCTTCACGCCGGTTTCGATCCGGATTCGTTCGGCCCGGAGCCTCGCCCGGGTCAAGCCAAGCCTCTAAGTCGAAAGGAGATTTCGGAAGTATCCGGAAGGAAGAAGGCGGAAGCGGCCAAGCCGCTCCCGCCCCCCCGGTCGCGTACCAAGACTCCCTCTTGAAGCAACAGGCTTTCGAAAAGGTTATTCCCTCAAAAGCTCCGGATCCTGGGCTCCGCCCGACGCTCGCCGAGCATCAGTTCGCTCAGTGCCCAGACCATCGCATCGGCCCGGTCCGGGCTCCCCTTCCCCTCATAGCCCCCGCCCAGGACCAGTGCGCACAACTCGTCCTCCAGCTCGGGAAAATTCCCCGCAAGCTTAGCCCGCCCCGCTTCGAACATAGCCGCCACCGGCTCCGCCCGGGCCGACTTGCCGTCCGAGGCGTGGACCAGCTTCACCGGAAGCGAAACGTCCGCGCCCCGAAGAACGCTCTCCACCATCTTCCCGCCGTTATTCGCCTCGGCCACCACCCGGTGGGCGCCCCAGCCGGCGGCGGCCCCCGCCACCGTCCGGGCCCACCCTTCCGGGGAAAGTCCAGCCACGCTCAGATCGGCGACCACCTCGGCGATCCCGTCCGCCCGAAGCGCGCAAATAACGATCCCGCAGGAGTCCCCGTCCGTCCCGGCCGGCGGATCGACCCCCACGACGACCCGCCGATACGCCCCGCCCCCAATCCCGCCCCCAACCCCGGCCGAAGCCCCGGTCCGGCACGCCTCGATCAGGTCGCGGGTCCAAAGCGCCCCCTGCACCTCGTCGAACAGCACCCCCTCCAGCTCCTGCCGCCCCAGCCTCGATCCGCCATAGCGCCGATAGGCCTCGGCCACCGCCGCCTCCGGCAGATGGAGATTGTCCAGCATCCGCCCGCGAGTGACCGAAGTCGCCGGATCCGCCTCGATCCCCCGAAGCAGCGCCAGCGGCCTTGGGGTCGTCGTCACCAGCACCCGGGGCCGCTCCCCAACCCGAAGCCCGAGCTGGAGATTGTCCCAGGCCGCCGCCCCCCGCTCCCATTTCGCGATCTCGTCGCACCAGGCCCAGTCATGCTCCGGCCCGCGCAGCGCCTCCCCCGCCTCGGCCGAATAGACATGCCCCTCCGCCCCGGACTCGAAGTAAACCACGCCCCGCGAAGGCACCCAGAGCGGCGCCTCCCCCGTCCGGGCCACCCGCAGAAGCCCGCTCCGCCCCTCGATCATCACCTTGGCGACATCCTCCCGGGTCGCCCCGACCAGTGCGATCCGGGCCCCCGGCTTCTCCCGGGCCCGGGCCGAGACCCACTCCGCCCCCGCCCGGGTCTTGCCGAACCCCCGCCCCGCCATCAGCAGCCACACCCGCCAGTCGCCCCCGGGCTCCTCCTGCCCGCCATGCGCCTGCCACTCCCAGGTCTCCATCATCCGCCGCCGAACCGGGGTCGGCAACCGCTCGACGAACCGCCGAAGGTCGTCCGGATCCTCGATCAGCGCCGCAAAGGCCAGCAACGCCCCGAAATCCGCGACGTCCCTCGCCACCGGATCCCCCCCGATCCCCCGCCCCCGCTTCCGAATGAAAGGCGCGTTCACTGCTCATCCTCCCCGAGCTTGCTCGGGGAGGGGGACCAGGCGGAGCCTGGTGGAGGGGTAATTGGCGCCGGCGTCTCCGAACGAAGCACCGGAGCCTCGCCCCCTTGGGGACAGTCACCAGTGACCGTCCCCATCCCGGCCCGAACCCTGATCCCCTGAGCCCGAAGCGCCCTGAACAATGCCTCCTTCACCTCCTCGTTCGAAGCCACCGACACGGGCCGCCCGTTCCCCCGCCCCGGCCCCATCCGGGCCGCCCGCTCCCGCCGGGCCTGGCTCTGCTCATGGTCCCGAAGGAACTGCATCGCCTGCTCGACCGAAAGCCGCTCCGGAGCGATATCCCCGCCCGGCTCCTCCCCGTCCTCCGCCCCGTCCTCCGCCCCGTCCTCCGGCCCGTCCTCCGCCCCGGCCTGCCCCGAGCCGGTCGAAAGGCCGAGCGCCGAATCCTTCAGCGTCTGCGCCTCCTGCGCCTTCGCCTGCACAAGCCAGCTCCTCAGCCGCGGCAAGGCCTGCGCCTCGGCGAGATCATAGGCCTCGGCGAACGCTGGATCGGTCGCCCGGTGCCGGAGCACGGTCCGATAATGGACCCCAACCTTCCGGGCCGCCCAGGAAAGATTCGCCTCTCCGCAGAAATATCCGAGAAACCGCTCCTTGCGCTCCGAATCGAACAGCTTGCGCCCCGAAGGCCCCGCCACCTGAAGCCTGCGCCCCTTGTTCCCGGTGATCCGAGGGATCGCCCCCCGCCCCTTGCTCCGCTTCGCCATCGTCCCCTCCCACGGTTGAAACAAAAAAGCCGGCGCGTCCCCGCACCGGCTCCAGCCAAATTTCGCCTTCCCCGGACCGTGATCCATGAACACGGACGTCCGAGAACCTGATCCGGACCGCGTCACCCGAACGCCTGTCAGCAACCACCGGCCGGCCGCGTCGCACGAGCGAGGTCACCCGCCGCCGCCGTACCGGTCGATTTTTCAACGCAACGACGCAACGACGCAACGAGCGCGAAGCGCTCCACCATCGCCCCCGCCAATGGAAGCCTCGGGCTGCCCCGGAATGATGAATGTTTGACCGCTTCGCGGAATCGTCGCGTCGTCGCGTTCAAAAATGAGCTCGCACCGACTTGTCGGAAAAGCCCCCGGAACTGCCGCCGCCCCGCTCATCCTGAGCCTGTCGAAGGACAGCTACACATCTCCAGCGTTCCTGTTTTGTACTGCATCAGCGTGACGCTGTCAACCCAAACTAACCGCTCCGGCAAATCCTATTCTTAAGCGCGATCCGCGGCGGATTTCCGCCGCTGGGGCGGAATGCTACCCGGGCGGGCAAATCCTATTTTTGTGCGCACAAGAATATTTTCAGGTAACCGTTCCGCTAACCGAAGCTCTGCCGCCCGTGACGAGCGCCCACGCGATTCGCCCGGACCCGCCCGAGAGGCCGGGCAGGCTCAGTCGGCGGAGGTGATGTTCCAGGCGGCGAAGACTAGGGAGAAGTCGCACTCCGCCGCCGGGGCCTGACGCCAGGGCAGCGCGCCCGGCGGGCCCCGCTCGAAGGCGCCGCCGAGCTCTACCCGATCGCCCGTCCGGAAAGCCCGTCCGCGCCATTCTACCGCGCCGGACGAGCGGTTCCAGGCCAGACCCTCCAACCGGAAGGCGGGGAGGACCCGGCTGCCGTCGGAGAGGCGCAGATAGAGGCAACGTCCGTGGAGCTCGAGCCTGCCCGGGAGCGCCGAGGCCGGTCCTTCGTCGGCCGGCTCAAGGAGAGCGAGGCGGACCCCGCCCTCCGCGCCGCCCGCCGGAACGGCGGCGACGGAGGGCGGGGGCCGGTCGGCGGCAGCCTCCTGGGCGGGCTCCGTGCAGGCCGCGAGGGCCGGCAGTGCCCAAAGCGCGGCAAGCTTACGGGCCATAAAGCAGGGACCATCCGGTCGGCAGGCTGTCGGTCGACATATAGGTCATGCGGATGCACTGTCCCGGCAAGGTTCCCGTAGCGGCCGCCGTCTTGAGCAGCCCGAAAGCGACGGTCGAGGCGAACACCGGACCGCCGCTGTCGCCCTGATAGCATGCCAGCTCGGGACCTTCGACCCTGACGTAATAAGGCCCGCACGCGACCGCGCCGCACCGCGCCGGATTTCCGGCGCTGTCCAGCGGCGTATAGTTGGTCTGCTTCACCAGGCCGCAACTGTACAGCGTGCGCACGCCGCGGTGGCAGACATTGTCGCCAAAGCCGGTGCTGGTCTTGTAGCGGCGCCCAGTAAGGACCCGCGCCGAGTCGGTGGTGTCGGCATAGAATTCCGGCCGCTCGACATAGCCGCTGGTATGGACCTCGACGTCCTGGTCTGCGTCGACGATCTCGGAGCTCGCGACGATAGTCGTCGGAATCGTCGTCCCGCTCGGATTATAATAGGTATCCATGCCCTCGCAGTGGCCTGCGGTCGCGACCCCCGTCGTGCCGGAGGTGTTCTTCACGACAAAGCCGGTGGTGCAATAGCCGCCGCCCGAGGCGGCGATTCTGGCGCCCCCGCGGACGTCCGCCAGCACTTCTCTCACGGTCGTGGTCTCGATCCGGAACGGCAGCTTGAGCAATTCCGCCACCTGCGCTTCCTTTGCCTTGGCCGCCGTAGCGGTCACCGCATCGGGGGCATAGACGGTCAGCACGATTTGGCTGGTGCTTTCGTCGGTACCGATTCCGTCGAGCGTCGGGAACAGGGTCTTCAGGGCCGGAAGGTTGCTCTGGATGGAGGCGACAAGCGCGTCGACCGTAGCCGGAGCGCCGATTTCGAAGGCGATCGGCAAGGTCGACCCGCCCAGCGAGACGCTCTGCGCGGCGACGGCCTCGCTTCCGGTTAGCCTGAGCTTCAGCCGGTAGGCCGGCTTGTGCTCGATGACGATTCCGGCGAGCCTTCCCTGATACTGGCTCCTCATCCGGTCGATGACGTCGCCCATCTCGCGCTGGATCCGGAGACGGCGGATCGCCTCCTCCTTGGTCACGCCCTGCGAACGCGCGTACCACTCGGCGTCGATGGCGATCGACTGCTCGACCGTCTGCACCGGAATATTGTCGGGTTGTGCGGCTTCCTGAGCGTGACCCGCTCCGTCAATCGCTGCCAGGCCGGCAGTCAATGCGGCGATGGACGCAGCCTTGGCTGCAAACGAACCATATCGTTTCATGTAAGCACCTCTTACGCAACTAGAGGAAAACTCTCCTCCGAATCCCAAACGAAGAATACATTATCGCGTTCCTCTTAGTTGACTCTAAAAAAGTCCGTTATGGATCCACTGTAGTTCGCTGGCCTTGTCCAGAGTTGCGAGTCTCCGCGTACCGGCGGGCCGGAGACCGGCCGCTCAGATGCGCCC
Source organism: Allosphingosinicella sp. (assembly GCA_035638835.1). Classification (GTDB taxonomy): domain Bacteria; phylum Pseudomonadota; class Alphaproteobacteria; order Sphingomonadales; family Sphingomonadaceae; genus Allosphingosinicella. The sequence continues at coordinate 12,387 of DASQZF010000176.1, read as the reverse complement.
CGGCCGGGAAGCAGCCCGGTTGCGCTTCCTCCAACCGATCTTACGTAAGGCGACAGCAACGGCGGCGCTCGGCCTTGGCCGGACTCCCGCGGAAGCGCGCCTCGATGGAGAAACAGATGCCCGCCCCCACCCCCATGTCCTGCCCCCATTGCGCCGTCCCGCTCGTCATGAGTGAGCGCGCCGGAGTCGAGATCGACTATTGCCCGACCTGCCGAGGCATCTGGCTCGATCGCGGCGAGCTCGACAAGATCCTGGAGCGCGCCGCCGCCGAGATGGCGCCGGCCGCCGCCCCGCAGGCCCCCCAGGCTCCGCGCGCGCCTTTGGCCCCACAGGCGCCCTACCCGCCGCAGCAGGCCCCCTACCCCCAGCAGGGCGGCTACGACCCGCGCTACGAGCAGCGCGGCGGCCACCAGGGCCACGGCTACCACCCGCACCACAAGCGCAAGAAATCCTGGCTCGAGGACATCTTCGACTGATCGGGCGGCGCCGGCCGGCCCTGACTCAATTGCTCCCGGCCCTTCTTATGCTGTTCGCCACCCAGATCCGGCCCGTGTCGCAACGGGAGCCCGGTGGATCGACCCACTGCCCGGCGAGCGCCGCCGCCCTCCCCTCCGAGCCTCCCAGCGAGACGCGATCCCCAGGTCTGAATGTTCCGCCGCCGGAGCCCTTCACTACGAGCGCTCCACTAGCGGAATCCCATCTCCCTCCTAGAATAGTCGAGGCGATCAGATAGCGATCGCCCGCGTCAGGCCTCAGATACAGGCAGCCGCGTTCTGCCTCGAGAAGACCGGCGGTCGAGGCGGCGTCGCCCATTGAGTTTTCCGAAAGGCGCGCCAGCCGCGTTAGCAGTTCCCCGGCGCGTCTGTTTTTCCCCTCGGCCTGAGCCACGCCAACCGCTTTATTGGCGTGAACAGGCTCCCGCTCCTCGGCGGCCGGCGCGCTGCAGGCCGCCAGACCGAGAAGCGGAAGGAGCATAAGCGTCTTAGCCATAGAGCAAGGTCCATCCGCTGGGGAGAAAGTCCGTCGACATATAGGTGAACCAGTTGCACTGGCCCTTCGCATAGCCGCTGTAATCGGCTCCTTTTACAAGGCCGAAGGCGGTTTGCGAGGCGAAAGCGGGTCCGCCGCTGTCGCCGTCCCCGCAGGCCGTGTCGGCGGCCTCATTGGCGCTCAGACCACCCAAGACGTGTCGGTGAACGTGGCGGCGCTAGATTATACCGACGATGCTCTGATGACTTCTCCCGCCGATTTGCAGGGGGTAGACGCGTTGAATGCAACGCAGCCCCAGATCACCTATGATCCCGTGGATTTTCTAGAAGCCGAAAATATCGCAACTAACAGCGTGACTGCGCCTGACCGAGGCACCGACTATTTCGATTCTTTGCTTAACAGGCAGAGCCCGCTGTCCTCGGACAAGCCGGAGGCGGCCCTCGCCGTCACCGAAAATGGGGCGAACGCTGTAACCGAGATCGTCAATAATTTAGCCTCGGGCGAGGACAATGACTAAGACCGGGAGGGATTATTATTTCGGTGCCCTCACCTGCGCTACAGATCGTCCGTATTGCCAAGCCGAAGCCTCCTGCCCTGCGATGCGCCGCCGGCCACCTCGGCCGCCAGTTTCGAGACGCCACGCAAAGGCGCGAGGTAAGACGCCCATTTTCTACGTTGTACCTTCGTGTCTTCGTGCCTTCGTCCCAAAATCCAGCACGTCCCGCCTACGGGGAAACGCGCTCGATGCAGTGTCGGACACCGTCGAGCGGCTCCGGCATGGATGCTGAAACAAGTTCAGCATGACGGGGGTGGCCGTGACGGAACGGCGGCGCCTTGAAAAGGGTGGCCGTTCAACCGGTACGAGGTACGATGGCCCAATGACCCGGCTTGTCTCAGCCATCGCCTTGCTGGTCCTACTGTCCAGCTGCGAACGCTCGCCGTGGCAAGGCTGGGTTTATCCAGACCCTGACAACGAGCGCACGTCGATCGGCCTCGCGGGGTTTCGGACGTTCGAACAATGTCAGGAAGCCGCGATCGGCGAGCTCCGCCGCCTGCCGAGCCCCGATAAGGGGAGTTACAAGTGTGGACGCTCATGCAGATGGGACGACACCTCCCGCGCCAACGTCTGCCGGGAAATCCGTCGGTAGCGACTTTGATACTAAGGCCCCATTCACCCGCCTCGCCTACATATCGCCCCGCATTGCCAAAGCCCCGGGAAATCCTATTTTAGGGGCTGACAAGGAACCAACGGTACTCCTGGGCTTCCCCTTCGCCTTCCACGGGACCCCATGATCTACCACTTTCATGGGATGTTTATGTCCGACAATCCGAAGCGCCCGAGCCCCGACAAGGATCCCGCCGGCAACCCCTGGATGAAGTCGCTGTTCATCTGGGCCGGGATCCTGCTCGCTCTGATCCTGTTCGTGCAGATCGTCGATGGCGGCTCGTCGCGCTCGGGTTCGGCCAATGCGATGGCTTATTCGGAGTTCCTCAATCGGGTCGACGAGGGCTCGGTCAAGGAGGTGTCGATCGGCAAGGAGGTGATCTCCGGCAAGCTGACCAACGGCGACGCGTTCCGCACCAACTTCATTCCCGATCCTCAGCTCACCTCGCGGCTTCGCGAGAAGGGCGTCTCGTTCCAGGGCGAGCCGGAGGTTCAGACCTCGGTGTGGCTGATCCTGCTCTACCAGTCGCTGCCGTTCCTCCTCATCCTCGGGATCGCCTTCTTCATCATGCGCCAGATGCAGAAGAATGCCGGCTCCGGGGCGATGGGGTTCGGGCGGTCCAAGGCCAAGCTTCTGACCGAGAAGCAGGGGCGGGTCACGTTCGACGACGTCGCGGGGATCGACGAGAGCCGCGAGGAGCTTCAGGAGATCGTCGATTTCCTCAAGGACCCGACCAAGTTCGCGCGCCTCGGAGGCAAGATCCCCAAGGGCGCGCTTCTCGTCGGGGCGCCGGGCACGGGCAAGACGCTCCTGGCGCGGGCCGTGGCCGGCGAGGCCAACGTGCCGTTCTTCACCATCTCCGGCTCCGACTTCGTCGAGATGTTCGTCGGCGTAGGCGCCTCGCGCGTCCGCGACATGTTCGAACAAGCCAAGAAAAACGCCCCCTGCATCGTCTTCATCGATGAGATCGACGCGGTCGGTCGGCATCGCGGCGCCGGGCTGGGCAACGGGAATGACGAGCGCGAGCAGACGCTCAACCAGCTGCTCGTCGAGATGGACGGCTTCGAGGCGAACGAGGGGATCATCATCATCGCCGCGACCAACCGGCCCGACGTGCTCGATCCGGCGCTTCTTCGGCCGGGCCGCTTCGACCGCCAGGTCGTGGTGCCGAGGCCCGACATCGAGGGCCGCGAGAAGATCCTGGCAGTCCACATGAAGAAGGTGCCGCTGGCGCCCGACGTCGATCCGCGCACCATCGCCCGCGGCACGCCCGGCTTCTCCGGCGCCGATCTCGCCAACCTCGTCAACGAGGCCGCCCTGCTCGCCGCGCGCAAGGGCAAGCGGCTGGTGGCGATGAGCGAGTTCGAGCTCGCCAAGGACAAGGTGATGATGGGCGCCGAGCGCAAGTCCATGGTCATGACCGAGGACGAGAAGAAGGCGACCGCCTATCACGAGGCCGGCCACGCTTTGGTCTCGCTTCACGTCCCCGGCTGCGATCCGCTCCACAAGGTCACGATCATCCCGCGCGGGCGGGCCCTGGGCGTGACCTGGAACCTGCCCGAGCGCGACCGCTATTCGATGTCGATGAAGCAGATGAAGGCGCGGCTTTCGCTCTGCTTCGGAGGCCGGATCGCCGAGCAGCTCATCTACGGCCAGGACGAGCTCAATACAGGAGCGTCCAACGACATCCAGCAGGCGACCGACATGGCCCGCTCGATGGTGATGGAATATGGAATGTCCGAGAAGCTGGGCTGGCTTCGCTACCGCGACAATCAGGAGGAAGTCTTCCTCGGCCACAGCGTCGCCCGGAGCCAGAGCGTCTCCGAAGAGACGGCGCGGCTGATCGACAGCGAGGTCCGCCGGCTGATCGAGGAGGCCGAGGCCACCGCCCGAAAGGTCCTCACCGACAATCTCGACGAGCTGCACCGCCTTGCCGGAGCGCTGCTCGAGTTCGAGACCCTGACCGGCGAAGAGTCCAAGAAGGCGATCAAGGGCGAGGATATCGGCCGCGAGGACCCGGGATCGCGCTCGCCGCTCATTCCGGCTTCGGGCACGTCCATCCCCTCCACCCGGCGCCCGCGCGGCGGCGGGATCGGCGGGCCCGCGCCCCAGGGGGCTTAGGAGGGCGCCACCTCGTCATTGCGAGCGCGGCGAAGCAATCCAGGGGCGGCCTTAGAACCCCACTGGATTGCTTCGTCGCTTCGCTCCTCGCAATGACGGAGTCGGCATTCAACCGGCGTTCAGGCGCCGCACCCTCCCCTGAAGCGCCACTTCGAAGGGGAAAATCGTTGAAGAACAAGCTGCTTGCCGCCGCCATGCTGGCGATCGTTCCGCTCGGCGCGGCGCAGGCGATGGACGTGGCGACCTTCCTCGTCAAAGCCGACGCGCTTCAGAAGAAGGGCATGATGGCCCTGATGTCGAGCGACTATAAATTGCTCAAGAAAGAGATCGAGACCCAAGCGGCGGCCTTGCGCGCCGAGCGCCAGGCCGCCGAGCGGGCGCGCAGGAAGCCCGCTTACTGCCCGCCCGCCAAGCAGTCGCTGACCAGCAACGAGATTCTTGCCGCCTTCCGCACGATCCCGGTCGCGCAGCGGTCCCGGATCCAGGTCAGGGACGCGCTTCGAGCCATGATGGCGCGCAAATATCCCTGCCGCGGCTGAACGGTGCCGCTAGCCGAGCACCCCCAGAGCGAGCAGCCCGAAAAAGAACAGGGCGGCCGCGACGAAGGCGAGGTTGAGCAGGACGAAGGTCCGCCACAGGGCGCTCCAGCGCGACAGCGCGTATGCGCCGCGAAGCTGCCGGTACATGTGGATGGGCGGGACGAAGACTATGGCCAGAAGCGCGAAGACGTCCGGAACTCCGAGCAGCCGGAGTAAGCTGAGCGCGATCACCCCGAGGCTCATGAACGCGATCGAATAGGTGACGAAGACGGTGTGGTCGTAAACCCTGTAGAGTCGGTAGCGGCGCCGGTGGAGGAAGAGCAGCCACAGGAAGGGCACCGAAATCGGGATCAGCGCCCAGGAGAATTTGTAGGCGTTGGTCTGAAGCTTGTAGGCGAGCAGCGACGGATTCTCCTTCGCCTTGCGATAAGATGCGCTGAGCCCCTCGTTCAGGGCATCGGCTCCGGAGACCACGGTGAGATCACCCGATTCCGCGGCCTGGGCGGCCTTCTTCACCGGGCCGGCGACCGCCTCCTCGTCGGCTTCGGTCTCCTCCGCTCCCCGCTTCCCGTCGCTGTCCATGAGCGCCAGTGCCTGATCGAAGATCCGCTGCTTGAGCGCCAGCGCCGCCTCGGCCCGCTCGATCCGGGCGTCGGCCCGGGTCGTCGACTGTCCCGCAGCGGCGAGCTGCGCCCGCTCCGCCCGCAGCGCGTCGAGCTTGCGAAGCGATTCGGCGCGCTCGCGGGTGAAGTCTTGCTCGGTTTCGGCTCGCTCCTGGGCGGGCGTCTGCTCCTTCTCGACCGAGGATCCGTTCCCGATCGGGCCTCCGATGGTGGAGAAGACCGCGAACATCAGGAAGACCGAGAAGAGGAACAAAGCCATGGGCGAGACGAAGCTGGTGCGCTGGCCGGCGACGTAGCGACGGGTCAGCTCGCCGGGCCGCCAGGCGAGCAGCGGCAAGGTCCGTCACAGCTTCCCGTCGAAATGGAGGACGCTGTGAGCGAGGTCGTGCCAGAAGGCGCCGAGCGTACGGTGGACGTGCCCGGCCTGCCCGCATTGGTGGCAATGGGGGCCGATCAGGGCGGCACCGCAGTTGAGGCAGGAATCGTGTCCCGCCCCCTGGCCCTCGCCGGCCGAGGGCTCGACGGCCCGAGCGGTGAGCCCGCCCGTCACCGCTTCGCCGATATTTTCGAGGCCCCCTGTGACCATCTCCCCTTCATGACCGAGGCGAGGAGGCGCGTCGAGACGCTTTGAAGCGCCGGGAAAAGCCGTCCCGATGAAACCTGCGGCCGGACCTGGCGTTCAGCTGCGGGGCGCGTTCGATCGTAGAGGCCCATTGTGCACGCTTTCATCATCGAGGACGAATATTTGATCGCGCGATCCCTGCAGGATGCGCTGGAGGATCTCGGCTTCACGTCCTTCAGCTTCTCGCGCTCCGAAGACGCGGCGGTGATGGGCGCCCGAGCGCAGCAGATCGACCTCATAACCGCCGATGTCCGGCTGCTCCCGGGCGACGGCCTGAAGGCGGTCGAAGCGATCTGCAAGAGCCGCCAGATCCCGGTCGTCTTCATCACCGGCTATGCGCCGGAGCTCGAGGAGCGGTTGGAAGGCCGAATGCCGAACGCGGTGGTTCTCCAAAAGCCGCTCAGGCAGCCGGATCTGGAGGAGGCCGTGCGGCACCTCCTGTCGCCGTCCCCCATAAAGGACTGACCGCCCGGGGCATCGGACGCCAAGCCTGCATCGTTCGTCATTCCGGCCTCGATCCGGCATCCACCTCCCCAAGTCAGGCGGCTCAAGAAGATGGATCCCGGATCACGTTCGGGATGACGATTCAAGCTTGGCGCACGAGGCTCCAGCCGGCCTGGCGAGCGACCCACTTCAGACGCCTGCGGAGAAGATCGGATCGCCGAAGAAGCGGTCCGCTGCCGACCGTCTTGCAGAGGGCTCAGCCCGCAGCTTCTTTATACGCGGGGTCGGAACGATCGGCACCGTCTCCTGTTAGTTATGCAACCCAAAAACATCAGGAAGGGCATATCATGCAACAGCCACCCAACCAGGACGGCGGGACCGCAAGCGCTCTTCGCTCCGATGCCCAGCAGCTCGGCTCGACCGCGGCAAGCCGGCTCCACAGCGAGGTCGACGCTCGTAAGGAAACCGCCGTGAACCAGGCCCAGTCGGTCTCGGCCGCGATCAGCCAGGCGGCGGAAGGGCTCGACGAATCCTCCCCCGATTGGCTCAAATCGGCCTTCCGCCAGGGCGCCCAGCAGATCCAGCGTCTCGCGGACAGCGTGGAGCAGAAGGATTCGCGCCAGCTGATGCGCGACGCCCAGGATTTCGCCCGCAACAATCCCGGCACTTTCCTCGCCGCCTGCGCCGCCATCGGCTTCGCGGCCGCCCGGGTGCTAAAGGCCGGCGGCGAGCAGCAGAGCAGCCGGCCGTCCGGCGAGACGTCCTCATTCGGCCAGGCCTCCTCGTTCGACCAGGGCCAGGCTTCCGGCAGGAACCCGGCGATCAGCCAGAACCCGGCCTTTCCCGGCCAGGCCGGTACGCCTTCCGCCGAAAGCACGCCCGCTTACGGTTCCGCCGGATCCGAGGCCGGCACTCGCGCGGACACGCCGGGAGAATTCGCATGATCAAACATGATCCCCCCTCGGCGGCGAGCGCCGAGCCGCACATCATCCGGCCCGCCCCGACGGGTTCGGCGAGCGGCGGCGGCGGCGGGGACAATGTCGTCGACCTTCTGAAGCAGCTCGCGGGCCAGGGGTCCCATCTCGCCGAACAGCAGATGGCCCTGGTCAAGGCGGAAATCCGGGAATCGACCCAGGATCTCAAGACGGCGATCGGAGCGATGGCCGGAGCGGCCGTGGTCGGGCTCGCCGGCCTTGGAGTGCTGCTGATGGGAATCGCCTACCTGCTCGGCGACGCGATCGACAATATCGGCCTCGCCACAATGATCGTCGGCCTCGCGGCGCTCGCGCTGGCCTACGTCCTCTACCGAAGCGGCGCCGCCAAGATGAGCGCCACCCACCTTTCGCCCGAACGCACCCAGCGGACCCTTCAACGGACCCCCGACGCGGTGCGCGGCGACCTTTAAGAACGGAGCATAGACAATGTCGGATACAATGAACCAGGACGATCCCGCGGCGATCGAGCGGGACATCCGCCGGACCCAGGAAGACATGAGCCGGACCGTCGACCAGATCGGCGACCAGCTCACCCCCAAGAAGCTGTTCAATTCCCTGCTCGACAAGGCCGATGAGAAGGGGGTCGACACCGATTACCTGATCGACGGCGCGCGCCGCAATCCGATGGCTCTGGGCCTCATCGCCGCAGGCGCGATCTGGCTGGTCAGCGACAAGGATTCGAAGTTCCCGTCCCTGCCCAAGGGCAAGTCGGCCGGCGGCGGCCGCGACTTCGCGGACGACGGCTCCGATCATGACGTGCACCACCGCGACTATGTGACCCACATGTCGTCGTTCGAGACCCGCGAGAACGAAGAGCCGCTGGCCTATCAGCGCCGCCGCGACCAGCATCGCGCCAACTTCCTGATGTGCGAGCGCAAGCATGACGAGGACGATTCGAGCTTCCGCCAGCGGCTCGACGAAATGACCGACAAGTTCCGCGAGAAGAGGCGGGCTTGGTCGGATTCGGCGAGCCAAGCCGGTTCGGGCGCCGGGCGCAAGGCGCAGGAGACCGCCCAGCAGGCGAGCGAACGGGCGCAGGACCTGTTCGCCGGCAACCCGCTGGTGACCGGGATCCTCGCCGCCGCGATCGGCGCGGCGATCGGCTCGACCATCCCGGTCAGCCGCACCGAGAAGGAGAAGCTCGGAGCCCTGGGCGGCAAGGCCCTCGACAAGGCGAACGAGGGCAAGGAGGCGCTGACCGCACAGGCCATGGAGAAGAAGGACGAGTTGCTCGAGAAAGCGGATCAGAAGCTCCAGCAATCGTCCGAAGGCCAGCCGCAGCCGGATTCCGGCAATCCGGCCGGGGAAGCGCCCTTCATCCTGGGCGACGCAGCGCGTTGACGAAGGCAAGACGTTTGGCGAAGGCGGTTGGCCCGTGATCGCTTTGCTCGAGGCGTTCGCCTCCGCTGGCGAAGAGGCATGGCTCGAGTGGCATGGGCCGGCGACCGGGAGCGAAGGGGCTATGGCCCTCGCGCGAACGCACGCGCCCGATTATGGCAAAACTGGCGACGGCGGCGACGAACAAGGTCCGATCATGGCGGAAGCGGCGGCCCTGGTCGTGGGCCGAGCTGATCGCCCGCACGCCGCCGCACGGCACCGAAGCGGCGGCTGTTTCGCAGTGATGGGAGACGATCTCGAGCCTCCGCGCCGCGATCGGCCGCGGCGATCGCACCGACCGGGACACCATCGCCGATCGCTATCACAAATTCCTTCAGGCCTTCGGCGCCGAGATCGGCGCGCCGGCGAAACGCTGGCGCGATTACTTTCGCCAGCCGCCGCAGCAAAGCTCGCCTTGGTCCGAGCGCCAGCCGCGGCGAAAGGCCGCGCCGCCCGAGACTCCCCCTGCGAAGACCCCATAACCGGGCAGTCCGTCTTCCAGCGCGACCTTCGCATCGGATATGCCCGTCATTTCTTCGCAGAGGCTACGACCAGCTGATAGAATGTCGGGTCCGTTCTATTGAGATCGGCCAGATCCATATCGGCCATCCCCAGCCCCTGGAGATAGGCCACCGACGAAAAGAGATTGCCTCGGCCTTCCACGACACAGTCGCGAAAGGGCTGGAGCAGTTCCGTCACGGTGCGTTGGGTGAATCGCCATCGATCATCCATGACCGAATCGTCCTTGTCGATGAAAGGCACCGAGAGAAGCAGTAAGCCGCCGATCTTCAGGACCCTGTGCAACTCTTCCAGGCATCTCTTCGGAGAAATGACATAGGGCAATACCTGCGTGCAAATGATGACGTCGAAGGATTCGGCATCAATGTGCGCAAGGTCGTGCAAATCGGCCTGGATCGTCAGACCGGGCGTGGATTCCCGGATATCGATCACATCGTAGCTGTCGATCTGATCGTTCCTCAGCACCTCCCGGTAACGCGCCGTGCCGCATTCGAGATAACGACCCGACGTGTCCCGAAGCGCGGCCTCGACGAAAATGTCTATATAATATCGATCGATGGCGCCGCCGCGGCTCGTCCCCCACTTCGTGCAAAAGGGGAGGAATCGCCCGGGTTCCCCTACGTTGACCGTACCACTCATTGCGCCGCTTCTCCGGACGAACATGCAAGGCGAGAACGACGAGGACACAAATAGGTGGCCCGACGCCGCCGAAGGATTATGCGTTTGCGACGGCGAGTGCCAGCCTCGGAACCCTCAAAGCCTGGCCGGATGTCACGAAATCACTCCCGAATTTCGGGCCTCCCGCAGAAACGGGGGATTTACGCTTCGCGAAAATAGGTGGCGCACCCGAGAGGATTCGAACCTCTGGCCTCTGCCTTCGGAGGGCAGCGCTCTATCCAGCTGAGCTACGGGTGCGTGGAAAGGCGGCGCTTAGCAAAGGGAAAGAGCCGCCGCCAGTGGATTTAGCGGATCTCCTTCTCGATCCGCTGGAAGGCTCCGAGAGGGCAGGTCGGGCCGGCGGGACCGCCCCCTCCGCTCCGGTTCACGCTGATGAGGTCGACCGAGCAGAGGCGGCCGGCTGAAGTCCGGTAAGTGAAGCTGTCCTCGAAGGCGAGGCCGGGGCATTCGTCCCGAAGCCGGTTCCGGTAGACCTCGCCACCGCGCAGGTGGAAGTCGATCGTCCGATTGTCGAGGACGCGCGTTCGGTCGATTCGCGCGAGATTGAGGCAGTCGACAGGTTCGCCGACCGGCCTCGCCTCCGCGAGCGAGCGGCGGTCCGCTTCCTGCCGCTCGGTCGAACCCTGAGCGCAGCCCGCCAGCAGACCGAGAGCGGCAAGGCCCAGCGCCTTCATCCTCATGACCTTCTCCTCGCCGGCTTCAACGCACCGGCGCCCGCTTCGCTTCCCGGCGGCGGAGTCTTCGGTTCGAAGCGGCAGATGTCGGCGATCGTGCAGCGCCAGCATTGCGGCTTCCTCGCCTTGCAGACATAGCGGCCGTGGAGGATCAGCAGATGGTGGGCGTCCCTCCGCCAGGGCGGCGGAGTCACCGAGTCGAGTCCCCGCTCCACCTCGAGCACGTCCTTGCCCGGGGCGAGCCCGGTTCGATTGGAGACCCGGAAGACATGGGTGTCGACCGCGAACGTCTCGGCCCCAAAGGCGCAGTTCATGACGACGTTGGCGGTCTTGCGGCCTACGCCCGGAAGGGCCTGGAGCGCCTCGAAATCCTCCGGCACCTCGCCGCCGTGGCGCTCGATCAGGGCCAAAGACAGTGCGACGACGTTCTTCGCCTTGGTGTTGAACAGGCCGATCGTCCTTATGTGCTCCTTCAGCCCTTCCTCGCCGAGCGCGACCATCGCTTCGGGACTGTTCACCCTTGCGAACAGGTCGCGGGTGGCGAGATTGACTCCCGCGTCGGTCGCCTGCGCCGAGAGGACGACGGCGACCAGCAACGTATAATCATTCACGAACTCGAGCTCGGTCTTCGGGCCCGGAGTCCGATCGTGCAGCCGGCCGTATAAGGTTGCGACTTCGCCGGGGGTCACTTGAGCCCCAGCACGTCCGTCATCGCGTAGCGGCCGGCCGGCTTGCCGACGAGCCACAGCGCCGCCTCGATCGCGCCGCGGGCGAAGATCGCCCGGCTCTCCGCCCGGTGGCCGAGCTCGAGCCGCTCGCCCTCGGCGGCGAAGATGGCGAGATGCTCGCCGGCGACGGTTCCGCCGCGAAGCGAGGCGAAACCGATCCGGCCGGGCTCGCGCGGCCCGGTGATCCCGTCGCGCCCGCGCTCCGCAACCGAATCGAGGTCGACCCCCCGCCCCTCGGCCCCGGCGCGGCCCAGCATCAGGGCGGTCCCGGAAGGCGCATCGGCCTTCATCCGATGGTGCATCTCGACGATCTCGAGGTCCCAGTCCTCCCCGAGCCGGGCCGCCGTCTCGCGCACCAGATGGGCGAGCAGGTTCACTCCGAGCGAAGTGTTGGCGGCGTGGATGACGGCGATCTCGGCCGCCGCCTCGTCGATCAGCCGGTCATGGTCCTCGTCGAGCCCGGTCGTTCCGATCAGGATCGGCTTGCCGGCGCGACAGGCCCGCTGGAGATTCGCCTCGACCGCCTCCGGCGCCGAGAAATCGACGAACACGTCGGGCTGTTCGGAGAGCCGGACGTCTTCGCGGACTGAAACCGCCTCGGCGATCGCCCGTCCCATCCGCCCGCCGGCCCCGAAGATCGAGATTTCCGTCATCGCCTCTTCCATGAGGGAGCCATGCCTGGAGCGCAACTGCCGGCCGGGTTCACGAAGCTCATCGAGCCGATAGGTCCGCTTTCCACCCTTAGCGAGTCTCGCCGATAGCGGCTAAGGCGGGCCCATGCGCGAGATCAGCAACATCGTCATCCTCACCGGGGCCGGGATTTCCGCCGAGAGCGGCCTTGCCACCTTCCGGGGGCCGGACGGGCTTTGGGAAGGGCATCGCGTGGAGGACGTGGCGACGCCCGAGGCCTT
>DASQZF010000175.1:0-3467 GCA_035638835.1 Allosphingosinicella sp. | reverse complement strand
CCAAGTCCAAGCCTTCTACCCCTCCACCAGGTTTCACCTGGTCCCCCTCCCCATCTGGCGATGGGGAGGACAAGAAGCGGCAGCGCTCCAGAAGCGCCTCCGTCCACAGCGCGCCGGGATTGCCGGTGAGAAGCTCGCCGTTCAGCTCCTGGCGCTCCAGGCGGGTGCCGGCGTAGCGATCCCGCATCCCGGCGATCCAGGCGGGGCTGTTGTGGGGATTCCGGTCGCTGGAGCCGCCGATCACGAGAGTTCCAGGCTCGGCCATGATCCGGCGCAGGTGCGGGCCGGGACGCGGGGTGGTGGTGACGAGGGCGCGGGGGCGGTCGCCCAGGCGGAGGCCGAGCTGGAGCATGAATGCTCGGGGCTTCGAAGGAACTCGGGGGTGTGACCGGAGAAGAGCTGGGCCTGAGCACCGGTCCGGAACTTGACCAGGCCCTGGTCTCGCCTCCATTCGCGAATCCAGGGGCCGGCGACTTCGAGGAGGCCGCTCTTGCCTTCGACCCTGACGGAGCGCGCCTCGGCCAGAGTGGCTCCGACGAGGGCGATCCGGAGCGGGTTGCGCGGGCTGGTTCCGTCGGGGCCCTTGAGCAGGCCGACGATCCATTCGGAGCCGGCCCGCGTCTTGCCGAAGCTTCGGCCGCCCATGATGACGCAAGTCGACCAGTCGACTTCCCCGGGCAGCTGGCCTTCATGAGCCCAGGTCGGCCAGTCTCGCTCGAAGGCCTCGATCTCCTCCGGGCCGAGCCGGCGAGCGCTTCGGGCCATTGCTCCGGCTTCAGCTTCAGGAAGAAGTCGAGCAGGTTCGTTTCCGGCGGAAGCCAGAGTGGGCCGCGGCCGGGTCGAATGCGGGGGCGGTCAGGGGAGGAGGCCATTTTTCCTCGCGATCGCGTCCTGGACCGTCATGTCGACGATCGGGGAATCGGGATCGGGGGGGCGGCCTTCCAGGAAGTCCTCGGCCCGGCGGCCCAGCGCCTCGTCGATCCGGCCGGCGGATTGCGCCCTCGCGGCGGCCATCTTCTCGCCGAAGACGGGATCGCGGCGGGCCCGGCGGTAGACCGCTTCCGTCGAGAAGCCGGCCTGCTCGGCCGACCAGGTCGCGTTGTTGCTGGCGGCGAGGCAATCGAGGAAGACCAGCTCGGCCTCTTCGGTCCAGCGGTGGCCCTGGCTTCGGAGCAACTGGGGGCCGTCCTTGCCGTGGCTTCGAAGGAGTGCGCCCGCCGGGCGGTGGGCCGGTCGGGGCGCCGCTTTCTTTCGGGTTGCTCATCTCCGAGTTAGAACATAGAAAGTACGAAATAGGAGAATTGTTTTTCGCTACAGTGCAGGTTGCTGAGAATATTGTGGAATTTCCAACTTTTGAAGGATTTCCTCGATTCTTTATAGTCGGGCGGGAAATTCCCGAGTCGTACGGGAAGGCCCGGGTTTCGCATCGTCCGGCGGAAGGAGGAGATTGACCGTCCCGCGCTCCAGCCTCGTCCTGGCATTGGCCCTGGCCGGCTTTGCTCCGCCGGTCACTTCGGAGGCCGCGCCGGAGCCGCCCAGGATCGGCAGGCCCAGGCCGGCCCCGGGGCCCCCGAACATGCCCGCCCTCCCGCCCGCCGTCATCGACGAGGCGCTCGCCATCGGCGGAGACGATATCGAGGCCCGAAAGGCGGAGACGCGGCTCAGCGTCGAGGTCCGGGTGAACGGCCGGGGCCCCTATCAGTTCGTCGTCGACAGCGGCGCCGACACCTCCGTGGTGGGGCTTCGGATCGCGCGCGAGCTCCAGCTTCCGCTCGGCACCCCGGTAACCCTCAACAACATGACCGACCGCAACATCGTCGACCGGGTAAGGGTGGATTCGCTGAGCCTCGGCCCGAGCACGATCCGGAACCTTCAGCTTCCGGCGCTTCGCGAGGCCGATCTGGGCGGCGCCGGGATGATCGGGATCGACGCCCTCGCCCGCCAGCGCCTGATGATGGATTTCGAGAAGCGGCTGATCAGGGTCGAGGACGCCTCGAAGCCAGCCCGGTCCACGCCCGGCGAGATCGTCGTCACCGCCCGGCTGCAGCGGGGCCAGCTGATCCTGACCGAGGTCAAGGCGGGACGCCTGACCCTAGACGCGGTGATCGATACCGGTTCGCAGATCACGATCGGCAATAGCGCGCTGCGCGACAAGCTCGTCCGGCGAAGGCTCGGCAAGTTCAGGACGGTCACCGCGACCGGGGTGACCGGCAGGACCATGGAGCTCCAGCTCGCCCAGGTCGGCGAGCTCCGGCTCGGCTCGGTGACCCTGCGCAACGTTCCGATGGCCTTCGCCGACGTTCCGCCCTTCCAGGTGTTCGGACTTGCCGACAAGCCGGCCCTGCTCCTGGGAACCGACCTTCTCGAGACCTTCCGCCGGATCTCGCTCGATTTCCGGGCGCGCAAGGTGCGCTTCCAGCTCCGGCGCTGCCGGCAGGGAGTCGCGATCGGCACCTCTCCTTCCTCGTCACTCACCCGCCTGTCTGCCAGCGGCCAGGCCTGCGCTAGATGAGGTGCACCCCCGGATCAGGTCCCGCTCGGCTCCCGCAGGTTCCGCGAGCCGCCGCGCGGAGTCATCGAGCCGCGCTGGGGAGCGCCAGGTTACGCGGCTCCTGCAGGCCCGGCGGTCGGCCCGAGTGAACGGAACAGCCGCCAAGGCGACTGTCCCCTGCCCTTCGGCTCGCCTTCAAATCGGCGTCAGGTCTCCGCGCCTGCAATAGCCATAGATTTCAGTAACAGTATAAGCTGTCCCGGTGGGTGGGATTGGGCCTGTCCTCTGTATTCCCCAAGCACTACAGTAATCGGAAGCGGAGCCGATCTGGTCGTCGTTCGCGTCGAAATAATAGTGATTATAGACAGCCTCACTGTCCAGGGGCTGGCTCATCGCCGGGACAGCGATCGCCGCTCCTAAAGCGAGAGTCGCGGCCAGCAGTGCTCTGGTAATATTGGATCTGATCACGAGGCTTTCCTTCCGCTGTGCAGTTCTCAATCAGTATCGAGTCCAGTGAGGGTGGTTCGCTTCGTCCGCGGGGTCAATGTCGATTGCAACCGAATTGGAGGCAAGCGGCCCGGGACGGGCGCAAGAGGGCCCGGCGCGAAGATCAAGCGGGGCAGACAAGCGTGACGCCGGCTTGCCCGCCCCTTCTGGAGCGCGCTCAGTCGCCAAGCAGTCGAAGCACCTCGGGCTCGGGCAGATTGGGATCGGTCAGCGGATTGGCGCCGCTCACCTCGTCATACCACCAGGCCATTGCGGCGGGCCGGTCGCGCGGCGCCGGGGCGGGGCGCGAGGCGGATGGGCGGGCGCCGCGGATCCAGTCGACCTCGAGCATTGCGTCGACGGCGGCGGTTCGGTTGACGGCCCGGTTATCGGCCCGGGCGTCCTCCGGTCCGGGCGGGACGTCCGGGCTGGTGGTGTAAGCGATCAGGCCGACCTGCATCGCCGGCGACGTCTCCATCCGGTAGAAGCG
>DASQZF010000174.1:0-3083 GCA_035638835.1 Allosphingosinicella sp. | reverse complement strand
TGGAATGACCCCCAAAAGTGAGACAGGGAGCTAAGACACACTGATCAGGGAGGTTGGTGTGGCGAGGCGACGACGGCATTCGCGGGAGTTCAAGCTCGCGGCGGTTGCGAGGATGCGTGAGACGGAGAGCGTTGCCGGTCTGGCGGCGGAGCTCGGCATTGATCGGGGTCTGCTTTACAAGTGGAGCCTGGCCTTTGAGGGTTCCGGCGCGGAGGCGTTGCGGTATCCGGGCGATCGCTGGCGGTCGGCGCCGGGGGTTCCGGCGGGCACGGTCGAGCTTGAGCGCAAGGTTGCTCGGCAGGCGCTGGAGCTGGATTTTTTTCGGGCAGCCTTGCAGCACTTCGCGGGACCTCGTCGCACGAGCGGCGGGTCTGGCGGGACGGGGTCTACGTCGTGATCCGGACGCAGGCCGAGCGGCAAGGCGGGCTCGGGATCGATCTCATGTGCCGGTTGGCGGGGGTCAGCCGGGCCGGTTATTACCGGCATTGGCAGGCGTCGGAGCCGGCTCGGGAGGAGACTGCGCTCCGCGACGAGGTGCAGCGCCTGTCGCTCGAGCATATTTTCTATGGCTACCGGCGGATCACGGCGCTGTTACGTCAGGCCGGCTGGGCGGTGAACCGCAAGCGCGTGCAGCGCATCCGGCAGAGCGATAATCTGCTTTGCGTGAGGGGGCGGACCTTCCGGCCGCCGACGACGGACAGCCGTCACCGGTTCACCGTCTATCCCAATTTGGCCCGCAAGCTGGCGCCGACGGCGATGAACCAGCTCTGGGTCGCGGACATCACTTATGTGCGGTTGGCCGAGGCGTTCGTCTATCTGGCGGTGATCCTGGACGTCTGGAGCCGCCGAGTGATCGGCTGGGCCCTGGCCGATCACCTCAAGGCCAGCCTCGCCTTGGCGGCGCTCGAGATGGCGCTGGCAAAAAGGCCGGTGGTCCCCGGAGGGCTGGTGCACCACTCCGACCGGGGCATCCAATATGCCTGCACCGCCTATGTCGATCGCCTGCGGGCCGCGGGCGTCCAGCCCAGCATGAGCCGAGTCGCCTGCCCTTGGGACAATGCCGTGGCCGAGAGCTTCATGCGAACGCTGAAGCGCGAGGAGGTGGACGGCCGCTCGTACCGAGATCTGGCCGAGGCGAAGCAACGGATCGAAATCTTCCTCGAGGAGGTCTACAATCGCCAGCGGCTTCATTCCGCCCTGGCCTACCGATCGCCCGAAGCGTTCGAGGGTGATAATGGACTGCCACCGTCTCCGCCGCATGCGGCGGAGACGGTGGCGAAAGACGCGACAATCTGTGTCTAAGCTTCGTGTCTCACCGAAGGGGTGCAGTCCAAGTAGCCCCCTTTTCTACGTTGTGCCTTCGTGCCTTCTCTCAAAAATCCAGGGCCGGCCGGCCGGCGAGGCGACGCGCTCGATGCCGGATCGGCAGGCCGCTGAACGGCTCGACGCTGGATGCTGAAACGAGTTCAGCATGACGTTGGTACCTATTCAGGCAGCCAGCTATATTCCCAGCGCCAGGGCAGGCCCGTGTCACCCAAGACGGACTCCACCAATGCGGGGAAGGCGGCTTCCGCTCGGACGTCGTTGGCGAGGAGGATTACGCAGCGGCGGCCGCGCTCGAGGCACACCCACATGTTGCCGGTGCTGTCGTTATGGCCGCCCTTGAAGAAGCCCCTGCCCTGCGGACCCGTGAAGGTCACCACCCCCAGGCCCGCCGCCAGGCCCTTCCAGCGCTTTTCGGGAGGCGTTTCCGGAGCCATGCTCGGAAACTGGGCCGCCGACGCGATCGGAAGCTGGGTCCGGACCATCTCCGCCCGCGAGGACGGCTTCAACCCCTCGCCGCGGATGAAGGCGGCGGCGAAGCGGGCGAAATCGGCGATCGTGGTGTCCATCGAGCCGGCGGCCCGGACCCGGCTTCGCTCGTCGTGGGGCTCGACGCTGCCGTCGGCCTTCCAGCCGTCGGCGAGATTGCGGGCGAAATCGGGCCTCCACTTCATGCTCGTATTCTTCATCCCGAAGCGATCGAAGACGCGCCGCTGCATCTCGGCCCCGAGATCGAGGCCCAGGCCCTTCTCGATCGCGAACTGGAGGAGGATCATCCCCTCTCCCGAATAAGCGTAGCGGGCGCCGGAATCGAAGCGGAAGCGAAGCTTTTCGTCCGGCTCGTCCCAGGAGAAGTTGCTGAAGCCCGAGCTGTGGGTCAGGAGATGGCGGGCGGTGAGCTTGCGCCAGCGCTCGTCGCCGGCGAGGTCGCCCCAATTTCCGTAGGCGTCGAGATTGCCGTAGTCGGGAAGCGGCCGAGGCAGATATTCGGCGAGCGGACGGTCGAGGTCTAGCTTGCCTTCCTCGACCAGTTGCATGACCGTGTAGGCGAAGACCGCCTTGGTCAGCGAGGCGCCGTACATGACGGTGTCCGAGTCAAGCGGATCGCCGGCGGCGTTGCGATGGCCCCAGGCGCGGACGAAGACGGGCTTGCCGTCCTCGACGACCGCCATTGCGAAGCCGCGGGCTCCGGTGCGCTTCATGGCTGCGCGGGCGGCGGAGTCGATCTTCCCGGCGGACGGGCGGGCGGGGGCGGAAGAAGCGAAGGCGGATGCGACGACCAGCCCCAGCGCGAAAGCTTTCATTCCCATCATGCTACATATGTAACAGGGTCGGGACTCCCTGTCACCCCGAACTTGTTTCAGGGTCCAGTTTCGAGCATCGGGGCGGTCATCGAACTGGACCCATCGTCGCCCTGAACTTGTTTCAGGGTCCAGTTTCGAGCATCGCCGACCTTCATCGAACTGGATGCTGAAACAAGTTCAGCATGACGACCTTCCGGAGTATCTGAAAAGCCATGGGTTTTCGTTGCGGTATCGTCGGGCTGCCCAATGTCGGCAAATCGACCCTGTTCAATGCGCTGACCGAGACCGCGGCGGCGCAGGCGGCCAATTATCCCTTCTGCACGATCGAGCCCAATGTCGGCCGGGTGGCGGTGCCCGATCCCCGGCTCGACGAGATCGCGCGAGTCGCCAAGTCGGCGCAGGAGATCGAGACCCAGCTCGAATTCGTCGACATCGCCGGACCAGCCCGGCGATGTC
>DASQZF010000173.1:0-72930 GCA_035638835.1 Allosphingosinicella sp. | reverse complement strand
CTCAGGCTCTCTTGACTATGTTGTATCGCTCGACGGACCGCCGCAGTCGTGCGGGCGCTCCCGTGTAGAACCTGTCCCATAGCGCATCCCTCCAATCACCCATGGATAATGCACCATCAAAGGCCGGGACTAAACACCTAGCCTGCCGGCCTCGGCCGAACCGGTGAGGCGAACGTGTTCCCGGGGACGACGGGCGAACCGACGATCTGGGGGACGCCGCCGCCGTCGGCCCACACGTAGGCACGGAGCAGCCAGCGGTCCGATCCATCGTGGCGGGCCTCGAACGGGACCCGCCCGTGCAGGGCTCGCCGGTTGTCGGCCACCAGGAGATCGCCTTCGTCGAGCGTGACCGGCCGCGCGACGAGCCGTGCGGTGCGGTGCATGGCCGCGAGCGCGGCGAGCGAGGCGTCGTCGGTCGCCTGGATCTCGGCAAAGTCACAGCGAGCGGTCAGGTTGTCGGCTCGGCGTGAGAGCACCGGCATCGGGCCGGCGAGCGGCTCGGGGCGACCCCGCTCCACCACGTCCACCGACGTCATGAAGCGCGGCTCGCAGAGCGCGTCGACGACTGCATCGGGCAATCGCTCGACGACGTCGGCCAGCGACACCAGCAACGTCGCCGCCGAGCCAATTCCCTTTCTCACGCAGAGGAGCAGCACGTAGTCAGGCGCGTGTTCGGCATACGCCATCTCGGTGTGGAGCTCGAGCTCCACCGCACTGGACGAGTTGATCTGGAGATCGCTGTTCGTGGCGATGGGTGCGATGCTGTGGAGGAGCTGCCCCTCGAACTCGCGCTCGAACCCCCGATGCAGGCCGACCACGCCGGCTACGAGGGCGAGCGTCGCCGCAGGGATCGGGAGCACATCCGAGGCGGAAGCCCGCGCCGTCGGCGTTGACGTCGAGGGGCCGGCCGCGGCGCGGAGGCCCCGGACGCGGAGGGCGTGCGGCTCGGCATGGAGGGCAGAGCGGAGACGATCGAGAGCGGGATCGGCGCTGCCGAGGTCGCGCGCACGCTCGACATATTGCATCGGCGCCAGCGGCGACGTTCGGGCGAGGCGGACCGCGAGCGACTGGATCGCCTCCGCCTCGGCTTCCGAGAGGGTTAGGACCGACGGCTCGCTCACCACTCCGGCCGTCCCAGCCGTTGGGACTTCACAACCAGGTCCTCCACCGTCGACGCCAGACAAGGGAAGTAACCGCTTCGTCCCGGCAACGGCGGCGGGGTTGTGCGCCACCCTCGTAACGCGCCTTGGGAAGGTCTCGCGCCTCTTTGACCTGTCCAGGAGTCAGCTTCAATGGTGCGGCCAGCCCAGCTCGATTTGGAATTAATCAAATCTGCCAGCTTC
Organism: Allosphingosinicella sp.; assembly: GCA_035638835.1. Taxonomy (GTDB): domain Bacteria; phylum Pseudomonadota; class Alphaproteobacteria; order Sphingomonadales; family Sphingomonadaceae; genus Allosphingosinicella. Next base: position 71,587 of record DASQZF010000173.1, on the reverse strand, counting down.
GCACCGCCTTATCAAGGCGAGTTGCGGCGGCCCTGGTTGGGCTTACGCTGTTCGAGCCGCGGCACCGGACATTGCGCGGCGAAGCGCCCCAGCGATACGGCCTCCACCGTTGGACGCAGGCCCTGCAAAAGCCAATCGACAAGCCTGACCGTGTTGACGGGATCCCCTGCACCGTCGTGGAGCAGGCAGACCGAGCCAGCGACCGTCGCCGAGATCAGATCCTTCATCATCTCGATCAGCTCGTCCCCGCGCCAGTCGCACGGCGAGATATCATAGCCCGCGACGTCAAGATCCAGCTCTCGGCAGGCTTCCTCCATCGGCGCCGTGAGCCACCCATAAGGAGGCCGGAAAAACCGAGGTCGAACGCCGGTCGCATCCGCCAGTGCAGCGAAGCCCTGTTCGACCTGCGCTCGGGCCGCACCGGTCGAGAGCGTCGTGGGATGGGCATGATTCCAGCCGTGGACGGCGAGTTCGTGGCCTTCGGCGGCAATCCTCGCCAGAAGATCCCGCTCACCACTGAGCTTCGATCCAAGGACGAAGAAGGTCCCCTGACTGCCCCAACGACGCAGCATATCGAGCACCATTGGGGTGCCCGTCGGATGCGGCCCGTCGTCGAAGGTCAGCGCCACGATCCTCTGAATTCCGGCCGAGGTCGCGTCTGTCGGGATCACCGGCCGAACCTCGGGACAAAGCAGCGAAGCGGCGCCGGGAGGTTGCGAGGCGGGCACCTCTGCGGACAAGGCGCGCATCTCGCGGGAGTGCTTGCGCGCAAGCGCCTGGGCGCCGGTCCGATCCTTCGATCGCTGGTCGTGCGCCTGGTGAAGCTGGTGCAAGGTCTCCGCCTGCACGTTGGCGAGGATTGCGACACCCTTCTTTTGCGCGCGCACCCCGAACTCCCAATCCTCCTTCGAGCCAAAGGCCTCGTCGAAGCCGCCCAGACGCTCGTACACAGCGCGTGAAATCGCCATATTGCCGCTGCCGACGCGCAGCCAGGCATGAGGGAAGTGCGAAAGATCCTCTCCGTAATAAAGAATGATCCTGCCCCAGTCCCGCGACCAGACCTCATCGAAAGCGAGATTCTGCGCCCGTTTCCACATCTCCGGGCCGGGCTCCACCAGCTCGATCCGATCCCCCCTCAGCAGGGCACCGGATACTTTTTCGAAGAGGGGATGGTTGTAGGCGAACTCGAGGATCTCACGCCGGCGATGGTAAGGGAGGTCGGTCTCGACGACTGTGATAGCGCGCCGTGCGAAAACGCCGCCGCAGCTTAGTGCGTCGGATCTGCTCAGTGCTTTCCCATGGGCGCCGCAGATGTGCGGTGAAACGAGGTGTTCGGCGCCACTGAAGATCAGATGATCATGCGCCGCGGCCCGCGCACCGGCGTTTCTCGCTGCGGCCGGTCCCTGTGCGGTCTTCGCGAAGACGAACCGGATACGTCCGTCGATCTCGAGGATCTGCTCCGGCGGCGCAGCAGCCGATGCATCGTCCACAACGATGATTTCGCTATCGGGCGGCAGATCGCTCTCGGCCCAGGACCAGAGCGTGCGGCCCAGATATTCCCACTGGTTGCGATGAGGAATGATCACAGACCAGCTGAAAGGCGTCACCGGCTCATAGGGTTTCAGCACGGCCCGCAAGAAGCCTCCGGCCATTCCATAGTCGAGCATCAGGCCGCGCGCATTGGCCTCATGGGCGAGAATCGCGAGCTTGGCGCCGGCCGCTTCGAGCGGGCTCGACCTCGCCTGCGAGCGGGAATCCTCGCAGACATTGTAGAGTCCCTGGCCGGCGTAGAGGACGGCGCCCCGATCGTGCATGCGCGCAAGCATAGGCCGATCTCCATAAAAGCGGCCGCGATAGCCATCGTCGGTGCTCCAGCCACCGAGAGCCCGCGCCGTGCTCACGGCATAGGCGCGCGGGGCCTGGATTTCGGGATATGAGAAATGCTCCTCCGCCGTCGCGACTTCCCGGCCGGGAGCCGTCCGCGAGTTCCTGCCTGTCCAGATGCGCGGGCTGCCGTAGGCGGCGACGGCATCGGGATGGGAGAGCGGGACCGCGAGCCGCGCCAGGCATTCGCGCTCGAGCCAATCGACCGCGTCGAGTTGGACAAGCCAGTCGCCGCGCGCTTCGGTCAGCCCCCGATTAAGGGCGGCAGACTGTCCCTTGTTGTGGAAGTTGCGCAGCAGACGAACTCTGCCATCCGCCAGAAACGAAGCTAGGGCCTGCGCCGTTTCGTCGTGCGAACCATCATCGACGACGATGATCTCGAAGGACTGCTCCGTCTGGCGGAACACGCTTCGCACCGCTCTGGGAAGGGTGGAAGCGGCCTTGTAGGATGGGATCACGACGGACCAGCGAGGATGCTGCACAACCTGCCGCTTCGGGACCACCACCGAAAAGTCCCGGCAATCGCGCGCGACCCCCAGGACATACTCGTCGCATGATTCCCGCTCGTGCCGAATCCACGGGAGCGCACCGAGGCGCGCCTCGACAGCTGCGCGGGCTGTCCCGGGCCGCGCGATATGAACGGTCCCGGCATGGATTCCGGGAATTCGCTCCGCCACTTCCCGGAAGCGCGCTTCGGCCTCGCGGAAAATTGCACCCGGGCGCTGCGGCCCCCCGGCGACGTTTTCCTCGGTAACCCCAGCGACTTCCGGAAACCGTTCAACCATCCGTCGTCATCCGGCGTGCCGCTCTATGCGGGAAGCGACGAAGGCGCAACGCCGACGGCCGAGAGCGCAGGCGCTGCCTCCTCGGGGGAATCGGACGCCCGTTCGACGCGGAAACTGGTCGCCGCCGCGTGCATGACTGGAAAATGCACGGGCTGGTGGAGCCATTCACCCGGTGTGCTGGCCCGCCCGTTCAGTTCTCCCGCAGTCTGGTGGCCCGCGGTGCCGATGGCGATGAAGTTGGCTGAATAGGCCGACCCCGAGGGAGCAGATACCTTGTACCAGAAGCCGGTATCCGAAGGCCTGAAATGGAGCGCAAGCATCGGCCAGATCCCTAATCAATGGCGACGTGAGTTCGCGTGCGAGTCGGCTTCGGCTGCTCGATGGAATAATTGTCGCGCATCGCTCGGACTAGTCAACCCTTTTGGGGGAATACCGGCCGATGCCCGTTCGAACCGGCCCCAGGCAGGCCAGCCGGGCAATGGCTTGGCCACTTCCTTCAGCTGGTCTCGATCGCAATACGCTCGACATCGCCAGACGTCCGCGGCGGGCTGTAGCGCGAGCCGTTGGCCAGCAGCGGATCGAACGCATCGATCAACTCGCCAATCAGCCGCGGGTTGACCGTGGGATCCCTCCACCCCGCCGGCGTCGTGTTCAGGTCGATCGGATGGGGGATGCCCGCGTCGTCGAGCGCAAAGTCGAGCGCGGCGAAATCCACTCGCATCGCCTGCGCGAGCCGAAACGCGGCCGACAGCGGATCGCGAGGATCGTTCGGGCGCTCCGAAGCGGAGGTCGTGGATATGAGGTCGACGGCCTTCCGGTAATCAATCTCCTTGATTAGCTTGGGCGAGGCGGACGTGGCGACCGCGACATAGTCGCCGGCGACATAGGCGCGCTGGAACAGACCCTGCGCGTTGTCGATGTAGCGCTCGACCGCGATCCGGGGGTCATCCCACATGGCCTCGGGCATGTCGCGGCGCGCCAGCCGGTGAACGCGTTCGGGGTAGGGCCAGGGCGGCGGCATCATGTCGCCGGCCATGTCCGGCGACAGCTCCTGCTCGTACAGGCCGCGATGATTGGCCCGGGTCTTGATGATCAGCATCTCGTCGGGATCGCCGTCGCGCGCCGCCCGGACCTGCGGCAACCCCGCCGCGGCGCAGGCGTCCTGGACCGCCCATTTGTCGATGCTGAGGCAATAGCCGTTGAGAACCGGCAAGCCCAGCTTCTCGTAACTCAGCAACCAGCGTTCGTAGTCTGGGAAGACGGTGCGGGGGCGGCTCAAGTCCACATGGACGATCGCGGGCGCGACGCGCTGCTTCACCGAACACAAGCGGATGCCCGGAGTAACCGGTACGCGCGCCGCGTTGGGCGCGATGTGGGTGATCAGAAAATTCTCCCAGGCGTACCATTCGAAGACTTGCAGCTGCGGCACGGAAGCTCCCTCGACGCCAGAATCGGCCCGGGCGAGTTGTAGCACGCCTGACCCGACCGGCGGCAAGATCGCGCCGCCGGCAGGAAAGCTCATGATGTCGATCGCGTCGACGACGCTTGCAGCGGGTCAAGCGCGGCGGCTAACCTTCGAGATCATGATAAGTGTCCACATCGTATCCAATGTTTTCCCGCCGCAGCCGGGCGGGCTCCAGCGATGGACGGAGGCGCTCGCCACAATGCTGAGCGAGGCGGGTTTCCGTCCGATCGTCTACATCTGCGCACACCCGGCGGTCGCCGACCTGAACCGCGACGCGCCGTTCGAGATCGTCGATGTCGCTCCTCTCGCGGATGTCTGGACTGCGCCGCTACGTGACCTGTGGGTAGGGTCGCAGGCCCTCGCCCGCGACCGGTCCAGGGTCGCCTTCGCGTGCCTGAAGGCGGAGATCGCCAAGCGGTCGTCTTCCGAACCGCAGATCGTCCTGTCCAATTTCATTACAACGGCGGGGTTCACCGCGCACCTCGTCGCCCAGGAGCTGAGCCTGGGCCACGTCGCCGTCGTGGTCGGGACCGATTATGCGCGCGGCCTGCGCAATCCGGAGGAACGCTACCTGTTCCAGGACGTCTGCGCGTCGGCGCGTCTCGTCGTCGCAAAGAGCGAGGAGCAGCGGCGCGGCATCGCGCGGCTCGTGCCGAACGCGCGAATGGAGGTGATCGGCACCTCGGTCGACGTGCCCGAGGCGCGTTGGCGCCGGTCGCCGGCTTCGCCTATCCGGATTTTCGCGGATTGCGGCTTCAGCTTCAAGAAGGGGACGGGGGTGCTGATCGACGCCTGTCGTGCGCTCGCCGGGAATGGGATCGGCGTTCATCTCGAGATTTGCGGGGGTGACCAGCCGCGCGAGAGCACCTATTGGGCGGAACGACGAGGCGAGGCCTCGCAAGTGCCCGGCCTTTCCACCTCCTTCCCGGGGCACCTCGAGCCCGGCGACATGATCGGAAGGATGCTCGATGCGGACATCTACGCTTCCGCGACGCTCGGCGAGGGATCGTCGGAGGGACGGGCTCGAGCCCTGTGCGCGGGGATCCCGATGGTGACGACTCGGTGCGGCGAGCTGTTCGAGGATCCCGGCGCGGACCATTTGAGGCTGGCGCCCGTCGCCGACGCGCCGGCCTTCCACGCCGAGCTGTCCGGGCTGGCGCGCAAGATGATCGAAGGAGACTGGACCATCGACGACAATGTGGTTGCGGCCTATCGCGCCCGCTTCGACCGCCAGGCGGAATGGAGCCGCTGGATCGACCTGCTGCGGCGGGAGGCGGTCTGTGGCTAGGAAGCGCGTGCTGCTCTACGCCCATGAGGGGATGGGCATGGGGCATTTGCGGCGAATCTCCCGGATCGCGGGGACGCTGGCGCCGAATTACTCGACCCTGGTGCTTTCGGGCATGCGGGAATCCGCCTGGATCGTTCCGCCCCTCACCGGCCTGGTCAAGCTGCCGGACTGGGACGGGCTGAGTACGCACAGGGCGCAGCGCGTCGGCCGGCCGCCCTGGATCGATCTCAAGCCGGGCGGAGCGCTCGCCTTCCGGACGCGCGCCATCCTCGACGTGGCGCGCCTCTACCGGCCCGACGTCATGATCGTCGATTACCTGCCGATGGGCCAGCGCCACGAGTTGCAGCCGGTGCTGGAGACGATGGACTGCACGCGCTACCTCATCCATCGCGGAATCGCCGATACGTCCGACAGCTTCGTGCTGAGCGGCGAAGCGACGCGGGCGATCGCGGCGCATTACGACCGCATCCTGGTCACCTCCGACCCACGCCTGGGGAACGTCGCGGACGATGACGATTATTGCCCGGAGGCCCGGGCCATCACGCGCTACGCTGGATTCGTGACTGCGCCTCCGGAGGCGTCGGGCCCCAGCGGCGCCCCTTATATCGTGTGTTCCGGCGGCGGAGGGTATCGGGCGGAACCGATGATCGTCGAGTGCGTGGCGATAGCGAGGCGGAATCCCTTTATCCGTTTCCAGATCGTGCTCGGTCCCCGCTCCCGCCTCAAGGTCGCCGACCTGGACGCGCCCGCCAATTGCGAGGTGCGCCAGCAACGCGACGACCTCGCGGACTTGCACCGCGACGCCGCCGTTCTGGTGACGTCGGGCGGCTACAATTCGGTGCTCGAAGCCGCCTTCGGCGGCGCGAGGGTCATCGTCCACCCGAGCCAGAGCGGCGACGACGACGAGCAGGTCCGCTTCGCCAACGCCTTGTCCGGCCATCATCCCGTCCGGCTTGTGGAAAAGCTCGAAGACGTGGAGGCGGTGCTGCTGGCGTTCTGGGAGGAAGCCGGCGCTGGGCCATGCGCGCCGCTCGCGCTCGACCGGGGCGGTGACGAGACCATCGCCGCGATCGTCGCAGAAGACCTCGCCACCGGCTATCGTTCGCCCCACAGACCGGCGCATGGCCCGCCGATCGTCAACCTCGACGGCTTTCGCGCGGCGGCGCAGGCGCGGCTCGACCGGGAGATCTTCGACTATATCGACGGCGGCGCCGGCGACGAGCTTACCCGGCGCGCGAACCGTGCGGCCGCCGATTCGGTCCAGTTCGCGCCTCTGGTGCTCCGGGACGTGGCGAGCGTGGACCCAAGCTGGTCGGGCGCGCTCGGCACATTCGCGGCACCGGTTGGAATCGGCCCGACGGCGCTCCACCGCCTTGTCCATCCGGATGGCGAGGTGGCGACGGCAAGCGCGGCGCGGGCGCAGAGCCTGCCGATGATCGTCAGCATGATGGCGAGCTGCCCGATCGAGGAGATCGCCATAGGGTCGCGGCATCCCGACCTGTGGCTGCAGACCTATGTGCTGGAGGACCGCGGCCTCGGACGGGAGCTGATCGACCGGGCGGAGGCGGCGGGATACCGGGCGATCGTGGTGACGGTGGGCTCCCCGGTCCTGGGCAAGCGCGACCGCAACCTTCTCAACCGGTTTATGCTGCCCGCCGCGGTCGCCCCGGCGAGTTTCGAGCGCATTGCCGCGCTGGACCATAACAACCCCATCCATTCCTTCGCCGGCGCGGCGCTGGACGCGGGGGCGACGTGGAAGGATGTCGATGCGATCGCCGCCGCGACCGCTCTGCCCGTGCTCGTCAAGGGCGTGATGAACCCGGCCGATGTGGAACCGGCGCTCGCCTCCGGAGCGGCCGGGATCATGGTGTCCAACCATGGAGGCCGGCAGCTGGACGGGACGATGGCCTCGCTGCGCGCCCTACCCGCGGTCGCCGACGCGGTGGCGGGGAGGGTGCCGCTGCTCGTCGACGGGGGCATCCGCCGGGGGACCGACGTGGCGAAGGCGATCGCGCTCGGCGCCGATGCGGCCTTCATCGGCAGCGCCGCCCTCTGGGCGCTGGCGGTGGATGGCGAGCGGGGAGTCGCCCGAACGCTGGAGATCCTGGCGGACGAGTTCGCGAACGCGCTCGCTCTCTCGGGCTGCGCCGACGTCGCCGCGCTTCGCCGCGATGCGGCGACCATCCTGCGCATCCCGGCCGGGTTCAGGCGCTAGAGCGCTGTGGGAATAGGTTGAATCGCTACAACCGTTCGCCCTGAGCCTGTCGAAGGGCCTTCCTTCTTGTTTTACAAAGGGAAAGAGAGGGCTTCGACAAGCTCAGCCCGAACGGAGACGGGTCAATCCGACTCCCGAGCGCTCTAGACCGGGACGCGTGGTCCGTCCCGGAAGCGCTCGTATCGGTCGCTGACGTCAGTGAGGCGGCCTTTGTCGACCGACAGGATCCGGGTCGCCGAGATGATCGTCTCGAGGCGGTGCGCGATGATGATCCGGGTGATCCCGAGCTTCGCGACCGCCGCGTTGACCATCTGCTCGCGGGCGGCGTCGAGATGCGACGTGCCTTCGTCCATCACCAGCAGCCGGGGCTGCCGGTAGAGCGCCCGGGCCAGCAGCAGGCGTTGCTTCTGCCCGCCCGAAAGCGCCGAGCCCATGTCCCCGACCAGCGTGTCGTAGGCCATCGGCATCGCCTCGATATCGTCGTGGATGGCGGCGGCGCAGGCGGCGGCGACGACCCGCTCCATGTCGGGTTCGTCGTCGAAAAGGGCGATATTCTCGGTGAGCGATCCGACGAACAGGCTGTCTTCCTGCAGGACGGCCGCGATCTGCTCGCGAAAGTTCCTGTACCCGAATTTGCGGAGCGGCTTGCCGTCGACAAGCAGCTCCCCCTCGTCCGGCTCAATCAGGCTGAGCAGCACCTTGGACAGGGTGGTCTTGCCGCCGCCGGACGGGCCGGTGATCGCGACCAGCTCGCCGGGTTCGACGACGAGATTGATGTCCTCGAGGACCAGCGGATCCGCGGGGCTGTAGCGATAGCTGACGTTGCGCAGCTCGATCCTGCCCTGGAAGGGCGACTGCGAGTGGATGCGTTCCGCGACGCTCTTGTCCTGCTCGGCCAGGGCGATGTCGGAAAGGCGCTCCAGATGCAGGCTCAGCATCCTGAACGCGATCGACTGCTCGATCAGCGAGGCCCCGCGCTGCAGGAACAGGGTCTTGTAGGCCATGTAGGCGAACACCATGCCGACGCTGAATCCGCCGTCGATCACCAGCCGGATAGCGATCCAGACCGAGACGATCGTCTCCAGGCCGAAGATCAGGATGCTTCCGGTCGACTGCCAGATCTTGACCCGGGCGAGCGAGACGCTGGCATTCATGAAATCGGCCAGGCGCGTCTGCCACAGCAAATGGCGCGCGGTTTCCCGGTTGAACAGCCTCAGGGTGACGATGCCGCGCAGCGATTCGATCATCGCCAGCTGCTCCCGGCCCGTCGCGACGATCGTCTCCTCCTGCGCCCGGCGCTGGGCCGAGAAAGAGAGGGCGCGGACGACGGCGTAAAGGCCGAAGGCGACTAGAGCGGAGAGGGTGAGCAGGCCGCTGTAGAGGAACATCAGCACAAGGGTGAATATCGCGAGGCTGCCGTCGATGATCGCCGACACCGCCCCGGTCGTCATGAACTGCTGAATCGGAGCGACCGACTGGAAACGCGAGAGCACGTCGCCGACATGGCGCTTCTCGAACCAGGACACCGGCAATCGGAACAGGCGCCGAGCGACATTGCTTGCGATACCGTAGCCGAGCGACGTTCCGGCCGAGAGCAGTACGAACTGCCGGAGCAGCGAAGCGCCGGCGTTGATGATCGTGAACAGGCCGAAACCGAGGGCCAGGATGGTCAGCAGGTCGTAGTCGAGCGCGGGAAGGGCGCTGTCGATCGCGACCTGGGTGTAGTAAGGGGAGGCGAGGACGAAAGCCTCCAGCACCAGGCTTAGAACGATCGTCTGGACGAGCGCGCGCTTGAGGCCCGTGATCCGTCGCCACAGCTGCGGCAGCCTGAGACGCTCGCGGCGATGGAGAGGGTCGAACTCCTCGGTCGGCCGCAGCTCGAGCGCGACACCGGTGAAATGGTCGGAAATCTCCTTGATCGGACTCCATCGGGAGGAGCCTCCCGGGTTGTGGACGAGCGCCTTGCCCCGGGCGACCCGTTCCAGGACCACGAAATGGTTCATGTCCCAGTGGAGGATGGCGGGGAGGTGGAGATGCTGGAGATTTTCGAGAGGCAGCTTCACCGCGCGCGGAGTCAGTCCAAGCTGATCGGCCATCGCGATCAGCGACTTCAGGGACGCGCCGCGCTGCGAGGGCTGGAACTGCCGGCGCAAAGTGCCGAGATCCGTGTCGTAGCCGTGGTAGTTCGCGACCATCGTGAGCGCGGCGAGGCCGCATTCGGCGACTTCGGTCTGCCGGATCAGGCGAACGCGGTTGCGCCGCCACAAGCCCATGTCGAGGATGGAGCTCAACGCCGGTCGACCGCGAACAGCGGCTCGAACAGCCATTCGATGAGGCTTCTCTTTTCGGTGCTGATTCGGGCCGACAGAGTCATCCCCGGCAGCAGGGGCTGCCTTTGGCCGAATGCCATGATCCATGGCTTTTCGATCGCGGCAGTGACGAGGAAGACTGGCACCGGTAGTTTCTCCCCCTGCTGGATGACCGCCGCTCGAGAGACGGTCAGAACTCGAGCCTCGATCGTGCCGAACGTCTGGTAGTTGAACGCGCTGATCGATAACCGGACCTCCTGTCCGGGCGCGATGAAGCCCGCCGCGGTCATCGGAATGTAGAGTTCCGCGGTGGGTTGCGCCCCGCGTGGAATCACCATCATCAACTGCTGTTCTGCGGTAACGGGCTGACCCGGCCGGGCGGTGAGGGCGGTAACGACGCCGTCCGTAGGAGATTTCAGAGCATAGCCTTGCGCGAGATCCGCCTCTACCTGCTGCTGCGACAGTGAGGCTCGACTTGATTGCATGCCCGCGGCCTGCGCTCTGGCCGAGATCCCCGCCTGGGCGATCGCCCGGCGCGCCTGGGCTATGGCCGCTTGCTTATCCGATACGGCCTGCTGCAGCTGGGCGAGTTGCTGACGTCGAGTCACGATGGTTACCCGCCGCTGCTCCAATTCCCGCTTGCTGATGTAGCCGCGAGACGCCACCTCTCTGGCGTTGTTATAGTCCGCCTCCGCCGCCGCGATGAGATCTCGCTGGTCCGCGATCTGCGCCCCGAGCGAAGAGATGATCGCGCGATCGCCATCGATCTGCGCCGTCAATCGTTGTTGATCCGCCGTCGAGGCCTCGAGATTCAGTTTCGTCTGATCGGCGAGCTGCGTGTCCTGCTGAGCCAAGGCGTCCCGGATCCGTTGCGGTGCGCTCCGGCCGTCTATCAGGCTTTGCTCGGCGCGGATCAGCGCGAGCCTCTCGCCCGCCCGAACCTGCTCCCCCTCTGCGACCATGACCGATTCGACGACGCCCGCGCGCGTCGGCAAGATGATTGCCACCCCCTTATCCAGTGCAATCTTGCCGGACACGACCTCGACCCGAGCGTAGGACGCAACGCTTAGGAAGACGAGAGTCGCGACCAGCGCGACAAGGAGCAGGAGGCCGATGACTTGCCAGGCGAGCGGCGTCGCGATTGTCACATTGCCGTGCAGTCGATTCGCGTGATGCCGAGTCGCCTCTGGTCGAAACAGCGAGGAGCTATGCTCGGTCACGAACAGTCCTGCCTCGTCGATGTTTCCTCCTTTTGGAGGGGAATGTGCCATCCATGCCAGCAAATATAGCGGACGGCTTCTTGTTGATGAAGTGTCCATCGACGCCGTCCGGCTCTCATCGGGGGGCGGCGCTCCGCTGTCGGGCGTCTGCGGACCGGGCCGTCCTCGCGCCGTCCCGACGAGCAGCTCAAGAAGCGGCCAGGCGGATGTCTCCGCTGACATCCCGCCGATTCCAGTGCCGGGTGCCGGCCTCGCCGCCCGGGATGGCAGGGTCGGCCAGGAAGATGACGCCGCTCACTTCGGCTGCCGCCTCGTCGGGCAGTCGTGCCAAGCCGTAGGGCACGGCGTAGTCGGCGGGTCGCGCGCCGATTGCCTCTTCGAACCAGTTCGCCGCGGCGCGCAAGTCCTCCCCCACCTCCGCCCCCGGCATCGCCGCCACGTCACGGTGGTCCCAGCCATGGTTGCCGATGCGCACCCCGGCGGCGTCGAGCTGTCGCACCTCCGACCGTTCGATCGTGCGCCCATGCGCCGGCACGTCGACCCCGGCGACCCCCAGTCGCAGAGCCAGCTCGTCGAGCAGCCCGTCGGTGTCGGCTTCGGCCATGGCCTTCAGCCGCGCCTTGCATGCCAGCCGCAGCGCGCGCATCCCCCGGCGCCTGTCGAGTTCGTGCTCCTCGCCATCGAAGGAGAGGCGGCGAACGCGCGTGGCGTCAAGCATCGCGTCGAGAGTGCTGAACCAATAAGTGCGCCGCCGCTCGATCTGCGCGGGGTTGAGGAAGAGGGCGACCTCGTGCCCCTCTTCTCGAGCGATGAGGCAGGCGCGGGCGCCGCCGGCGGTGGAATCGTCGATCGTCAGCGCGGCCGTCCGGTGGTCGTAGCGTCGGGGCTGACGGCGCAGGAACGCGACGAGCTCCGCTTCGCCAACATAGTTGCGATGGGCCTGGGCGTCGGACCGCCACTGCGCGACGCAGCCATGGATCATGTCGACGCGCAGCTAACCATCCTCCAGATATCCGGTCCGTGGGCATGGCCATCACATGAACAGCGCCGGTCCGCCCGCCGTCTTTCCTTAACAGTGACCCCCCACGGCTGAAAAGACGTAAGTAATCATGCCGTCAGCGCCACGATTCGAACGGCGGCGCGGGTTGTCCGGTTGTCGCATCACAGGGGCGAGTTGGATCCGCGCGGGCGTAATTGCACCCGTTGCAAATGGAGCGGGGAGCAGGCATCGTCGTCGGATCAACGGGCAATGGTGCGGGCTATGATTGCCGCTATCGGACGGAATTTCGGACGGATGCGCAAGGTCGGCGACCAAGTTTGCGGTGGCTAGAGGCGAGCGGTTGGCAGACAATGACGACAATGCAGTGGCGCCCGCGGCCGGAGACCTTGGGAAGCGGCGGGTCGGCGTCGTCGGTGCCGGAGTCATGGGCAGGGACATCGCCGAAACGCTGGCGACGCACGGCCACCCGGTCGTTCTGATCGACCTTTCGCCCGATATCCTTAAGGCGGCCGGCGCGACCATCCGCGCGAGTCTGCGTGGAAAGGCGCTGACGGGACAGGGCCGCCCCGGCTTCATCGCGCGGACGCTGGACCGGATCGCCTTCACGACCGAGTTCGACGCGCTCGGCGAGGTCGACTTCGTCATCGAGAATGTTTCGGAGAACATCGAGGCAAAGCGCTCTGCCTTTGCGTGCCTCGACAATTCCTGCCGGCCCGATACGGTCGTCGCAGCCAACACGTCGACCCACCCGATCACCGAATTGGCCCGACTGATCCGCCGTCCGGACCGGATCGTCGGAATTCACTTCATGAACCCTGCCACCACCAAGCCGCTGGTGGAGGTGATCGCGGGAGCGCAGTCCTCGCCCGAGGCGATGCGCGATGCGCTGGACCTCCTGGCCGGAATCGGCAAGACCGGGGTGCTGGTCAAAGACACCCCCGGCTTCGTGTCCAACCGGGTCCTGATGCTGACGATCAACGAAGCCATACAGGTCGTCGAGGCGGGGACGGCGAGCGCGGAAGACGTCGACCGGATCTTCGTCGGCTGCTTCGGCCACGCAATGGGGCCGCTGGCGACGGCGGACCTCATCGGCCTCGACACCATCCAGCTCTCCCTCGAATCGCTGCGCGACCATTTTGGCGATTCGAAGTTCGAGCCCGCTGCTCTGCTCAAGGGCATGACCCGGTCGGGCCGGCTCGGCCGGAAGACCGCCCAAGGATTCTTCCGTTATGATTTTGCCGGGAATGCCTGACATGAGCGACAGGATGGCGGTAACCGACCGGGTCCGAGCGTTCGTAGAGGAGCGGATCGGGCGACCGGTGGCCGTCGACGAGAAATATTTCGAGACGGGGTCGGTCAGCTCGCTCTTCGGTCTGGAGATCATCTGCTACATCGAGCAGCAGTTCGGCTTGGCCGTCGACGACGACGATCTCGTCCTCGAGAACTTCGATTCCATAGCGAATTTGGCGGCATTTGTGGGACGCAAGCGAGAGCGGCTTTGACGTCGAGCTCGGCCGTATGGGAGGAGCGGCGGCGCGCGTTCGCGATCTTCGCCGACGGCTGCCTCGCTCCGCACGCGGCCGCGGCCGATCGCTCGGGCCGCTTACCCGATTCGGTGATCGACTCGCTACGGCACGCCGGCTTTCTGGGCTCGCCGCTCCCCACCGGGTGCGGCGGCGGCGGGCTCGATCCCCCGACTTACGGCCTTCTCACCGCCGAAATCGCGCGCGCTTGCTCCTCGTGCCGCACTTTGATGACGGTTCACGACATGGTCGCCGCCACCCTGCTTCGCTGGGGGAGTGCGCAGCTCAAGGCAGATGTCCTCCCGGAGCTCGCTGCCGGCCGCCTCCTGGGCGCCTTCGCGCTGTCGGAAATGAGCGCCGGTAGCAATTCGGGCGCAATCCAGACCATTGCCCGCCGCGAAGGCGATGAGCTGGTCCTGACGGGCGCCAAGGCCTGGACCAGCTTCGGCCTCATCGCCGACCTCTTTCTCGTGTTCGCGACGATTCCGGCGGAAGGCGCGGCGGCTTTGCTCGTCCCGGCGGACACTCCTGGCCTGTCGAAAGTGCCGGTGCCCGACATGGCCGGGACGCGCGCCGCGATGATGGCGCACCTGGAACTCGATGAGTGCCGCATCCCGGCGGCGGCTTTGGTGGGAAGACCAGGCTTCGGCCTTTCCCATGTGGCGCAGACGGCGCTCGACCACGGCCGCTACTCGGTCGCCTGGGGTGCGGTCGGAATCGCCGATGCGGCGCTCGACGCCGCGGTCCGATACTCGCGCGAGCGCTCGGCCTTCGGGGGAGTGCTGGCCGATCGGCCGGCCGTGCGCGCCAGCCTCGTTCGGATGGCCGCAGGCGCGCGTTCGGCCCGCCTGATGTGCATGGATGCGGGCCGCGCACGGGTCGCGCAGGCGCAGGATTCGATCACCCGAACGATGCTTGCAAAATATTTCTCGTCCAAAGCCGCAGTGGATTGCGCCAACGCCGCCGTACAATTGCACGGCGCCCGCGGGCTGCTGACGGGTTCCGTTCCCGAGCGGCTCCTGCGCGATTCGAAGGTCACGGAGATCATCGAGGGCCCGAGCGAGCTCCTCGAGGATATCATCGGCCGCGAGCTTGGAACCGGAGCGCGGGTTTGACTTTCGACGCAGGAGCAGGGGCTGCGATAAAGCTGATTGTCTGGGATCTCGACAATACGCTTTGGGACGGCATCCTGATGGAAGGGGATTCGTGCGTCGTCTTCCCCGACGTGGCCGACTTCATCAGGGACTCGGACCGCAAGGGCATCCTCCATTCGATCGCCAGCAGGAACGACCCGGCGGCAGCGCTCGCTCACCTCGAGGGGAGCGGCCTTGGAGACCTCTTCCTGTACCCGCAGATCGGATGGGGCGCCAAGTCGCTGAGCATCGTTCGAATCGCGGAGCAGCTGAACATCGGGTTGGATTCGGCGGTCTTTATCGACGATTCGGATTTCGAGCTGGAGGAGGCGCGGTCGGCCGCTCCGGAACTTCGGGTGCTGAACGTCGCTCGCCTGGCGGAGCTGCGACAGAGCGGGCTGCTCGATGGGTTGCGGGTCACCGGCGAATCGGAGCGTCGGCGGCGATTGTACCAGGAGGATATGAAGCGGCGGGACGCCGAGCAGAGCTTCGCCGACACGCCGCAGGCCTTCCTCGCGACCCTCGCGCTGCGAATGACCCTTCAGCGGGCGACGCACGACGACCTGGATCGCGCCGAGGAGCTGGTGCAGCGGACGAACCAGCTGAACTCGACCGGCAGGATCTTCTCCAGCGCCGAGCTGGCGACAATGATCGACCGCGGCGCTCCCACCCTGCTGGTTGCGACCCTGGAGGACCGGTTCGGACATTACGGGACGGTGGCGCTCATCGTCCTCGAACAGGGGCCGGAGCGGTGGACGGTGGAGCTGATCCTCGTTTCCTGCCGGGTCATGTCGCGTGGAATCGGCCCGCTCCTCCTCGATTATCTCGCGCATCAGGCGGAGAAGGCGGGTAAAGCCCTGGCGGTCGAGTTTCGAGACACCGGTCGCAACCAGGCGATGAAGATCGCCCTCATGATGACCGGTTTCCTTGTGGGGGGCGGTGCCCCGCCGTCGCCCGTACAACGCGGACGAGGCGCACGGCCGCTGCCTTCATGGCTGCACGTGACGTCCGGATGGTAGGACGTGAGGAGGGCCTTCGGGACGATCCGAAACCCGCCCTGGAAGGAAGATGTCTCTTGGAAGGGCGCATGGGCCTTGATTTCGGTCCTCCCGATCCGTTGTCTCCGCGGGTCGTTGAAGCGGCTGCCTTCCGGATCGTCTATCAGGAAAGGAATTTGAGTCTGGTGCCGTATCGTTCTGCGGAAGTTGCGCGGGATGGGTGATCGAGGCCAGCTCCGCCCGCAGAAGCGCGCCATTTTCTTCGTGTTCGACGGAGGGACGGGGATCGGCCACCTCCGCCGCCTGTCCAGTATCGCGAAGGCGCTCCAAGGGCCCTTCTCCTGCCTGATCGTCACCAGCCACAGGGCTGCGGCGGCGTGGTTCGTCCCGCCCGAGTGCGAATATGTCCACCTTCCCGCCTGGGACAGCCTTCTCCCGGAGAAGGCCTCCTATTGGGGACGCCAGCCCTACTTGTCGGTCGATGCGGGCGAGGCGCTCGATCTTCGGCGAAACCTGCTCCAGGGCATCGTCGATTCGTTCAAGCCCGATGTCATGTTCGTCGACCATCTGCCGCTCGGTATGCGGGACGAGCTCGAGCCGATCGTCGCCGGCGCCCAATGCCTGAAATATCTCGTTACCCGGGGCGTCCAGAACGAGACCGAAAATCTCGCGGAGCTGCTTCTCGCCGGCAAGGCGCGGGACTCGATCAAGCGCCATTACGATCGGGTTTTCCTAGCCATCGACCAACGGGTCTTCGATTTCGGGAAGCGCTACCGGGCCTTCGATGAGGTCGCCGGCAAGCTCTGCCCGGTCGGTTACGTCATAGAGCCGATCGCTTCGGACGCGATCGCCGAATGCCGGAGGGCGCGCGGGCTTGGAGCCGGGGATTTCTGGGCCGTCGCCTCCGCCGGGGGAGGGCAGCTCGGCGAAGGTCTGATCGCGGCCTGCTGCGAGCTTGCGCGCACGCACAAAGAGTTCGCGTTCGACATCGTCATTGGGCCCAGGTCGAGACTGCCCCGCGAAAGCCTGACGGCCTGCGCGGCGGCGAATCCGAAGCTCCGACTGCATGATGACGCGCCGGATCTGTCGAGCTGGCATTCGGCGGCGGATATCGTGATCAGCTCCGGAGGCTACAACTCCCTCCTGGAGTCGCTACGGGGGACCGCACGCATAATCTGCGTGCCCAATCGCAAGAGCGAGCGCGACGAACAATATGCGCATGCAGCCTGCCTGCGCAGGTTCGCCACGATCGACCTCGACCTCGATCCGGGACGGCTGCCGGCGATGTTCGAGGAGGCTGCGGCGGCGCTGCGGAAAGGTCCGAACGTCGACAGGCGCGCCGAGCTCGATTTCGCCGGCGCGGCGGCCATCAGGCGAATCGCCTTGGCGGACAGCGGCCTGGAAAGCGACGAACCGGCGCCCCGATAGGCTGCCCCCGTCGCTCGCAGCGCCGGACGATGGGTTCCGGCCCCGGAATTCGTGTACTTCCGTTGGCGACTTATCGAATTCGATGCGTCGACGAAGTGAACGCCGAGTACTCCACCTTGCAAGGTTGCTGCACTTTAACGGGCAAGGCCATTTCGGCCCGTCTATGCTCCGTGCGGCGCCGATCCGGGCAATTGCTTATCGCGGCGGATGAACGACTCGCCGACACCTTTGTCGAGGAGGAACAAAGAGGTTGACAGCGCCTGAGCGACGCGGGAGACTGCTGGTGCTACACCATTGTGTAGTACTGGCAGTGAAGAAGGGACTTGACCATGACCAAAAAGATTGCGCGCGATCTGGCGTCCGTCACCGAGGAGCTGACTGCTCCTGCCGTCGTCGAAATGACCGAGGGCGAGATTTCCAGGGTCGCCGGAGGGGTGTTCCTCGCCGAAGAGATGCTTGACGGCAAATAAAGATTTAAGGATCGAACCTGCGCATGTTCGGGCGGTGTTCGGCCGGGCCCCTGATCCATGATATAGGTGAGGTTTCGACCGGACCCGTCACGCAGGAATCAGTCCTTCCAGTACGCACCGCGCGAGTCGCGGTCGCGAATTACGGGGCGATCGTTCACGACTTTCCTCAGGTCTTCGGAGCCGAGGCTCGTCGGGAGAGGCCGTTGGTCGGGTGCGCCGCCTGCACTTCCTCCGGCCGCTTGTGTCCCCAGTCCATCGACGACTGGCTGATCCATAACGGAGCCTTCATCTCCGAGCAGCAGTCGAGGCCGAATGCGGTGAACTCCCCCGTCGAGGTGGGCGAGGGCATTCGGACCGGCTTTCGGCCGCCCAGCTACGGCAGAGCCGTCGTCGTCCCGATCGACTCGCCCGCGCAGCCGGGCCAGGCCGGCTTCCTGGACTTGAAAGGCGCGGGCGTGGCGCCCGGGCGGGTTCCCAGCCACCAGCCCTATTCGAGCGGGCTCGAATATCTCGGCTACGCCCTTGCCGACTTCTTCTATGGCTGGCTGATCGACACCCTCTTCGCGCGCTACCAGCCCAGCTATCATGTCCTGCCCGTCTACGCGGTCCTGGATCTGGGTTTCGACATCGTCGGCGGATGGCACGGCACGGGCGCCGCTGGGCTGCACGTTCGCCGGGCGCATGCTCGTCCCGACCGGCAGCACGCCCTTCCGATGGCGGGGACCGACGAGGAAAAGCTGGTGCTGCACATCGAGCTGATTCTTCGCCTGTTCGGCTTGACGACTACCGGCGGGGGCACCGCATTCGGTTTCGTAGATCCGACCGAGGACGCACTGGAATATCATGGGGTTCCGATCGAGGTGAACAACGCCGCGGAACGACAGCAGGCCGCGGCGATCGCCGCCGCCATCCGGGCGACCCGCGGCAGCCGGCTGGAGATGATAAACGTCCAGTCGACCAGCGCGGCCGACTGGGAGGGGAAGACTTTCGAAATGCTGGATTTCGGAAACCTGAATGCGTTTCGCGACTTCTCCAATCCGATTGGCAATATGGTCCGCAACGCAGCGCTCCACGTCGGCCGCATAATCTCGCCGGCGCAGACATCCTTCATCAGGCCCGATCCGCGGCTCGCCGTCGATGCCGACCTCTGCGACCGGCATTCGGTAAACGCCTACGGCTTCTATGCGGCGCAGGTATTCCGGCGCCCGGGGAACGCGTTCGGCCAGCGCAAGATCGAGCGGCTGCTTCGGATCGGACTGCTGAAGGCGCTGCGGCGCGATACCGGCTGGGCCTATCGCCGGCTCGCCGAAGCACGAGCCTCCGGACGCGCGCAGGCGCCGTGGGAGCGCGGCTGCCGTCCCGTCCTCTAGGGCGTGATGGCTTTATGTTGATCCGTCATTGCGAGGAGCGAAGCGACGAAGCAATCCAGTGTCGTTCGAGGCCGCACTGGATTGCTTCGCTTCGCTCGCAATGACGAGGTGAATCGGCCTGACCCCATCACGCCCTAGGGTCCGTACTCAATACCGGCAACGGCCTCTCCGCTGCGCCGAAGGAGCAGTTCATCCTGAGCGGCTGCTGCAAGCAGCCAGCCGCTCAGGGCCTTCCTTCATGCTTTACAAAGGGAAAGAGAGGGCTTCGACAAGCTCAGCCCGAACGGAGACGGGTCGACCCGACTCCCGAGCGCTCTAGGCTTCGCGATCCCGGCGGACGGTCGAGTAGACCTCGCCGAGCGCGTGCCAATAGCCCTCGCTGCAATGGCCCTGCGCGCGGCGGATCTCGGCGTGCAGAACCCCCAGACGGTGCGCCGGCACGGTCGGGAACAGGTGGTGCTCGATGTGGAAATTGTTGAAATTGGTCAGATAGGCCCAGAGCGGGTGGGCGGGGTACGACCTCGTATTCTCCAGGATCGACCGCGTGCTCCGGTTGCAGCCGATATGTTCGGGCACCTCCACCATGAAATGGACCGGCTCGGCGACTGCGAGCCACGGCACGACCCACAGCATCAGCAAAGTGGAGTCGCCGAGCAACACCGCGCTGCCAATGGCGAGCGACAGAATCGCGAACAGGGCCGTATATTCCGCCAGCAAGGCTCGCCGGTCGGCTGGCTTGACCTTGTCGGGATACTCCCCCTGCAGCATTCTGAGGAAGGTTGCCAGGAAGGCCGGCAGCTTGACCAGGTTCCACACCCTCAGGAACGTCGAGAGTGGATTGCTCAGCGACTGCGGCGTGTAGTCGAACAGCTCCTCGTCCTTCCCGGTGCCCACGCAGCGATGGTGATGGAGGTGGTAGGCGCGATATTGGGTGAACGAGACCAGCATCGGCGCCCCGGTCAGGACACCGACCGTGCGGTCGAGCGCGGGCCTGCCGAACAGATTGCCGTGCAAGGCCTCGTGCTGCAGCTCCACGCCGTGAGCGTAGCTTATGCCAAGCGCGATCACCGCCAGCGCCCGAAGCCAGCTACTGTCGCTGACGCAATAGACGGCCACGAACACGCCGACGACGAGCAAATAAGCGGCGACCTTCGCGGAGGAGACCCACGGATCCTTCTCAGACAATCGTTGAATCGCCGCCTTGGACATTTCGATTCCGAAATAAATGTCCCGGCGGCGCTCACGGTGAGACATGATGAAGCTCCACACGGGCCCTGGAGATCAGCCTATCCCTCCTTCAAGAAAAGTGAAGCGCTTTCTTTTCTTAACAGCCGACCAAAAGCCGCTGCACGGACCCCCGCCGATCGCTCGCCTCGCTCAAGTTTCGCCGATCAAATTTCCTTCGAAGACGAGCGTGGCCCGGGTGGTGAGTTCGACTCCGTCCTCTCCCAGCGAGACATGGGAGGTTCCCCCGGGCATCACGACCTCGACAGTTCGCGGCAAGTCGTACCCGGCATAGGCGCAGATCGCGACGGCGGCGGCGGCGCCGCTGCCGCACGAGAAGGTCTCCCCGACGCTTCGTTCCCAGATGCGCATCTGCAGGCGGCTGTCCTTGACGGCGCACCAGAGCACGTTGGTCTTGTACGGAAACAGCGGATGAGTCTCGATCAGAGGCGAATAGCGGCCGAAGTCCTCCTCCGTCGGCAACTCGTCGACGAAGATTGCCGTGTGCATGTTGCCGTTGCTGACGGGCACGACATGGAAGGTCCGATCGTCGGCCTGGATTCGCCATCCTCCCTCGACCGCGGCCCCGTGAGCGATCTCGAGCGGGATCGTCCGGGGGTCGAAGTCCGGGTGCCGGATGCGGATCGTCACCTGCGCCGACTGACCGTCGGTCCGCTCGATGCGCACCGGCACGGCGGTGAAAGGCGTGTCGAGCAACGCCACCTCTTGCCCCGCCGCATGCTTGACGAGGAGCGCGGCGCAGCACAGGCCGTTGCCGCAGAAGTCGGGAGTGGCGTCGGGGTTCCACATCCGCACCATCGGCGGCGTCGAGGCGAAATCGATCGAGAGCAGCCCGTCCGCTCCGACCGAGACGTCGCGGCGACACAGAGCCACAGCCAGCTTTTCGTAATCGACCGTCTCCTCGTGTCGAACGAAGACGAAGTTGTTACCCAGCGCGTGCAATTTCCAAATTCGCATTTACGATGCCAAACCTCTGGGTAGAGCCTGCTTGAATGTCATCACGTTCGGACCGGCATATCAACCTGGAAGGCCGACATCGGCCTGCCCCCGGTTCGATCGAGCAAGGGCGGCGCGGTTCAACGGAGCTTATACCTGACCCCGACGAATATGGCCTGGCGCCCGTTGAGGGACCGGCTGACGTCGAACGCCGTCGGCGCGTCGATCCGAGTCGTGACATAGGTGCGCTGAACGATGTTCTGAGCCGTCAGCGAGACTGCGAGGCGAGGCGACAGCGTATGGCGCCAGACCAGGTTTAGCGAGGCCGTGCCCGATCTGACGCCCTGCGGGACGAGAGTCGGGCCCTGGATCCTGCCGTCGAGGCGGATCTGGTTCTTGCCGTTCGGCTTCCAGTCGAGCGAAGCCTGGACGATATAGGAGAAAAGCCGTTCCGTTTGCCGCGAGCCGTCGCCGTCCAGCACCGGCAGGGTGCTTCGGAACAGGTTGCCCGTGACGCTGTATTTGAGCCTCTTGGTCAGTGCATCCGACAGGATCGCCTCGACGCCGTAGGAGCTCGCGGAGCCGGAATTCTGCTTGGCGCTCACCTGGACGTTGTCGGCGATGAAGAAATTGTAGTCGACCAGGATGTCGTCGACCCTTTTGTAGTAGAAGGACGCGCTCGCATCCCGGGCGACTTTGCTGAGGCCGTAGCCCGCTTCGGCGCTCAACACCTTCTGGGGCAGAAGCGTCGGATCCCCGACAGATCGGTTCACCGGGTCTACATAGGTGACGAGCGGGTTGAGGTCGCGCGGGTCGAAGAGCTGCAGGGCCCGGTTGAGCTTGGCCGACACTTGCCCGGCGCCGACCTCGCGGGTCACCGAGAGGCTGTGATTGGCGCCCGTGATCCGCCGATGGAGGAGCGCCGTGCTCGGCGACAATTGCGGGTCGATGGTGACGATCTGCCCGCGCTCGCCCGCCTGCAAGGTCCAGCGGCCAAGCTGAGCCTGGAGCGTCGCATAGGCTGCGGCGCTCGTCTGACGCGCGTCGAAGAGATAGAGAACCGGCGGGTCGGAAAGGTCCTCCGCCGTCGCCGGATCGATCGACGCCCGGCCGTTGTCCTGACGAATGTCGGTGCGCTTCAGTTCGATGCCGAGGCTGAGGCGCACCCGCCGGCCGAGCGGCTTTTCGTAGTCGATCGCCAGCCGCTGCTGGCGGGTGACGTAGCGATTGTAGATCCGCTCTCCGGTCGGCGGGACTGCGGGCACGGTGTAGGTGGTCACGAACGGGCGATCGAACTCGATCGAGCTTCGGCCGCTCTGAGCCGCGACCTTGAGGCTGTCGCGGGTCTGGGAACCGCGCTGCTGGTAATAGACCGACGCGTCGTAACTGCGGCCGTAGTAGACGCCGGTGCGCACCCGGTCATACTCGGAGATGACCGTGTCGGCGGAATCATAGTCGATACGGTGCTCGTGGATGCGGTTCTTGGGCGAGCTGCGTTCGAAGCTGAAGTCCGCACCCAGGTCCGCCGAGGACGAGAGCCTGTACTCCAGAGAACCGTCGACATGGAATGCCCGGGCGTGGGTCGGGGTATAGCGCGCCACCCGCACGCTGCGGCCGATAACGGCGCCGTCCGGGGAGCGCAGCCGGCGATCGCCGAACGTTCGGGTCAGGCGGACGTCGTCGCGCAGGCTGACGTTCAGGTTGGCGGCCAGGCTCCCCGCACCGTAGGAGCCGGCGACGGCGACGTTCTTGCGCCCCCGATCGCCCGCATTGGCGGTGACGGTGGCGTGGGGGCCGGGGTCGGCGCCCTTCTTCAGGATGAGATTGACGATGGCGCCGCCGTTCGAATCGTACTTGGCGGAGGGGGTGGTGATCACCTCGACTCCGGCGATCGACGATCCCGACATGGACTGAAGGGTCGTCGAGCGGCTCTCCCCCTGCATCGACGCCGTGGGCTTGCCGTTGACGTAGACCTGGACGTTGCCGCTGCCGCGAACCGTGACGCTGCCGTCCCCCGACACATTCACCGAGGGGACGGTGCCGAGCACGTCCGCGGCGGAGCCGGCCTGCCCCTGGGCGTTGTCCCTGGTGTCGTAG
Source organism: Allosphingosinicella sp. (assembly GCA_035638835.1). Classification (GTDB taxonomy): domain Bacteria; phylum Pseudomonadota; class Alphaproteobacteria; order Sphingomonadales; family Sphingomonadaceae; genus Allosphingosinicella. The sequence continues at coordinate 48,221 of DASQZF010000173.1, read as the reverse complement.
GTGACCGAATCTGGGGTCCGCTTCGTTTGCGGGCGCTGACCCGTCACAATTATGGCGGGCGTTTCGGAGTCGGGCTTCTTCGTCTCCTTCGGTTTCGAGTCCGCTGCAGGTGCCGCGGTGGGGGGAGTCTGGGCGTCGGCGGGAAGGGCGCAGAGAGCCGATGAGGCGGCGGCACCAACTCCGAGCAGCAGCGGCGGCGCGCGCCGTGCCTTCCGCGCCGGTCTCACCGCTCGTCCCGCTCGAGGTCCCGGCAGCGGGCGAGGACCCCGACGAAGACGTCGTCGATCAGCGCCGGCGTCAACACCGAGCTGACGAACGCTTGGCCGGCCGAGCGCGATCGCGCGCGGGGTCCACGGCGTCTTGAATCACCCTGATGCCGCCCTGGACGTAGGTGAAGCGGCGGTGGCCGTCGAACGGCTTCAGCTGTCGGCTCGAGAGTTCCAGGTTGACTGAGTCCGATTCGCGCGTCGCCGGAATCTCGCGCGTGAGCGCGCTACGGATGAAACCGTTCCCGCATGGAGTCAGAGCTCGCACCGAACGTGGTTCCCTTCTGCGCCGCCGTTCCATGAAGAGGAGGATACACTGCCATGGCCAAGTTGCTACTTGGTATCGGGGAGGAGGCAAAAGTGGAAGGTGCAAATGCGCATCATTTGATTGAAAGGCGCGCCCGGCCGCGCCGCGCTGCTTGACATTTGAACTTCGCCTGATAGCCCTCGACAACCCTATTGACCAAGTCGGGGCCGCGTATTGCGGGCGCGTTTTTCGGAATATATGATCCACGAAACCTCATCCTTGAAGGTCCTGGCGTACCAACCCGGTCTGGACAAGGTTCAAGAGGCGGTCGTCAGCTCGCATTTCATGCACCGCTTCGGCACCGACGAGCGGCTGAACAATTATAGCGAGGGGGAGATTCGGCGGCGGTCGCTGTCGATGGGGATCGACGCTGTCCTGGAAACGCTGTTGCCGCTGCTGGTGGACGCGTCCAGGCGCTTCGCCCACGACCGCGCCGCGCAGGCCCGGCAGCGGGCGAAGGAGAATTTCGCGGACTACGGCCTGGCCGACCCCGACTCGGCCGGCGCTCCGCAGTTCATCGCGGAGGCGATGTTCGACCGGCAATTTTCCCGCGGCAGCCGTAAGAACTATTCCAAGCAGCTGCTGTGCGCTCAGGTGGCGGCGGCGATCGAGGCCGGCACACCGGTCCGGATGGCCATCCCCGCGCTGCCGTTCAAGATCGCGTCGCCGCTGAAATGCCGCGGGCACCTGCCGGATTTGGCGGAGGTGAATTTCCTTCTGGACCTTTACGAGATCGCACTGACGGTCGAGATCTTGTACGGCGAGAGGGCGGGAGCGGCCGGCGCAGGCGCCCTTGCGGAGTTCGTGGTCGTCTCCGACGGGTCCCGCTTCAGCGCGCTGGTGGGCGAATCGGCTGCCGTCGTGCGCCACTACCGCCGCGGCCTCACCGAATGGGCCGAGCGGCTCGGGATCGACGATTACGTGACGATCCACGATTATGGCGACCTTCTGTCGGAAAGGCTGCCCGCGGCCGCTCGGGCCCGCAAGGCGGCGATCGCGGCGTCCGCCGCGGCCGACTACGCCGAGGTGATGTGCGCGGTGTTCGATCCGAACGACATGGAGCGGACCCTTCGCCGCGCCGCGGAGGTCGAGCCGGATCCGGAGCGCGCCAATCCGGAGGGGCGTTTCGTCTCATTGCTGAAGTCGCTGGTCTATACGATCACGTACCGGGCGCTGGGCCGCGTCCACGCGCCCGGATCCGCGGCCTATTGCTCGCTTTATCGCGAGATCACCGCTCACCTGTTCACGCCCTATCCGGCTCCGTCCCCCACTGTTCCCGACCTCGCCGCCTCGAAGGATGGAGAGGGAGAAGGGCTCGCCCTCCCCGACAGCGCGAAGGAGGCGCTGCGGCGCGAAATGCTTCGCGAGGCGTGGGACGCCACCATTCTCTACATGGCCGAGATCAAGAGCGATCGGGACTTGGACGAGGACCCGATCCTGACTTGCCTGCCGGGCCACATTCGTTGGACCATCCACGCGAAACGGGGGCAGATCGCGATGGCGGTGCCGACGGTCGCCGGCTTGACGGTTCAGGCCTGGGCGGGTTCCGCGGTCTTCAAGCGCACGAAGGGAGGCGGGTTGAAGCTGTGCACGCTTCCGGTCGTCGCGCTGGAGGGAGGCGGAGCCATCCCGGTGAGGGTCGACGATCCGCAGACTGTACTCGGACTGGGCGATCAGCCCCTCTTCTACATATACCCCGACGTGGAGTTCGAGGGCATGGCCGATTTCCTCGGCCAGCTCGCCACGTCGCTCGTGAGGCGGCGGGCCTGGTAATGGCCGCGCCCGGGCTGAAGCGCGACGCGTTTGCCCGGCCCGGCCTGTTGCAGGGACGGGCGATCGACCTTGTTCCGCTGAACTCGCACCACCGGGACGCCCTGCGGGCCGTCGCCGCCCTGGATCAAGGGATCTGGACCTATTTCCCGATGGATTTCAACGGCGCGGGCGACGATTTCGATGGCTGGTTCGATCGCAGCATGCAGCTCTCCGCGGAGGATATTCATTACCCTTTTGCCGTGAAGCGGCGCGACGACCACGCAATTATCGGGACCACGCGCCTTTACGACATGTTTCCGGTCCATCGCCGGCTGGCGATCGGATCGACCTGGTACGCGCCCGATGCGCGAGGAACGCTGGTCAACGCCGAGGTCAGGCTGCTGACCCTGACATACGTGTTCGAAGAGCTGGCGGTGAACCGTGTCGAGCTCATCACGGATCCCCACAACCTGAGTTCTCAAGCAGCGATGAGGATCTTGGGGGCCGTTCAAGAAGGCGTGATCCGCCGTCATCTCATCTATAAGGACGGTCGGGTGCGGGATTCCCTGCTGTTCAGCATTCTGAACGATGAGTGGACGTCCGTGCGGCAACGGCTGGTCTCGACGTTGGGCTGGTAAGCGACGTTTTTGCGCCGCCGGATCGCCATTGTCGGGATGCCAGAGCGTGATGGGGTCAGGCCGATTCACCTCGTCATTGCGAGCGAAGCGAAGCAATTCAGTGCGGCCTCGAACGACACTGGATTGCTTCGTCGCTTCGCTCCTCGCAATGACGGATCAACATAAAGCCATCCCGCTCTAGGGCGCTCGGGAGTCGGATCGACCCGTCTCCGTTCGGGCTGAGCTTGTCGAAGCCCTCTCTTTCCCTTTGTAAAACAAGAAGGGTAAAACAAGAAGGAAGGCCCCCTTGGGTTGCCGCCTGCGGCGGCCGGCTCGGGACAGGCTTCGACAGGCTCAGGGCGAACGGTTGTGGCGATTCAACCTGTTCCCACAGCGCTCTGGTTCGGCGGCACGGCTGACCGCCCGCGAATGCCGGCGGTCACCAACGGGTCGCGGCGAGGTCGAACTCACGATGAGCGGGCCGAGTCGCGACCCCTGCGAGCAGGTCGAAGGCACTCCCAAGGTCGACCGCGACCGCGCCGGCATTCCGCGCATCCTGGCAGTATATCTTGCCGAACAACCCGGCTCCGACGAGAACGAGGGCACCGGCGAGACCCTCGGTCCTGATCCGGGATCGAACCTGCTCGAACCTGCCAAAGTGGGAGTCCGCCAGCGATTGCGGCGCATAACCTTGCACCGGCACATGAAGGAGACCGAGGAGCTTGCCACCGAGCCGCGCCTTGAGTTGCTCCTCCAGCTCCTGCCTACCGGTTATCACCAGAATTCTAGGGGCGGCCTCGCAGAGCGTTTCCAGGTGAGGCAATAGATCGAGGTGTATCCAGGCGTTGGTGAACCAAGTGGGCTCCGAACTGCAGGCGGTCAACTGCATATGGAAGAGCCGGCGCGCATGGATGAGCCCGAGGACGGGCGATATCTCGCCTCGGTCGAAGCATTGGGCAATCACCGTCGCTTCGTCGAACCTGCCGATCCTGTATCCCTGTATATCCGCGGACTTGATCGCGTCCACGACTTGGCGCGAGAGGGATACCGCCTCTCCAACGCTTACCGAGAGACCGTTTTGGCTCACGAATTCGAAGTCAAACCCCTCGAATGCCGCATTCGTGACGGGCCGGTCGAGCATGGAGACGGCGTTGCCCTCGCCGTTCCCCACCCGTACGAGAGAGAGCGGTTGCCCTCTCGCCAGCGAGTCCTTCAGCCGGTGAACGATCGCCGGCACCGCTCGAGCCCCGAGCGGCTCGAACCAGGTACATCTGGCGCCGGCCGCAAGCACGGCGTCGTCGCTTGCGAATAGATTGCGGTACGAATCGAAGGCGAGGCGAACATCCGCTTCGACGACCCCTCTCCGCGCGGCGCTCTCGATCCACCTCTCCGGAAGCATATGTGGAGGAATGCCTGCCAGGGACCCGGCAGGACTCCTCAACCCAGGACTTCCAGGAAAAGGGCGCGCGTCTCCCTTAGCGGGCCGTTGATCCACCCGTGCGGCGAAGAATCCAGCACCTCGTCGAGTCTGGCGACGTAGCGTTCCACATAGTCTCGGAACGCGATCGGGTCGCCCGGCAGCTCGCGGACCCAGCCGGCCGAGCAGGGGGACTTGCTTGTGGCGCTGACTACCACGTCCGGGTGCAGGTCCACGAAGCCGAGCCGGTCCGCCATTTCGGACGCTCCGATATGTTCGACGAGAGCCGCACTTCCGCGCTCGAGGGCGCGGCGGGTCAGGCCGTAATTGTTGGTGCAATAGCGGTAGCGGTACGGCTCGCACCTTCCGAGCGCCCCCGGGAACGTGTCGCCGCCTCGGGTGAAGGTGACCAGGTTGGTCGCCAGGCGGAAGAAGGGGAAGACGAGAGCATCCAGGCGCTCGAGATCCGCGGTCAAGCCGCCCAGGATCCGAGCCATCTCCGGAAGGAACCAGTCGTCGTCGTCGTGATAGAACAACAAGGAAATCGAGTCGGTCTCGTCCTGCAGGAGGGCAGAGACCTCGGGCGCGCGCACCCGCCTCGTCCCCTCGACGCTCGCCAGGTTCCTTTGCGCAATTTCGCGCAGCCTCTGCCGACAGGCGAAGAAGGAGATTCCCGACAACCGGTTCCAGCGCTCGATATGATCAGGCATGTCGAGGGGAAAATGCGGATTGTCCGCGGGCATATAGCGCGACGGGTGGACGGTCATCCCTGCGGCCATGTCGTCGGCCATCGCGGCCCAGTCGGGCGACGCACGAACGGCGAGGACGAGTTCACTCTTCACCCTGCCTCACCCACTCCGCTCGAACCATCGACGCAAAACAGGACCTCGACTATCAAACGCCGCGACCCAGGAGAACCTCTCGATAGGGCATGGGCTCGCCTGATGGTGTTGCATGAGGTCACGCGCGGACTTATAGAAACAACCTCGTCACGCCAAGGAGGCATTGCGCGCTCACCATGCCTGCCGCGAGCCCAACACCATGCGGCCCAGAGGGGCAATCGTGGTGGCGCTGGCCGAATAGCTTCAGCAATCTTCACGAAAAGTTCCGTTCGGCCGAACCGTTTTCGCACATCGTGATCGACGATTTTTTCGATCCGGAAGCATTGCGGCAAGCCTATCGGAGCATACCTCCAAGCAACCACCCTTCCTGGACTTATTGGGGATCCGGGGGGAAGGAAGATTGCCGGCCCGAGGATTCGAAGCGCGGAATTGCCGATACCTCCGCGCTGCCTCCCTCGATAGGATCGATCCTGCTCCGGCTGAACGGGGAGGAGGCGGTCCGGGAGATCTCCGCGGTCACGGGGGTCGCCGACCTCGTTACGGACCCGACTTTGTGGGGTGGCGGCCTGCAATGCTCCGGACGCGGCGCCTCGCTTCGCGTTCACGCAGACCGGAGCCGGCATCCGGACCCTGAGCGCTTCGACCAGGCGATCAATCTGCTCCTTTACATCAATCCGCACTGGATCCCCGATTATGGCGGCGATCTCGAATTATGGTCCGCCGACGCCTCGGTCAGGGTCAGGTCGGTGGCGCCGCTGTTCAATCGGCTGGTCCTGTTCAAGTCCGACACGACGACCTTTCACGGCCATCCAAGCCCGAACCGCTGCCCGCCCGGCCTGTATCGGGCCTCGCTTGCGGTCTTCTACTATGTGAGGCGGCCGGACAGCGAAAAGCCCCCGGTCAACAAGGTCCAATGGAGATAGATTCCAGGCCGATCGGCGGACTGCCCTTCGGAGTCCGCATCCGAGGCGTGACATGCGCGCGGCTCGAGGATGAAGAGGTTCGCTCCTTCCTTCGAGCCGCTCTCGGCAAATACGGCTTGCTGGTCCTCGAGGAGGTCGAGCTCGGTCACGCCGCGCAGGCGCTGGTCGGTGAAGTGTTCGGGTCGCTCAAGGACTATCGAACCGACTCCGCCCAGGAGCGGCCCGGCAGGGGGGGCGACGTTGCGGAGGTCGTGACGGAGCCCGGCAACTGCACCGTCGTCGAAATCGCCGGCCGACGGCTGGCAGGCTGGATGCCTTGGCACTTCGACCAGCCTTATAACGAGAGGCCCAACCCGGCGCGCCTGCTGCGGTGCGGGAGGACGGTTCGAAGCGGCGGCATGACGGGCTTCATGGACGGGGCCGAACTCTACCGCCGGATAGACCCTTCGCTGCGCCAGGCGATCGAGCCGTGCCGGGTGGATTATGCGCTGGACCTGTCGCTTCACGGCCTTCGGTTCGGCCGGCCGGCCGGTTTCCGGATCGAGAATGGGGACAGCGCCGCCGGGGCCGCCCGCCCGCCGGCGCAGCCTCAGCGCGCTTCGCATCCCGCGGTCCGCGCCGTGGCCGGACTCGGCAAGATCCTCCACCTTTCGCCCTGGATGGCGACCGGGATCCATGGCTGCTCCGACGAGGGGACACTGCTCGAGGCGGTGGCCCAGGATATCATCCGGGTGAGCGAATCCGAGGGCTATTTCCACGACTGGAAACTTTCCGACCTGCTGGTCTGGGACAATCTGCGAATGCTTCACGCGTCGAGCGGCTTCGACCCGGCGGACACCCGAATCATGTATCGAACGACGATCAAGGAGCACTGACGTGCCGAAACGTGCCGACCACGGTTCCGCGGCTTGGGCCTGACGTACATCCTCCACGGCTGCGTCGAGGGCTGGAACGCCGCGTCGCAGGCGATGCGGATGTATGCGCCGGAGGAGAACCTGCGCCGGCATCTGGCCCGGCGCCAGTCTCCCTATGCCGATCCGGACGAGAACGGTGACGGCGACGTTCTGACCGTGGACGATTCGACCCGGGGCGGCGCCCGCGCCTGCCTGGTCGCTCGGGAAATGGGCCACTCGGTGACCCTGTTCCTCAACCCCTCCCAGATCGTCTCGGGGAGGGATTACTGGTTCAGCCGTTTCGACTCACTGGTCGATGCACGGCAGGCGGAGACGGTTCGCTATCGCGGTCGAACCTATGACCTGCGATCGCGGGCCGGGCTGCGCGCCTTCCGCTGGGCCGCCCGCGACGAGATGGTGACGGGCGAGGAGGAGTTGGTACATCGGCTGCTCGATGATCTCGGCATCCTGCTCTCGGCCAATGATGCGCGGGTGCCCGATTTCGCCCAGACCATCGGGCTTGAGGATGTACGAGTTCTAAACGAAGCCGGGGTGCGCTTCGGGAACCATGGCTGGGACCACCAGTGCATCAGCAGCCTGTCGCCGGAGCGGCAGCTGGCTCAGCTGGGCGACACCCGGGATTGGCTGAGCGCAACGACGGGGCAGGCGCCGAGGGACTATGCCGTGCCTTACGGCCAGGCCAGGCTGGACCCCCGGGCGCGGGCTGCCGTTCCGGGCACCGCCTATCTGGTCAGCCCGATCATGTCCCCTTACGGGCCGGCGGCGGATTATGTCTGCCGCCACAACCTGACGGCCGAACTGCAGGACGAAGCCGGGCCCTGAGCGTGCTGCGCGTCACACCGCGCCGAAGTCCGTTCCAAATGCGCTGACGACGTGACGCGAGCCTCGCACTTGAGCGTCGTTGATGTCGCGGAAGGCGGAATCCAGCAAGCCGGCGTCGAGCTCGCCTCCCCGGCAGGCCCCCAGCAAGGCGTCGTGGACCTCGGGCAACCACGGGATGCCGCTTCGCGACGCCTCATTGGCCCGAGTCGCATGACAGAGCTGCGGGTCGAGGAATTCGTCTACTTCGCCGTTGAGCGGCAGCGGAACCTCGAGGGCCTTGGAAATCGAGCGAATTTCGCGCCTCCAGTCCTCGAGCAGATCGGTGTAGCTGACGAAGGCGCGCGGCAGGTGGCGGGTCTGGCGTTCGGCGAGCAGATTGTACTTCAGCCAGAGCTCGCAGGTGTGACCCGCGGGCAATCCTTTCCACCTGCCTAGCGAGTCGGCCACTTCCGTCGGGTCGCGCACGGGGATGACTATCCGGGGGGAGAAACCCGCCTCTTTCAGCGCCGCGAGCCAGAAGGGGAGGAGGAGGCTGATCCTGGGCTCCTTCAGGATCAGCGGCGCCGGACCGTCGTCGGCGCGGCACTCCCGGAGGAACGAGGCGAGCTCGCCGATGAACTGCCGGCCCCGCGGCTCGCAAGGCGAGGCGGCCGATTCGAGCCGGGTATCGAAGAAGCTCGATCCGATTGCCTGGAGAAAGCGGGCGTTGGCATGAACCGCCGCTTCGGGCTCCCAGTATCCGGTTGAATTCCATCGGTTCGGGGGCAGCAGCCCGTCTGGGAGACGGCCGCCGCACAGGGACAGCACCCGCGTCAGCGCCGACGATCCGCTCCGACCCATTCCAAGGACGAGTATCACGACCGGCGGTGCCGCGGGGCTCGGGCCGGACGAGCGGCTCGGGGCGGACGAGCGGCTCGCGCCGGACGAGCGGCTCGGGAATGTCACGCTGCGGCGGTGCTGCGGCTGACGGCGTCGCCGCCCGAGCTCCGCCAATGCTCGAAGCCGGAGCCAAGGTCGCCCCGCCGAACCGCGGCTTCCACTTGCGGATTCGCCTTCAGATACGCCCGTTCGTCGAAAGACGGCGGAGCCGACTCGATGCCCAGATAGAGCCGGAGGAAGCTGCCGATCACCCGACCGACGACGGAGTCGGCAACGTGCAGGCAATCCGGCTCGTAAGCCGAGGATCGTGGCGAATTGGCGATGATGTCGTAGCTTGGGAAATAATCGACGTCGGAGTGAGCATGGGCGAACAGGTCGGCGGCGGCCCGAAGAACCGACTTCGAATATTGATTGGCGATGAGCACGTCGCGCCCCGAAAAGGTTTCCGAGAGCGGCACCGGCGAAACGGTGACGACGATCTTCGCGTCCGGATTGAGGGAAAGGATCAGCCGCCGGATTTCGTCCAGCTCCGTCAGGTTGTCGTTCACATCGGTGATGTGAAGCTCGTAACGGTCCGGCTCGCGGCGGGCGGCGTAGAAGCTCGGCGCAGCGTTCAGGTGGCGCCCGGCGGCCCTGTCGAACCAGACTTCGTTGAAGCCCAGCGTCACGACGACGATGGACGCCTGTCGGATACGGGAGAAATAGTCCGCGGTCAGATAGGCCCGGCGCTCGGTGGCTCGGCCGAGCTTGACCGGGGGCATATGCGGTGACAATTGAAGGTCCAGCCAGCCGCCGTCCGCCTGTTCCTGGAAGTAGCTGGAATCGAGCGCCGGCGGCACGACTACCCACTCGAGCTCGTTGCGTATCGAAGCCGTCGTGAACTTGTTGACGAAGCCGTTCACGCGGCTCGGCCATTCCTCCACGGGGCAGACGATCTTGCGGCTGAGGACTTCCACGCCGCTGTAGAGGAGATGTTCCTCGATGTTGCGCGCGAAACACGATCCGATACAGAAGAACGAGTCGTTCGTGCCAATGGCAAATTTCGGCCGGTGGACAACTTCCGCGACTTCCCCGGAGAGTCGCTCGAGATGGTCCTTCCAGCGGGTCGCGGGGCCCCTTACTGCGGCCATCCAGGCGTCGATCCCCTTGACTGTCGTGGCGACCATGCCCTCGCAATGCCTCGCGCTAAATCGGTATTCGGCGACATTTAATCGCAATTTTCGAAACCGCGCAACACGCAGTGCGATCAAGCACGGGCGAGCCGAGGCTTGGACTGCGCCAGACCAATCGTTTAGTCGAACGGGCGAAATTCAGCCTGCGCACGCGACGACGCGGCGACGCGGCGACGCGGCGTCGGGGCTTGGACCCCATTCCGGCCGAAAGGCGGCGGATCACCGCGGTCCGTCGCGCTTTCCGGTGAAGAGGCTGCGGGTCAAATCCTGTTATGACTGGAAGTCGTATTTGACTCAACGAATTACCCGAAGGAAGCCGAGTTGACGAGTTTCCGCCGATTGGACATAAACCTCCTCCGGGATCTACCGTGTGCTCGGCGATCGAAGGGAGCCTCTCGAAATGTTGCGGGTCGACGACTTTCGGTGCAAATCGCCGCGATTCCTGCTCCTCTACCCGCCGCTTCAATTCGCACTCAACGAAGTCAAGAAGCCGGACGGCTCCCTCAGTCTCGCTTATCTGGCGGGTGCGCTGCGCGACTCCGGCTACGAAGTGACCATTCTCGACTGCACGGTCGGCTTCAACGGATCTCCACTGGCCGACAGCTTCGAGAACGTCACGGAATTGCCAAGCGGACTGAGGCGGGTCGGAATGGCGCCCGAGGCGATCCTCCGGTTGGTCGATCAATTCGACGTGGTCGGCATTACCTCGATCTTCACTCCGCAGACGACTCCGTGCCTCGATCTCATCAAGCAGATACGCTCCCGCTTCCCGGACAAGCTGATCCTTGCCGGCGGGGTGAATGCGCGCAGCATGCGCCACCGCTTCTATGCCGCGGGGGTCGACGTGATTGCGATGGGTGAGGCGGAGGAGACCATCGTTCAGATCGCCCGGGCGATCGAGGGCCCCGAGCCGCTCTCGAGCGTTCCTGGAATAGCGTTCAGGGACGAGCAGGGCGCCGAGCGAGTCACCCCCATGCGCCGCGTTCTGCAGGATCTGGACGCGCTTCCCATGCCCGCGTGGGACCTTCTCCCGCTGGAGCAATATTGGGCGATCTCGCGGCCGCACGGCGGCCAGTTCGCGCCGGGGGAGACCGTTCGATACGCGTCGCTCCAGACCTCTCGCGGCTGCCCGTTCCACTGCGCCTACTGCCATATCTCCCGTGAGCAGGCGGGTTCGGAGCACGGCCACCTCGGAGCGTTCAGGGTCAAGTCGGTCGATCGGGTCTATCGTGAATTCGAGATGCTGAAGTCGCTCGGCGCCGAGCACATCTTCATCGAGGACGACAGCCTGTTCGCCAAGAAAAAGCGCGCCTTCGATATCTTCGGAATGCTCCCCGGGATGGGCCTCAAGCTGCTCGACGTGAACGGAATCAACCTGTGCCACCTGCATCGCGGGAAACAGGGCATGGACGAGCTTCAGGTCGATCACGATCTGATCAGGATCCTCGCCGAGGCCGGCTTCACCTCCGTCGCTCTGCCGTTCGAATCCGCCTCCCAGAGAATCCTCGATCGCTACGCATCGGCAAAGTGGAAGATCGCCAACACCAACACCGCCAATCTGATCGGCGCGTTCAAGGATGCCGGCATCCGAGTATCTGGCAATTACATGATAGGATATCCGGACGAGTCAGTGGAGGAAATCTTCCAAACGATCATGATGGCCAAGCGCAATGTCGAGGAAGGGCTGGATTATGCCTTGTTCTTCGCGGTGGTCCCTTTCCCCGGGTCGGCGCTTTACCGGGAAGCCGTCAGGGACGGGAATATCGACGCGGATTTCGATCCCGACGAGATGCGCTGGACGAGGTCGATCATGCGCAACCTGAAGGTCGATCCGACGTCGCTGGAGCATATACGCCAGCTCGCCTGGCTGCTCGTCAACCGCTCCGAATATACGCAGTACAAGCAGACGATGGCGATGCCCGACATCCCGATGGCCCTGGACGCCGCCGCCTGACCGGCGGCGGGCCGGGTGCCGGCGTCGCTCCCCCAGCTTGTGTCGAGGTTAATCGGGTAGACGATGCCTTATTCTTCGATCGCGAGACCGCGAGCGGCGAAATCCGGCCGCCCCACCATCCCTTTCAGGCGACCGATCAAACCGGTATATGTGCGCAAGCTGGTCCACTACGTCGATGCGGTGCGGGCCGCTCGAGAGGAGCAGACGTGACCGACGCCCTCGGCGCCTACAAGGTGGTATCCGACGGGGAGACCGCCCAGGAGGCGCTGGGGAACGTCCATGATGCCATCGCCTGCTGATTCAGGGGTGCCGATTCAGGGGTGCCAGCGATTCAGGGGTGCCAGCTACGTGCCAGCTACGTGCCAGCTACGTGCCAGCTACGTAAACGGCACCGTCCATCCCTTTTGCCGGGCTCGCATTGCTCGGCGCTTGCGCCACTCCGGTGACGGGCGTCGGCGACGATGCAGTCCTGCGATACTATGCGGCTTCCGAAGCCATAGTCCCCGCCAGGAAGGCTGACCGGTTCGCCGCCGCCGGGCAATGTATTTTCTTCCACTACGACCGGCGGGGACCCGGAGTCGCCGCCCTGTTTCCAACGCAAAGCCGTTTGTCGGATGACCGGCGGTCCATTCTCCTGCCCAACGGACAGTCCCTCCGTTCGGCGAGGAGGTGACGCTGCTCCATCAGCGAGGCCCCGACGAATCGTGGCCGGGCAAGCCGCAGTTCGACGAAACGTGCGGCCCCAATCCCCATCAAGTGCTGAACCTCGGATTCAGGGGTGCCAGCTACGTGCCAGCTACGTAGCTGGCACCGTCCATCCCAGCCACGTAGCTGGCACCGTCCATCCCAGCCATGTAGCTGGCACCGTCCACCCCGAAATGTAAACTGTCCCTCTTTCCTATCCCCGTGCTCCCGGAGTGATCGGTGCCAGCTACATGCTTGGCGCCACTCTTTTCCCGCCCGCTTGATCAGGCGCGACGTCAGCTCAACGCTGGAGCGAACGCAATCGGATAATCGGCGCCGCCCGGCAGGCGCCCCCAGTCGGCTGAGAAAAACCAATCGGTGCCGCCATCGGCAGCGTCAGGCATGTCGAAAGCTTCCGGCCGCACTTTGGCGAAGCGGGGCGCCCCGCCGTTCGGCTCCAGCGCGACTCCGCTCGCCGACACTCCCATCGCCTCCCGGCCCATCGCCTCCCGGCCCATCGCCTCCTGGCCCATCGCCTCCAGGCCCATCGCCTGCTGGGCCATCGCCCGTTGGGCGCCCGTCGCATCCGCCATCATGTCGGCGAGGGTCCAAACCGTAGCGTCGGCGAAACGCACCTCGTCGACGGCATATTCCTCGTAGACGCCGTAATAGACGAGAATTTCTCCGCCTCCGAGGAAGGAGAAAATGAAATCTTCGTTCCGGATGCTGACCGTCACGTCGCCGGGCGCGATGCCGGGTCCAAGCACCAGGACATCGAAACCTTCATACTCGTCGATGATGTCCGAGCCGTCGCCGAGATTATAATGATAGATGTCGCTGTCGTAGAAATCCGAGAAATAATCGTTTCCGGTGCCCCCGAAATAGGTGTCGTCGCCGTACCAGCCGCTCAGATAATCGTCGCCGGCGCCGCCGTGCAGGGAGTCGTCCCAGAATTGCGAATAGATTTCGTCATCGCCGTCGCCGCCTCTCAGGACCGTCATGATATCGTGCCCGACCAAGCGGTCGTTGCCCGCGCCGACATCGACTTCGGTGATACCGATGACCGTGTTGTAATAGAAATCCCAGGATTCGTCGGCGTCGGTGGTCCGGATCGAGACGTTCCAAAAGCCGTTCGCGCTGATCGTCTCCACGTCCGTGACGGAGGCCAGGCCTATCACCGCATCGTGCGCCGAAGCCTTGATGGAGTCGGTGCCGGCGCCGCCGACGATCGCGTAGAAGCCGCTCTCGGGGCCGACGAGGAACGTATCGTTCCCATCTCCGCCATCCAGGGTGTCGTTCCCGCCGGCGCCGTCGAGAGTGTCGTCGCCTCCGCCCCCGAGCAGCAAATTGGCCTGAGCATTGCCGATAAGGGTATCGTTGCCGCCCGCTGCATCGATCTGGGTAATACCTACCAAGGTTGCCGCTCGGAAATCGTGATGCTCGGCGAGGTCCGTCATTCGAATCGAGACGTCCGCGAAGCCGTTGGAAGTGTAGGTTTCGATTTCGGACGCGCCTTTAAGCCCGATGACGGTCGAAGCCGACGATGCGGCCACTATGTCGTTGCCAGGGCCTCCGAATATCTGGTCCATTCCCGATCCCGCGCCGACCAGGAAGGTGTCGTCGCCATTGCCGCCGTCGAGAATGTCGTCCCCGGCGCCGCCGGTGAGGGTGTCGTCGCCATCCAGTCCCGACAGCTCGTCATTATCGCTTCCGCCGGTCAAGGCATCGTTGGCGCGTGTGCCGAAGGTGCCGCTGCCGAGGAAAATTCCGCCGTCGCCGTTCTGGAAGTCGAGTATCGTCAGCCTGCTGTCGCCACCGTTATACAGCACCAGCTTGGTCGATCCCGGCTTCCATTCGAAGAAGATATTTCCATTGGCCTGGACAAACCGGTCGGAGTTTGAAAGATATTTAGGTCCGCCCGTCAGCAAAGACGTATAATATGCCACGGAGTCTTCAGCTTCGATATCGTATATGATGTCCAATCCGTAACCCTGGAAGTGGTCGGTGCCGCCTCCACCCCACAGCTTGTCCGACGCATAGTCGTTTCCGCCGTTCACATTGTCGTTTCCGGCACCACCGCGAATCTCGTCCTGACCATACCAACCGTACAGACTATTATTGCCACCATCGCCTGTGATGATGTCGTTGCCGCGTCCTCCGCTGGCGTTTTCGATGTTGGTAAAGTTGAAGCTCACCCCGCCGGACTGGAAGGTTCCGGCAGCGATATCGATTTTCACGATTTCGCTAATGGAGGAGGCGCTCAGCTCGTCCTTGAGGCCGTCGGTACTTGCGCCGAGATCGATCCATCGCAATCCGTTGATGGCGCTTGACGAAAGCGTGTCGATCCTGACGCGGTCGCCGCCCGACGATCCGATAATCCGCTCGATAGAATCCAGAGTGTCGGTGTTTTGGGAGCCGCCGTACGCCGTCAGCCCGGATCCGCTGAACACCAGAGTGACACCGCGGTCGAACCGTACCTCATCCACGCCGCTGCCGCCCGAAAGGATGTCGTTGCCCTTGCCGCCCCAGAGCTTGTCGTCGCCGTCGCCGCCTTCGAGCGTGTCGTCGCCGTCGCCGGCCATGAGCCGGTCATTGCCGGCGTCCCCGTAGAGCTTGCCAGTGCCGGCTTTGGATACGAGGAGATCGCTGCCGCCGCCGCCGTGCAGCTCGTCGACCGCCTCGGATTCCTGCGGGACCGGGACGTCCACGACACCGCCCTTGACGATCCGATCATAGTCCCCCTCGCCGACGTCGGTCAGTCCGGTGCCCCCAGGAATCCCCAGTTCCACCGCTCTGTCGTTGGCGAGCTTGATGGCCGCGCCCGACCCGAAGATGATGTCGTCCCCACCGCCGCCTTCCAGCTTATTGGAGAAATTGTTACCGATGATGGCGTCGTTCTTTTCCGTGCCTTCGGCGTTTTCTATGTAGGCCCCGAAAGCGATCGAGACATTCAGTAAGCCTTGATACAGCAGCTCGCCGTTGGCCACCTGAACCTCGGTGTTAAGTCCAATCGACGAAAAATGGCCCGGCCTTAGGTCGATATAAGCTGCGGTCGCCAAGTGCTCGTGCGGCGCATCGGCCCTGGCAATGATCGTGTCATTGCCTGCAGCATCCCAGATACTGAACATTCGGATCTGCGGACCGGCACCAGGAGCGCCACTGGGATTGGCCTCTATAAAGTCGAACCAGGCAAGCGTGTCATCGCCAGAGCGGTAGTTTATGTTCGGACCGTAGAGGGTTTGTAACGCCGCGATATCGTAAAGTTGGAACTCGTAAACGCTCCGTCCATGCGAAGCCACGCCATTGTTCGACATAATGCTGAAGCGGACGTGATCCTCCTTCGAGCCTGCAAAGCTGCTTATTACGCTATGCATAAGTCCGAGCACATGCCCGATTTCATGAGTAATGACGCGATAGCCGGTATCCGGCGTGAAGAGGCTGGCGGACGGGATGCCTGCTTTGGCGGTGATGAAAATGTCACCTCGGTCGGTGCTGGATGTCGCTCGGTTGCCTGCGGTTGCGTAGGCCAGTGCCAGAGGCGGATTATAGGCGCTTGTCAGTTGGCCGAAGGTCACATCCGAGTCAGTGCTTTGGGCCGCCTCAAAGGTGAGATTCACGATGTTGCTGATTTTTCCGAACACCTCGGCGGCGAAACGCCGCTGCTCCACGTTGAGCCCGGCGGCATCGAATACGTCGTTAATCAAGGGGAAGGCCCCTGATGCATCTGGCTTGGCTACAGTTTTACCATCGTAGAAAGCAGGAAGTGAGCTTTGATAAAAGCCGAAGCTCAAATGATCAACTATCCAAGCCGGATATGCAGCGAGTTCGCGAGCATTGCCTATTGTACCACTGGGAATATCAAGCACGCGCCCTCCCCCCCTTCAACAGATGAAGAATAAACATATCGGCCATGACCGCGCAGTCCCGGACCGGGTCCCAGTAAAGCCGGTCCGTACCCGGCACGCGAGTTGCCCGGAAATCGAGAGCGCCCCGGATCTCCCCGTCGACGACCACTGCATAGGGCCGGTCGACGGCCAGGATGTAGGCACGGGATCCTTGCCTTGCCTCCAGACGGACGCCGTAGCCCCGCGCGGATCGCCCCCGGACGATGCTTTGTCGAATGCGGATGGTGTCCGGGCGGTCGAAGCAGGATTCCGAGTCGCTCGGATGATTTATGTATGCGATTATTCGGTCGCGGGGGCCGTGCTGAGTCCATCCGCTGTAGTGCAATTCGCTCCTCATCCGCCCGGTGGTGTAATGAGTGATTTCCTTGGTGATGCCCGGGTAAAGTCGCTGCCCGGAGGCTTCCACAATCCGCTTCGCCTCGGGATCTAGGGTGGTTTCGACGCAGATCCTGGTCTCGGGTCCGAGAATGAGCCTGTCCTTCCGGATAACTCGGATCGCGGATTCGGGGCGATAGGCAAGATCGGAGGGGCGTTGGGGTCCTGCCCGACCTGTTCCGGCGGCCTGAAGCGGCACGGAAGTGAGGGAGACGGAGAGAGCAAGGGAAGTCCAGATGATCCGTCGCTTGGGGCTCGGTCCGGCGGATTTAGCGACCCTGCGATAATTCACTCAACGTCTCCGGGCGGCGCCCATCGCCGGCGCATGCTCCAACCTGGCACTGCCTTACCGGCTCCGGCAAGTCCGAAAATCCACGTTCACTACGAATATTGAACCGATACAGGATCGATACAGTGGAGCTTGGCACCTTATGTTATGATTAACTTAAGGATAATTACTGCGCTGCGTCGACAAAGCCCTCGGCCCGGAGCTGCCGCTTTAGGAATTGGGGGATAAATGGTGACAGTATACATTTATCCGCGGTCCGGCCGCCACCGCTGGCCATCGTTAATGTATACTGTCACTGTTTCCACCGCTTAGCAGACGGCTGAAATTCGCAGTTCCCGCGATCAGCAGGCGCTTGCAATCTTTATCGCCGCAGCGACAGTGCTTCGGATGAAGCACACCTTAGATCATCTCCCAAAAGGCAAACGCGGCGAGCTGGAGTTTGTGGTCCGGGTCCTTCGGGACGACTTCGCCAAGGCAATCGCCCTTCGACTCAACCCCGGTTTCGGGCAGGAGGCTCCTCAAGATTATCCTATTCGGCAGTTACGCCCGGGGGGGATTGGGTGGACGATCCGATCGGGCGGTACGATTCGGATTACGACTGCTGGTGGTGGTCGATCATGAGGTCATGACCGGGGTCCCGAGTTTTGGGGACGCCCTAGTTTCTCGCGGATGAGCTACCTGCCAGTTACGTGCCTGGCATCGGTCTCCCCGCGCGAGCAGGCAGTCGTTAGCCGGCGCAAATCTCCCTTACTGTAAAGTCAAGTCAAAGTATTTATGCGGTGGTTGTAGCCTATCCCCGAATTTAAGTCGGAACCTGGGGAAGGTGCATGCGTTTTTGACATGTATGATGTTAGCGTTGCGTAAGGGCGCCGTGGGCGCAAGTTTCCGTGGTGGAACGATTGGGACAACAGCCTTTGCCGGGCTCGCATTGCTTGGCGCTTGCGCTACTCCGGTGACGGGCGTCGGCGACGATGTAGCCCTGCGATACTATGCTCCGGCCGAAGCCATCGTCCCCGTTAAGAGGGCTGGCCGGCTGTCCGCCATCGGGCAATGTATTTTCTTCCATTCCGACCAGCGGAGACCGGGAGTCGCCGCCCTGTTTCCGCAGCGAAGCCGTTTGTCGGACGACCGGCGGTCCATTCTCCTGCCCAACGGACAGTCGGTTCCCTTCGATGAGAAGGTGACGCTGATCTCCGTGAGCAGCCCCACCAATGAAACCTGGCCCGGCAAGCCGCAGGAAGACGAAACGTGCGGCCCCAATCCGGTTCTAGTGCTGTACCTCGAGGAATGATCTGATGAAATCCCTTCTAACCTACACAACCGTTCTCGCCGGCCTGGCCATGCCGCTTGCCGCAGGCGCTCAGGATGCGCCCACCCTGCCCGAGCCGCCGCAGATCGACCAGTCCCGGGTGGCGCGCGCCTCCGAAGTCGGTCATCGCGACTTCGTCGATCCGGGCAATCAACAGGCCGCGCGGTTCGCCAAGGAGCGCGGCATCTCGGTGGGGCAGGCGACCAGCCAGTTGAAGCGTCAGGCGGCGCTGACCAGGTTCATCGAGCGCCTCAAGCAGCGGCATCCCGACAAATTCTCCTTCGTTCGGGTAGAGGGCGATCAGATCATTGTGGGATTGACGGATCCGAGCGCGGATATCCGGTCTCTGCTTCCCCCAGGCCTGGTCAGCGCGACTGCTGTCAAAGCGGCTTATTCGGAACAGGGCACGCACGCGAAGCTCGACCAGCTGACCAGCCAATTGGCCGCGGCAAAGCTGGCCGACGTCACCGTCGGCCTGAATTCCGACACGGGCCGAATCGAGTTCCTGACCAAGAAGTCACGCGTGGCTCTGGAAGCCGCGATCAAGTCCGGCGCCGTCAAGGTGGAAGGGGAGTATGTGATCCTCGATGACGAGATCGTCGTCACCGCCGACCTTTATGGCGGGCGGGCGTGGAATCCCGATGCGAGCTTGTGCTACGACAACGACCCCTGTGCAGGCACCACCGGCTTCTCGCTGGTCTCGACGACGACGCCGACGCGCTACGTCTCGACGGCCGGCCACGTCGTCGACCACCGCGCCAGATACAGCGTGAACAAGGACAGCACCTACTCCAGCGGCGGCACAAGCCTTGGCGCAATCACCGACGTGCGCAACACGCTCAATCTGGACATTCAGTATGCGCCGCCGTCGTCGTCGTCGGACATCCCCAATCCCTATTTCTGGGACGGATCGACCTATCTCACCGTCACCGATTATACCTATCCCACCGAGGGCGTCGAGTTCTGCAAATATGGCCGGGTGACGCTCAGGAAGTGCGGAATCCACGACACCACGCTTTGGTATTCCAACGCCCAATGGAATGTGAAATATCTCCGCCGGATCAAGAACAACGGCTCCGGCAGCGGATTCAGCAAGCCCGGCGACAGTGGCGGCCCCCTCTTCTACGGCAATTGGGCCCTGGGCTGGATCCACGGGCATAATAGTAATTTCGACGTTCTTTATACCCCGGTGTCCGAATTCAAGAGCCGCCAATCGGCCGTGGATCTCATCGTCCTCAGATAACCGGCACCGGAGCGCCGTTCCTGCGCCCGCGGCTTTCCGGCGCCGGAATAAGCTCTTGCCGCTGGCAGATAAATAGGTGAGCTGATACTTCGATTGCTGTTGCCGAGCGTGCTGCTCGGCGGGTGCAGCGGCGCTCCGGCGCCCGGCAACAGCATGCCCTCCCAAATCGCGAAAGCCGACACCGTGGTTCAGGAACAGGTATTTCGTCAGACATACCGATCCTCGAGCGCTTCCTCCGTGGCGCAGGGAATAGAGGGTGCGGTCGAATATGAAAATGGCTGCCTCTACCTGAGCCAGAATGGTCTCCGGTTCCTCCTGTTCTTCCGTGAGGACACCGTCACCAGAGCTGCGGACGGTATCGTGACTTTCGGAAGCCGACGGCTCGAACCCGGAATCAGGCTTTCGCTCACCGGGTCTGCGCGCATGGATGTTCCGGAGGCTGGATGGCCGGAGAACCGAATCGAACGGTGTGAATATTCCAACGCCTTCCACGTCGCTGGCGGGGTGCGATCGTCCTGAGCATTCGTTGAAAGGTCGCCATACCGTCAGCTGGAAACTGGTTGGCAGTGACAGTATTCATTTATCTGTGGCTCGGCCGCTTATTGCCCGGAGCGCGGCCTGCGAGCCCTTCCGCCGTCAGCGCCCCCGCTGCTCACGAACGGTCGCCCGAGCCTCTTCGCGCATCCGGTCGAGGTAAGCGAGCCGAAGCGAGGTCGTAGTGGCGCGCTCGCGATCCGAGTCGGCGTTGTCGGCCTGGGCTTTCAGGAAGTCGAGACCGCCCTCGCAGGCCCGGACGGCCTGGTAGGCGATGACGGATTCGCTGAGCGCGGAGGCGGCGAGCGGCCGGGCCTCGAGGCGCGCGCAGTCGATCGCGCTCGTGAGGGAGATGGAGCGGGCCGAAGCGGGAGTCGCCGCCGGCGAAGCGGCCGCGATCGGAAGGCTTGCGATCAGGGCCATGAAATCGCCTCTCTCGACAAAGTCGGGGGTGCGAATATCAGGCGTCGGGCGGGATACAAAATGCGGATGCGGCCGGCCCAAGCGGGGCCCCCCTCGCTATTCCCGCCCCGCACCCCCATATGCGCTCCATCACCCGCGCCCCTTTTCGCAAGCGCCCCGTGACTGGGAGACCTTCGAGCTCTCGCTTGCAAGACCGGGTGACGATCATGGAATGCAGACGGTTTCTAAGCGGCGGGCCGCGCCCGGCGAGCGCGCCCCGGCCCCGTCCGGCGGCGGGCTGAGCCATGGAGGACGTCCGGCCCAGCCGAACCAAGACCGTGACCTACGCGATGGCCGCCTTCCTGGTGGCGCTTCCGCTGATGGTCCTCGTCTATTCCTGGGCGACCGGCGGCTGAGGCTCCGGCGGTCCGAACGGGCCCTGTCGCCGCGGCGGGCGAGCCTTCGTGCCGGCTGCATAATTATGCAAGGGCGGTAAAACCACCTCAGGCGGTCCGGAAGGGCTGCAGGGCCATGCGGGGGCCCGGTTGCAGTCCCGAACGGGGCGTTCCGCTCCATTTTCCTCCACATTCCTTCACATCCGTGGCGATTCGAGGCGATCTTTCGCGAATCCTCCACTTCCGGTCACATCCGGCCACTTAAGTCGGCCGGAGTCCGCGAAGGGCCCGCCGCGCATCGGGAGGGAAGACGCGGCGGGCCGCGGGCGGCAATTGGGGGGCGGCCGCCCGTCGACGCTTCCTCCCGCGCCCGGGGCGGCGGAGGAACTCGCCCGGGGCTCATTTTGTGCGCCAGCGCCGCCCGGCCCGAGCCTCGGGCCGCTAGCGGGCGGGTCATGGCGGACCTGGGTGAGGAATTCGCGGCGCGGGCGGCGATCTTCCGCCGGCTCGCGGGCGAGCTGAAGAGCGAGGAGGAGCGGGCGGCTTTGCTCGCCATCGCCGAGGGTTATGAATCGCAATCGGAGCGGGAGCGGCTCAGGAAGGCGCGGCGGGCGTCCCAAGCCTCCTAGGCGGCCTTGAGGACTCCGTCGCGGATCGAATCGTTGGCGAAGCGGACCACGGCCTCGAGCTGCTTGAGGAGGAAGTCGAGGGTCTCGGGATCCTGCTGGCGGGCGGCCGGGAAGGTGATCTCGCCCTCCTGGGTCCGCCATAGATAGCCGCGCTCGATGAGGGCGCTGACCTTGCGGCGGGTGGTCTCGCGGTTGAGGCCGGTGGCCGAAGCGATCGAGCTGATGTTGCAGCCGGCGGCATAGCCGGGGGGAAGCGGGGTCGTGACGCTTCGAAGCTCCGGCGGGAGATCGGTCCGGGTCAGGCGCTCGCCGGTGATCGCGACCACGGCGAGGAGGATCATCGCGGATTCGTTGTCGCCGACCCCGGCGCGCCAATTCTCCATCGCCCTCGAGGTGAGGAGGGCGAGACGGATTGCGGTTAGGCGGCTCATCGCCGCCGACGCCTGCTTGTCGATGGTGAGTTGCATGTCAGCCCCGGTCAGATGGAGCGGCGCCCGCCTTCATTCAATGGCATGGCGCACAAATTGAGCCGTCAGGCGGCCAGCGCGGCGCCCGTGTCGACGCCGTTTCCGGCCCAGCCGAGCTCCCCGGCCCAAGCCGCGGCCTGCTGCGCCGCCTCCATCGCGTCGCCTTTCGGTCCCGGGGCGGTCCAGCCGCAGCGCGGACAATTCTCGTCGCTTCGAAGGACCGGATGCACGCCCCACGGGCGGTCGATTGAGCAGGTGAGCATGGTTCCTGATAAATATGCAATTCTGTGCATACAATTAACAAAATGCACCGCGCCGTTGATGGCGGAACGCGGACTGCCTAGGATCGGATACGCATCAAGCGCAGGAGCAAGAAGGCATGAAGCTTGGACCAGATATCGCGGCCGTCGTCACCGGCGCCGCTTCCGGACTCGGCGCGGCGACGGCGCGGGCGCTGGCCGGGCATGGGGTCAAGGTCGCCGTGTTCGACCGCGATTCGGAGAAGGGCGAAGCGGTCGCCGCCTCGATCGGCGGAATCTTCGCCCAAGTCGACGTGACCTCGGACGAGGCGGTCGCCGCAGGCTTCGCCAAGGCTCGGGCGGCGCACGGCCAGGAGCGGATCTGCGTCAATTGCGCCGGTGTCGCCAACGCCGCCAAGACGGTCGGACGCGACAAGGCGACCGGCGAGGCGAAGGGCTATCCGATCCAGCAGTTCGAGCTCGCCATCCAGATCAACTTGATCGGAACCTTCCGGGTTCTCTCACAGTCGGCGCTCGGAATGGTCTCGCTCGACCCGCTGGAGGACGGCGAGCGCGGGCTCATCATCAACACCGCTTCCGTTGCGGCCCAGGACGGCCAGATCGGCCAGGCCGCCTACAGCGCATCCAAGGCGGGCGTGCTCGGAATGGCACTGCCCATCGCCCGCGACCTGATGAACGAGGGGATCAGGGTGAACACCATCCTCCCGGGCGTGTTCGAAACCCCGATGGTGGCGATGATGCCCCAGAACGTGAAGGACGCCCTGGCGGCGCAGGTTCCCTTCCCCAAAAGGCTCGGCCGGGCGGAGGAATATGCGCGGCTGGCGGTGTTCATGGCCGAGAACAATTATCTGAACGGCGAATATGTCCGCCTGGACGGAGCGATCCGGATGGCGCCGAGATAGGATGGCGGCGGGCCGGGTCGTCGAGGTCGATTGCGGCCGAATCGCCGACCGGGCCAGCTTCCACGCAGCGTCGTCGGACCCCGACGAGCCGGTTTCCGGCTTTCCCGCCGGCCCGTCCCACCTGGGAAAACTACGTGGCGAGCTGCCGCCGTAAGGAGTCGTTTACCTTTCGCGGCCGAACATTCCGGCTCCGCACCGACCTGAGAGGACACCGCATGCGAGTCGCCGCAATGCTCGAAAGGGGAGCCGCCGAGGACCGCCGGCGCGCCATGCGCTATCCGGTCAGCGTCGGCGCCGGCCTCGCCTCCGCCAACGATCGACCCGGCGCTCCGGTCGTCGTCGTCGATCTTTCGACCGGCGGCTGCGGGATCGAGGTGGCCGGCCATTGCGAGGTCGGCGCCCGGGTCTGGCTCAAGCTCCCCGGCCTGGAGAGCTGGCCCTCGCGGATCGCCTGGGCGGAGGGCAGCCGGGCGGGGCTGAGCTTCGACCGACCGCTTCACCAGGCGGTGGTGGACCGGTACGCCTAGCCGCAAGCTCCGTCATTGCGAGGAGCCCTTCGACGCCGCCTGCGGCGGCGCTCAGGATGAACTGCCGCTTCGCGGCAGCGACGCGGCAATCCAGCTCCGGTGCCCGTTACGGGGCGCGGCGCCTGGATTGCTTCGCTTCGCTCGCAATGACGGGTCCGATCAAGCCGCCGTCCAGCCTCCGTCCATGCTGAGGTTCGCCCCGGTGATCGCCGCCGCTTCGTCGCGGCACAGGAACAAAGCGAGGCCTGCGACCTGGTCCACGGTGACGAACGTCTTGGTGGGTTGGGCGGCGAGGAGGACATCGTTCATCACTTGCTCGCGGGTGAGGCCGCGGGCCTTCATCGTGTCGGGGATCTGGTTCTCGACCAGGGGCGTCCAGACGTAGCCCGGGCTGATGCAATTCACCGTGATTCCCGCGGTCGCGGTCTCCAGCGCCACCGCCTTGGTGAGGCCGGCAATGGCGTGCTTGGAGGCGACGTAGGGGGCCTTGTTGGGGCTCGCGACGAGGCTGTGGGCGGAGGCGGTGTTGATAACCCGGCCCCATCCCCTGGCCTTCATCCCGGGCAAAGCGAGGCGGATCGTGTGGAAGGCTGCGGTGAGGTTGAGGGCGATCAGGAGGTCCCATTTGGAAACCGGGAATTCGTCGATCGGGGCAACGTGCTGCATCCCGGCATTGTTGACGAGGATGTCGACCTCGCCCGCCTCGGCCATCATGGCCTCGATCGCGTCCGGCCTCGTCAGGTCGGCATCGCTGTAGCCGGCACCGAGCTCGGCCATCAGCTTCTCGATTTCGGCCGGGTCGCCGAAGCCGTTCAGAGTGACTTTGGCGCCCTCCGCCGCCAGCGCCCGGGCGACGGCGAGGCCGATCCCGGAGGTTGAGCCGGTGACGAGGGCGGTCTTGCCTTTGAGGAACATGGGATCACTCCGGAATAAGGGGAAGGCCATCACCCCGGACTTGATCCGGGGTCCATGAACACGGCCGCGCGAAATTGCACATGGCCGCGATTACGGATTCCGGCCTTCGCCGGGATGACGGTTCCTTTCCCGCCCCCGCGCCCATTTGCAACCTAGAGCAACCTCGGAGCATTGTCGGCACTCAACAGGGAGAGCGGTATGCGTCTTGGCGGCTATCGGACCAGCGACAATGTTTCGGACCAGGGGCGGGGCGGCGGAGGTATGGGCTTCGGCGGCGGCGGAGGCGGGGGTGGCGGCTGCCTCTTCGCGCTGCTGCCGATGGTGCTCAGCAAGTTCGGGATCGGCGGAGTGCTCATCCTGCTCCTCGGCTATTGCGCGCTCAGCTACATGGGCGGCGGCGGGGGCGGGGTGGGCCTTGGCGGTTCCGGGCCGGCGGTCGCTCCGCAGCAGCAAGGTTCCGGCGCGACCAACGACGCGGCCCAGGCCTGCGCCGCCGACGAGCCCGCAAAGCGCTTCTCCTGCCAGGTGCTCGCCAGTACGGAGGATACCTGGGCCAAATTGTTCGAGGCCAAGGGCCAGCGCTATCAGCCCGCCGCCTTCTCCTTCTACGGCGGAAGCGGGAATTCCGGTTGCGGCGCGGCCCAGTCGGCGATGGGGCCTTTCTATTGCCCCAGCGACAACAGCATCTACCTCGACACGAGCTTCTTCGAGGAAATGCAGACCAAATTGGGCGCCGCAGGCGATTTCGCCCAGGCCTATGTCATCGCCCATGAGGTCGGCCATCATATCCAGAACCTGACCGGAGTTCTCGAGCAGGCCTCATCGCAGCAGCGGCGGGTGTCCAGCCGGGAGGGCAATGCGATCCAGGTTCGGGTCGAGCTCCAGGCCGATTGCTATGCGGGCGTCTGGGCCAAGAATGCGCGCGATTCCAAGGGCTCGGTGATGGAGCCGGGCGATCTCGAGGAAGGCCTGGTCGCCGCCCAGGCGATCGGCGACGACACTCTCCAGCG
This sequence comes from Allosphingosinicella sp., assembly GCA_035638835.1. Taxonomy (GTDB): domain Bacteria; phylum Pseudomonadota; class Alphaproteobacteria; order Sphingomonadales; family Sphingomonadaceae; genus Allosphingosinicella. Next base: position 22,510 of record DASQZF010000173.1, on the reverse strand, counting down.
CAAGAGCCAGGGGCGCGTGGTCCCCGAAGCCTTTACCCACGGAAGCTCGGAGCAGCGCAAGACCTGGCTCAGGCGCGGGTTCGAGAGCGGCGATCCGACGGCCTGCGATACTTTCACGGGCGCGGTCTAGGGCTGATCCTCCCGTGCGAAGCATGGGGAGGGGGACCATGCGAAAGCATGGTGGAGGGGTAGCCGCCGGGACGTTCGAGGTTGAGTGCGAGAACCTCCAGGACAGGCGCCTTCTACCCCTCCACCACCCTTCGGGTGGTCCCCCTCCCCATCTGGCGATGGGGAGGATTAGGCGAGCAGGAACCGCCGGATCCACTCCGCGACGAGGGATCCGTCGTTGGGCCGCTCCAGCGAGGCGATGGCGGTGTCCGCCTCCGGGACCCGGGCGCGGCGCTGCTCGATCAGGGCCCGGGCGTAATCGGCCTCGAACTCAGGGTGGAACTGCATCGAAATGGCGGGCGCATCCTCATATTCGAGGAAGCCGAAGGGCGTGAAGGCGTTTCCGGCCAGGATTCGGACGCCGGGCGGCGGCACTACGATCTGGTCCTGGTGGGAGACCGGGACTGCGATCCGCCCGGGAGGCGCCTCGCCCATCCAGGCGGCGCTCTCCCACAGCTCGTAATCCTGGAGGCCGATGCCCCAGCCCCGTTCCGACTTCTCGACCCGGCCGCCGAGCGCCTCCGCCATCGCCTGGTGACCGAAGCAGATTCCGACCAGCTTCGAGCGTCCTTTCGTTTCGCGAAGGAAGCCGAGCAATGGCGGGATCCAGGGCAGGGGCTCGTAGACGCCCGCGGCGGAACCGGTGATCAGGAAAGCGGGATGGGCGCCGGGCGACGGCAGGGCCTCGCCGCCCTGAATGTCGTAGGCGCGCAGGTCGAAGCCCGGCCCGAGCAGCCGTTCGAACATGCCGTCATAGGCTCCGAAGCGCTGCTCGAGATCGGACGGCGGAGCGCCGGTCTGCAATAATCCTATTTCCATGCCGCGCTCTTAGCGCAGCCAGCCCCGCTTCGTCGCCATTTGCGAGAAACACAGCAGAAGCGCCGCAACCACCAGGATGAAGGCGGGAAACGCGGCCGCCGAGGCGCCCATCGTCCTCAGGATCGGAGTGGCGAGGAAGGTCCAGCCGAACTGGACGATCACCCCGGCGAGCGAGGCGGCGAAGGCAAGCCTGGCCCAGTTCCGGCGCAACAGCAGCCCGATCGCTCCGAGCAGGCCGGCCCAGACCGCCACCGCATAGGCGGACACCGCCCAACCGGGCATCGCCGTCCAGATCTCGCGCTGTTCGGCCGGGAGCCGGGCGAGGTCGGCCGAGTCCATGGAGACCTGGGTCAGATAGGCGACGCAGCCCATCGCTTCCCACAGCAAGGCGACTGCGGCCACGGCCCAGTACCAGCCGGGAACCCGTCCCGAACCGAAAGTCGTCGCCATGCATGCCTCCCCCTCAAGTCGTCGCCGCCGCGAAGGTGCCGCGAGCGGCCTGGGAAGGCAAGGAAAGCCGTCATCCCGGGGAAAGCGGGGACCTCAGGTCGAGAAGACTCGGTGGGTCTCCCCGAGATCCGGGCTTTCACCGGGATGACGATGAGGGCCTAGCGGTCGCCTTTGTCGCCCTGGCCGACCTTCACCTTGGTGTCGGAATGCTGGCGCTGATCGGCAGCCAGCGATTTGCCGACGTCGACCACGTCCTTGAACCTGCCTTCGGAATCGCGGCGGACGAAGCGTTTGTCGTTGCCGGTGTCGATCAACTCGCGCTTGCGCTCGGCCATGGAAACTCTCCCTGAATTGTCACGTCGGGAGAAGAATCCACGATTCGATGAGGTTCCGTTCGTCAGCCGTCGTTGCGACGCGGTCGTCCAACGGGCCTCGAAGCCCGCGCTGGATTGCTTCGCTTCGCTCGCAATGACGGGTTCGCGATCAGGCCGCTTCGGCGTCGTATTCGTCGCTCATCACCGGGCCCGAATCCTGGCCCTTGGCGGAGACGTCGCGGTCGACCAGCTCGATGATCGCCATCGAGGCGGCGTCCGAGGCTCGGATGCCGGCCTTGATGACCCGGCAATATCCGCCCTCACGACCCTCATAGCGCGGCGCCAGGACGTCGAAGAGCTTCACGAGCTGCTTGTCGTCGAGGAGCCGGGAATGGGCGAGGCGGCGATTGGAGAGGCCGCCCTTCTTGGCGAGCGTAATCAGCTTCTCGGTATAGGGGCGAAGCTCCTTCGCCTTGGCGACGGTGGTGGTGATCTGCTCGTGCTTGATGAGCGCGGCGGCCATGTTCCGGAAAAGCGCGGCGCGGTGGCTCGAAGTGCGCTGCAGCTTGCGGCCGGCGTTGCGATGACGCATGTCTTCATCCTTCGTTCGTCCGGAAACCGTGTCAGGTATTCCCGGCCGGGCGGTCGAAAAGGGAGGCCGCCCAAATCCCAGTATGCGACGGCGAGTGCCCGAGGAGCCCCGCCCGTGGGGGTTCCCCAAGCCGAGACGGGGCGTAAAGTCAAGGCTGCAGGCGCGTCGCGGACCGATTCGGAAGGCCGCGGGTTGACGTCATGGCGCCGCGACGCCTGGCCGCGGAGCCTCCGATCGGAGGGCGATTATGCGCATCATTTTGGGTCTGGCGGCGGGCGTTGCCGCGATGGCGATCGGAACGGCGGCGGCGGCGCGGCCGGGAGCGGGTTCCTGGAACGGGGGTGGCCCGGGCGTCTCGACCGGCGGCGGCGGACACCATGCCGGCAAGGGCGGCCATGGCCTATTCGGGCCGGGCTTCGGAAGAGGCGGGGGCCGCCATCACGGGCGGATCGGCCGGTACGGGCGCGGCGGCTTCAATCCTTATGGCGGGGGCGGGATCGCCGGCCCGGTCGGCGAGGTCGACCCCCATGGCAACGGCTTCTTCACCGGCGGCGGCGGCCAGATCCGGCTTCGCGGCGGCCGGCCCTATTTCGCTTACGACCGGGCTTATCCCTACGAGTGGGCCGCCCCCGCCCGGGCTCGGGAACCGGATCGAGCGGAAGAGGAGCACAGGGCCGAGGCGCCTCCGGGGCACTGCACCTTCGAGAACGGGGTCCGGGTCTGCCGGGGCTGGTGAGCCTGGGCGGCAACCGTTAATTGGTGCCAGGCATGCACGTTAATTGGTGCCAGGCACCAATTATCAAGTCGCGTTAATTGGTGCCTGGCACCAATTATCAAGTCGTCTATTTCCTTCAGAGGGCCTCGACGATCGTCACGTTGGCCAGCCCGCCGCCCTCGCACATGGTCTGCAGCCCATAGCGCTTGCCCTGCGCGCGCAAGGCGTGGACGAGGGTGGTCATCAGCTTGGTCCCCGAGGCGCCGAGCGGGTGGCCGAGCGCGATCGCGCCGCCGTTGACGTTGAGCCGGTCGGGGTCGGCGCCGATCTCGCGGAGCCAGGCCAGGGGGACCGGGGCGAAGGCCTCGTTGACCTCGTACAGGTCGATGTCGGCGATGTTCATGCCCGAGCGTTCGAGGGCCCGGCGGGTGGCGGGGATGACCTCCTCGAGCATGATGACGGGGTCGCCGCCGGTGACGGTGAGGTTGACGATCCGGGCGAGCGGGGTGAGGTTGTGCTCCTTCAGCGCCCGCTCGCTGACGACGATCACGCCCGAGGCGCCGTCGCAGATCTGGCTGGCGTTGGCGGCGCTGATCCTGCCGCCTTCCTTGAGCAGCTTGACCGAGGCAATGCTCTCCAAGGTCGCGTCGTAGCGAATGCCTTCGTCCTTCGAGTGGAGGCTTTCCTCGCCGTCGGCATCGGCCACTTTGAGGGGCACGATCTCTTCGTCGAAGGCGCCGGCCTCCGTGGCCCGGGCGGCCTTTCGGTGGCTGTCGAGGGCGAAGCCGTCGAGCTCCTCCTTCTGGAACTGGTATTTCTCCGCGATCATCTCGGCGCCGACGAACTGGCTGAACATCGGCACTCCGAACCGGTCCTGGATCCGTTTCGAGAAGGGGCCCGTACCGATTCCGTGCTGCATCGGAAGGGTTACGGGGAGACCCATCGGCACCCGGCTCATCGATTCGACCCCGGCGGCGATCACCACGTCCTGGGTGCCGCTCATTACCGCCTGGGCGGCGAACTGGACCGCCTGCTGGGAGGAGCCGCACTGGCGGTCGATGGTGACCGCCGGGACCGACGTCGGAAGCGAGGAGGCGAGGACCGCGTTTCGGCCGACATGGAAGGCCTGCTCGCCGGCCTGGCCGACGCAGCCCATGATCACGTCCTCCACCGAGGCCGGATCGAGTCCGGAGCGTTCGATCAGGGAATCGAGCACTTCGGCGGCCATGTCGGCGGGGTGCCAGTCCTTCAGGGCTCCGCCGCGCCGGCCGCCGGCGGTGCGGGCGGCGGCGACGATATAGGCTTCGGGCATATTGCGGGCTCCTGAGTGTTTAAGCGATGTAGGAGCGCAACTCCCCTCTCTGCAAGGGAGGGGCCGGGGGTGGGTCCGCCGAAGGCGGCCGAAACTCCGAGTCGGCGAAGAAGTCTCGCTGCGCTCGCCTACCCACCCCCAGCCCCTCCCTTCCAGGGAGGGGAGCTTCTATTCGCTGGCGAACCGGAGCGGCTCGCGATAAGGGGCGGAGATGGCCGACAATCCTTTCACGAAGCACCCACGGGAAGTGGACGAGGGCTATTTCGAGCATTTCGGGGTCGCGGCGCGCTTCGGCCTCCGGATGATCGCCGGAGGCCTCGGCTGCTTCGTCCACGCGGTTTTTCCGTTCCTGTGCGAGCGCACCGGAAGCGACACGGTGCGCGAGCTCAACGCGAAGCTGGGCAAGAGGGTGGAAAAGCCCAATTGGGAGCGGCATCCGATAATCTAGGGGCGGCGGGCGTCTAAGCCGGCTCTCGTCATCCCGGCGAAAGCCGGGACCTCCGCGAGGAAAAGGCACGACGGGTCTCCCCGAGGTCCGGCTTTCGCCGGGACGACGGGACTTGGAAGACGGGGGAGGGGGGCTCATGCCGAAGCTCGAGACCTGGTTCATCGGCGCGCATGCCGTCGCCCTGGTGGGCTGGGCGGCCCTGTTCGCACTGCCCTGGATCGGCCGCCGCCGGGCGGTGCTGACGGCGCGATGGGCGACTGTGCCGCTCTGCCTGCTCTATCTTCTCTTCCTGCTGACCCATCTGAAGGCGATCCCGACGGATTCCGGCTACACCCTTGAGGCCATCGGCCGGTTCTTCGACAAGCCGGTCCTGCTTCTGGTCGGCTGGATCCATTATCTGGTCCTCGACCTGTTCGTCGGAAGCTGGGAGGCGGAGCATTCGGAGCGGATTGGAATTCCGCACGCGCTGCTCGTGCTTTGCCTGTTCGCCACGTTCATGATCGGTCCGCTGGGCCTGCTCCTGTATCTCTGCGTCGCGGCGTGGAAGCGGAGGAAGGCGCCGCTCCGCTGACGGCATGTCCCGTTCGATTCCGGACAGGGCAGTGTCCGGCCCCGGACAGGGGGAAGTGTCGTTCGTCGATCCCACGAGCGCGTTCGTCGCGTGGCCCTAGCCAGCTTGGAATGGTTCGCTTCTTGCAACCGATGACGCTTGTAATCGTTGAAAGGTATCGGGGTGGCGGGCAAGGCGCGTTGGGCGGGATTGGCGGCGGCGGCACTTTTGCTCGGAGGCACCGGCGCGGTGGCCGCCCAGGCGCCCGGCCCCGACGGGCGGACCGTCTATGAGGCCGCCTATTTCGCGCAATTCGCTCCGTCCAATGGGCTTCAGATAGTGCAGCGGGTCCCGGGCTTCACGCTCGACGTCGGCAACCAGGAGGTGCGGGGCTTCGGCCAGGCGGCCGGCAACGTCGTCGTCAACGGCCAGCGGCCGAGCTCGAAGAGCGACACTCTGGAGACCGTCCTTGCGCGGATCCCGGCGAGCCGGGTGGCCCGGATCGAGGTCGGGCCGGGCGACCTGTTCGGGTCCGAGTTTGCCGGCAAGCCGCAGGTCGTCAACGTCGTCACCACCGGCGCGGGCGGGCTCGCAGGGACGATCAACGGGCAGGTGAGGCGCACCTATACAGGGCGGGTCGAGCCGGACGTCACCGTCTCGGCCCTGCTTCGGCGCGGCAAGTCGAGCTTCAACGCTTCGGCGGGCTACCAGGCCCTTCCGACCACCGAGGCCGGATTCGACCGGATAACCGCTTTGCCGAGCGGTGGTCTCCTCGAATATCGCGAGAAGGTGAACCGGATCTCCGACCGGACGACCTTCGTCTCCGGCGCCTGGGAGCATGCCGGCGGCTCCAACCGGACCGCCCATCTCAATTTCCGGGTCTCCCGCAACGGGTTCGACCTGAAGCAGACCAACGACGTCTTCCCGGTCGGCGGAACGGTCCGCAACGACCTGCTCACCCAGGATTACGACCGCCGGGACTACGAGCTGGGCGGAGACATCACCCGGCCGTTGTGGGGCGGGGGGATCAAGCTCATCGGCCTCGCGACCCGCCGACAGCGGCGCGACGTCGACACGTCCCTCAACCGGGTGCAGGGCGAGGTGATCGGCGGCTCGATCCAGGATGTCGACAATGTCCGCGACGAAAGGGTTCTCCGGCTCGTCTGGAACCGCTCCAGCCTGGGGGGCTGGATCATCGAGGCGGGGGCGGAAGGCGTCCTCAACCGGCTCGACAGCGACGTGAACTTCTACCGCCTCAACGCCGGCGGCACCCAGGTGCGGATCGACCTTCCGGTCGACCAGGCGGTGGTCGAGGAATATCGCGGGGAGGCCTTCGTCAACGCCGGCAGGGCGCTGTCCAAGACCCTCCGGCTGGACATGGGCCTCACCTATGAAGTGTCGCGCCTCACCGTCAGCGGCGACGCCGAAGCCGAGCGGGTCCTGAAGTTCCTCAAGCCCAAGGCCAGCCTCGACTATCGGGACGAGAGCGGCTGGCACGCCCAGCTGTCCATCGCCCGAACCGTCGCCCAGCTCAACTTCGACGACTTCATCAGCTCCGCCGAGCTGACCAACGACCGGGTAAACGGCGGCAACGCGGATCTGGTGCCTCAGCGCGCCTGGGAGATATTGGCGACGTTCGAGCAGCCCATACTCGGCGACGGCGTCGTCAAGGTCCAGGCGGGCTACAACCGGATCTCGCTGGTGCAGGATCGGATCCTCACCCCGGAGGGCTTCGACGCGCCGGGCAATCTGGGCAACGGCCGGATGCTGATCGTCAAGGGCACGTTCGACGCCCCGCTGACAGGGCTCGGGATCAAGGGCGGTCGGCTCGTCCTGAACAGCTCGCTGATCGATACGTCGGTTGAGGATCCCTACACCCTCGGCAAGCGGCAATTTTCGGGCTCCAACCTCTATTCGGCCGATGCCAGCTTCCGGCAGGACCTCGGCAGATGGGCCTATGGAGCGACCCTATTCTACAACGCTCCGACCTTCTTCTTCCGCCAGGACGAGATCGATCGGCCGTTCGGAAGCCAGCCCTATGTGACGGCGTTTGTCGAATATCGCCCGAGCCCGAAGACGAGCGTGACCTTCAGCCTCGACAACGTCACCGACACGCCCGCCTTCCGTAGCCGGACCTACTTCTCGCCGGACCGGAGGAACCCGTTGCCGGACCGATATGAGTTCAGGCACCGCAACAAGCACATCATCCCGGCGATCGGATTCAAGCACAGCTTCGGGTAGGCTCGTCATTGCGAGTGGAGCGAAGCAATCCAGTGCGGCGCCTCCGCCCGGCTGGATTGCTTCGTCGCGCAGTTTATCCAGAGCGCCGCCGCAGGCGGCGTCGAAGGGCTCCTCGCAATGACGGGGAATCAGCCCCAGGCGATGAAGTGGGGGTTGAGGAAGCGCCTTGCCGCCTTGCCGTAGATCAGCGGCCCGGTCTCCCGCCCGTCCTCGTCCAGCGCCATCACCCGGCCGCCGGCGGCCTCGAGGATGGCCTGGCCGGCGGCGGTGTCCCATTCGGCGGTCGTGCCGTGACGGGGATAGAGGTCGGCGGCGCCTTCGGCGACCAGGCAGAATTTGAGCGACGAGCTGGAGGCGACGAACTCGGCGATGCCGAGATGCGCGCCCTTCTCGGCGCTGCCGTGCGAGGCATGGCTCCGGCTTCCGACGGCGGTGAGGCCCGAGGCCGGGGGCATGCGGGGACGGATCGGCTCCTCGTCGCCGTCGCCGCGGACCCGGAAGGCGCCCTCGCCGAGCGCTCCGTAATAAAGCAGCCTCGAATCGGGCGCGTAGATCACTCCGGCGACGGGCGCGCCGTCCTCGATGAGTCCGATATTGACGGTGAACTCGCCATTGCGCTGGATGAAGCCGCGGGTGCCGTCGAGGGGGTCGACGCAGAAGAAGCGGCGGCCCAGCTCGGGGATCCGGCCGGCCGCGGCCTCCTCTTCGGCGAGGACGGGAATGTCGGGGAAGGCGGCGGCGAGGCGCTCCAGGATGATCGCTTCGGCATGGCGGTCGGCGATGGTGACTGGAGAGCCGTCCTCCTTCTCGATGACTTCGCAGCCCTCGCAATAGATTCGCTCGATCTCCGCGCCGGCGGCGAGCGCGGCTTCGATGAGGGTTGGCAGGAGGTTGGGGATCATCGCGTCATCCCCGCGAAAGCCGGGATCTCAAGACGATAAGTCTCGATGGGTCTCCCCGAGGCCCCGGCTTTCGCCGGGATGACGAACCGCGCCCTCACGCCGAAAGCCTTTGCCAATGCCAGCGCAGATGATCCTCCATGAAGGTGGAGATGAAATAATAGCTGTGATCGTAGCCCTGCTGGATCCGAAGGGTGAGCGGGATTCCGGCATCCCGGCAGGCGGCCTCGAGGAGCTGCGGCCTCAGCTGGGAATCGAGGAAGCCGTCGGCGCCGCCCTGGTCCACGAGGATCTCGGGCAGCCGCGCGCCGTCCTCGATCAGGGCGACCGAGTCGTGAGCCCGCCAGGCGCCCCGATCGGGGCTCAGATACCGGCCGAGCGCCTTTTCGCCCCAGGGCACATGCGACGGGGCGACGATCGGAGCGAAGGCCGAGACGCTTCGGTAGCGGCCGGGGTTGCGCAGGGCGAGGGTGAGCGCGCCGTGGCCGCCCATCGAATGGCCGGTGATCGCCTGGCGCTCCATGTCGGCGGGGAATTCCGAGGCGACGAGGTCGGGCAGCTCTGCGGCGACGTAGCTGTACATCCGGAAGTTGGCGGCGAAGGGCTCCTGGGATGCGTCGACGTAGAAGCCCGCGCCCTGGCCGAAATCATAGTCGGGGTCGTCGGGCACGTCCGGCCCGCGCGGGCTGGTGTCCGGAGCGACCAGGATCAGCCCGAGCTCGGCGCAGACTCGCTGATACTGGCCCTTTTCGACGACGTTGGCGTGGGTGCAAGTGAGGCCGGAGAGGAACCAGAGGACGGGGAGCGGAGCGCCGGCCTGCGCCTGGGGCGGGAGGTAGATGCCGAACGTCATGTCCGTGCCGGTCTCGCGGCTGGAATGGCGGCAGGCGAGCTGGGTGCCGCCGAAGGCGCAGGCCTGTGAGATTGTCTCGAGGGTCATTCGCTTCTCCTCCCCTCCTGCAAGGGAGGGGCCGGGGGTGGGTGCGCCGAAGGCGGCTGAAACGCCGAATCCGTGAAGTCTCGCTGCGCTCGCCTACCCACCCCTAGCCCCTCCCTTCCAGGGAGGGGAATAGATTCAGTAGACCACCACGCTCCTGATGCTCTCCCCCGAATGCATCAGGTCGAAGGCCTTGTTGATATCCTCGAGCGGCATCCTGTGGGTGATCAGCGGGTCGATCTCGATCTTGCCGTCCATGTACCAGTCGACGATCCGGGGCACGTCGGTCCGGCCCCTGGCGCCGCCGAAGGCCGAGCCTTTCCAGACCCGGCCTGTGACGAGCTGGAAGGGGCGGGTGGCGATCTCGCGGCCGGCTTCGGCGACTCCGATGATGGTCGAGACCCCCCAGCCGCGGTGGCAGCATTCGAGGGCCTGGCGCATCACGTCGGTGTTGCCGGTGCAGTCGAAGCTGTAGTCGGCGCCGCCGTCGGTGAGATCGAGGATGGCCTGGACCACCTTGTCCATTCCGATCTCGGCCGGGTTGATGAAGTCCGTCATCCCGAAGGCCTGGGCCAGATCGCGCTTGGCCGGGTTGACGTCGATCCCGACGATCCGGTCGGCGCCCACCAGCCTGGCCGCCTGGATGACGTTGAGTCCGATTCCGCCGAGGCCGAAGACCACCACGCTTGCGCCGGGTTCGACGCCCGCCGTCCAGAGCACCGCTCCCACCCCGGTGGTGACCCCGCAGCCGATATAGCAGATCTTGTCGAAAGGAGCGTCCTCGCGGACCTTCGCGACCGCGATCTCGGGCATCACGGTGAAGTTGGAGAAGGTTGAGCAGCCCATATAATGGTGGATGGTCTCGGAGCCCAGGCGGAAGCGGCTGGTGCCGTCGGGCATCACGCCCTTGCCCTGGGTGCCGCGGATCGCGGTGCACAAATTGGTCTTTCGGCTGAGGCACGACCTGCACTGGCGGCATTCCGGAGTGTAGAGCGGAATGACATGGTCGCCCGGCCTGATCGAGGTCACGCCCGCGCCGACCTCGCGGACGATCCCGGCGCCTTCATGGCCGAGGATCGAAGGGAAGATGCCCTCGCTGTCCTTGCCCTCCAGAGTGTAGGCGTCGGTGTGGCAGACGCCCGTCGCCATCATCTCGACCAGCACCTCGCCGGCGCGCGGGCCGTCCAGGTCGACCTCGTGGATTTCCAGCGGCCGGTTGGGAGCGACGGCGATTGCGGCGCGGGTCTTCATGATACTCTCCTGACGGGAACGAAGCGCCCTTAGACCGCATTTGCCCCGGGATGAAGATCGTCCTTGCCGCCATCCTGCCCCTGGCGCTCGTCGCCTGCGACGGGATCGCTCCGCCCGCTCCGGAAGCGGCGAAGGTGGACTACAGGCCGCGGGAGGCCGGGACGGTCGACCACGCCCTGTGCCTGCTCGGCTTCACCGCGATTCCGCTCCGGGAGACGCGAAGCACCGGCCATCACCTCGTCACCGCGGCGGTCAACGGCAAGGAAGGGGTGTTCGTCCTCGACACCGGCGCCAACCTCTCGGTGATCGACGTCGACCATGTCGCCCATTTCGGGCTCGCCGCGGCCAGGGGCCGGCCGGGCGGGGCGACCGGCCTCGGCGGGTCCAATGCCGCCCGTCAGGTGACGATCGACAGCCTCGCCTTTGGGGCGGTCAAGCTCCGCCAGCGGCGGATGGTGATCACCGACCTCGGCTCGATCGGCGACGCCTTGGCGCCGCTCGCCGGGGGCGCGGTGCACGGGATCATCGGCTAGGACGTGCTCAAGGAGCATAGGGCGGTGATCGACGTGGAAAGGCCGCTTCTCTACCTGATCGAGGCGGACGAGGATCCGGAGCCGGTGGCGGCGGAGAAGTGCCGCGCGGAGGGTGAGCCTCCCCTCCCTGGAAGGGAGGGGCCGGGGGTGGGTCCGCCGAAGGCGGCCAAAACTCGGAATCAGTAAAAGTCTCGCTTCGCTCGCCTACCCAACCCCAACCCCTCCCTTCCAGGGAGGGGAGTCAGGTGCGCTTCCACTTCCTCCGGTCCGCCAGGATCGCCTTCGCCGCATTATGGCCCGGCGCCCCGGTCACGCCCCCGCCCGGATGCGCCCCGGAGCCGCACAGATAGAGCCCGGCAACCGGCATCCGGTAGTCCGCATGGCCGAGCATCGGCCGGGCGGAGAAGAGCTGGTCGAGGCCCATCTTGCCGTGGAAGATGTCGCCGCGCGGGATTCCGAAGCGCTGCTCGAGATGCCAGGGCGACAAAGCGAGGCGGCCGACCACCGAGGCTTTGAAGCCGGGCGCGTAGCGGTCGACATGGGCGATGATGTGGTCGGCGGCCTCGTCGGCGCGGGCTTCCCAGCCCCCTTCCACCTCGTAGGGGAAATGCTGGCAGAACAGGCTTGCGACATGGCCTCCCGGCGGGGCCAGGCCGTCGTCCAGGGTCGAGGGGACCAGCATCTCGACGATGGGCTCGCGCGCCCAGCCCTCGGTTCGAGCGCTGGTATAGGCGCGGTCCATATAGGCTAGCGAGGCGGCGATGACGATCCCGGCGGTGAGATGGTCGCCGGCCTGGGGCAGGCTGGTGAAGCGGGGAAGCTCGGAAAGAGCGAGGTTCATCCTGAACGTCGCCGATTCCGCGGCCCAGCCTTCCATCCGGCGGGAGATTTCGGTCGGGACCGAGCCCTTGGGAAGAAGGCTCCCGAACAGGAAGCGGGGATTGACGTTCGCGGCCACCGCCTTGGCGCGGTAGCTCCTGCCGCCCGCCACGGCGCCGGCGGCTCGGCCGCGTTCGACGATGATCTCCTCGACCGGCGAGTCGAGGACGATCTCCACGCCTTTGGAGCGAGCGGCCCTGGCCATCGCCTCGGTGATCGCGCCCATCCCCCCGACGGCGTGGCCCCAGGCGCCCGCCACGCCCGCCGCCTCGCCGAAAAGATGGTGGAGGAGAACGTAGGCCGAGCCGGGATCGAAGGGGCTCGCATAATTGCCGACGACGGCGTCGAAGCCGAACAGGGCCTGGACGATGTCGGCCCCGAAGTAGCGATCGAGGATGTCGGCGGCGGACTTGGTGAAGAAGTCGAGCAGGTTGCGGCGCTCCTCCGCGGTCATTCCGCGCACCTCGTTGCCGAGCTTGAGGGCGGCCAGCACGTCGGCGACTCCGCCGCCGGCGTTGGGCGGAGCGCGCAATATCCAGTCGCGAAGGATCGCGACGACCGATCCGAGCGCCTCCGAATAAGCGTCGTAGCCCTCGGCGTCGGCGGGCGAATGACGGGCGATCTCGCGCCGGGTGAGTCCGTCGCGGCCCGAGAGGAGATGGTCCGGTCCGAGCGTGGGAAGGAAATTGTCGATCTTCCGGAGCACCACCTTCAGGCCGTGCTGGTACAGCCGCATGTCTTCGATCACCTTCGGATTGAGGAGGCTGACCGTGTAGGCGGCGGTGGAGTTGCGGAAGCCGGGGTGGAATTCCTCGGTCACCGCGGCGCCGCCGACGACGTGGCGGCGCTCGAGGATGGTGACCTTGAAGCCGCTGGCGGCGAGATAATAAGCGCAGACGAGGCCGTTATGGCCGGCGCCGATGATGAGGACGTCGGTGTCTGGGGAGGGGGGCATGAGGGCGGCCTACAGCAAGGGTGGTGCGGGTCGCAATTCCTCCCCCGGATTTCCGGGGGAGGGGGACCGCACGAAGTGCGGTGGAGGGGTCCTGCGAAGTTCGAGAAGAACCCTTCCACCAGGCTTCGCCTGGTCCCCTCCCCGCGAAATCGCGGGGAGGATTTAAGGCCTCTCCCCCAGCGTCCTGCAGAGCCAGGCGTTCACCGCGAAGCGATAATCGTCGAAGCCGCAATCGGGGCAGCTTACCGGCCGAACCTCGTGGCGGACCCAGGAGGGGAAGACGACCAGGCTGTTCCGCTCCGGCTCGAACTCGACATAGTCGCCCGACGCATTGTGGTCGCCGAGCCGGTAGAGGCGAAGAGTGCCGCCCGAGAAGCGCCTGGGCTCGCGGTGGAAATAATAGACGGCGCTGATCAGCCGGTCCTGCTTGCCGGTCTTGTCCCCGCCCAGGGGCTTTCGGCCGCGGCCGACCGGCATGTCGCTGTGATGGGCGAAGAAGGCGCCGTCGCCATGCGCCGCGATCTCCAGCTCGAAATACTCGATCTCGAAGGGCTTGCTTCCGGTGCGTCGGAAGATGTCCGGCAGAGCCTCTTTCAGGCGCCGCTCGATGACGGGGCGGTGCGGGCCGAGATCGTTGAGACGCTCGGCGATCCGGCGCTTGGGATCGACGATATGGCCGGTGAGCCGGGCCGGCTCGAACCGCTCGCGGCTGGCGATCGCCCAGTCGAGCAGGGCCTCATGCTCGGCCGGGTCGAGGAAATCGCGATATTGGTGGCAGGGCGGCAGAGGCCGGGGGGGCAAAGTCGCCATGGGTCAGCCCTTGGGCCGAGCCTTGGGGAAGCCGCCCCAGGCGCGGTCGTAATCGGCCTGAAGCCCGCCCTCCGCCGACATTGCGAAGCCGGTCGGGCGGAACGGCCAGCAACTTTCCACCATGAAGGCGAGGGTGTCCTCGAGTCTGTGGGGCCTCAGCTCGGCTTCGGACGCCGCCTTCCAGCTCGCCACGTCGGGACCGTGGCCGGACATGAGGTTGTGGAGGCTCAGCCCGCCGGGCGCGAAGCCCTCGGCCTTGGCGTCATAGGCGCCTTTGATCAGCCCCATGCACTCGCTCATCGCGTTGCGATGGAACCAGGGCGGCCGGAACGTGTCCTCGGCGACCATCCAGCGCGGCGGGAAGATGACGAAGTCCGCATTGGCCCGGCCCGGAGTCTCCGAGGGGCTGGTGAGGACGGTGAAGATGGAAGGGTCGGGGTGGTCGAAGCTCACCGTTCCGATAGTGTTGAACCGGGAGAGATCGTATTTCCAGGGCGCGAGATTGCCGTGCCAGGCGACGACGTCGAGCGGCGAATGGTCGAGGGTCGTGGTCCACAGCCGCCCCAGATATTTCTGGACGAGCTCGACCTCGCCGTCGACATCCTCATAGGCGGCGACCGGAGTCAGGAAGTCGCGCGGGTTGGCGAGCCCGTTGGAGCCTATCGGGCCGAGATCGGGGAGCCGGAACAGAGCGCCGTAATTCTCCGCGACATAGCCGCGGGCCTGTCCGTCGGGGAGAAGAGCCCGGAACCGGACCCCGCGCGGGACCAGCGCCACCTCGCCGGGAGCGACCTCGATCCGGCCCATTTCGGTAAGAAGCTCGAGCCGGCCCTGCTGGGGGATGAAGAGCATCTCGCCATCGGCATTGAAGAAGCAGCGCTCCTTCATGTCGGCGGTGGCGGCGTAGATGTGGACCGCGACCCCCGACAGCGCTTCCGGGTCGCCGTTGGCGACCATGGTGGTCATCGAATCGATCAGGTCGGTGGGCGATTCCGGGAGAGGCAGCGGATCCCAGCGAAGGCGGTTGGGGGGCAGCGGATAGTGGAGCAGCTCGGCGCTGTAGCCGAGCCCGCCCTGGAACTGGGTGTAAGGCGGGTGCTCGGCCGAAGGGCGCAGCCGGTAGAGCCAGGAGCGGCGATTCTCGTGGCGAGGCGCGGTGAAGGCGGTGCCGGAGAGCTGCTCGGCGTAGAGGCCGAAGGCCGGGCGCTGCGGCGAGTTGCGCCCTTCGGGCAGGGCGCCGGGCACGGCCTCGGTGGAGAAATGGTTGCCGAAGCCGGAGAGGTAGGCGGGGTCGGTCATGGCTGGATGATAGCCTCGCTCATCCGTCATTGCGAGCGTAGCGAAGCAATCCAGCGCTGCGCCGCCATCCGCTGGATTGCTTCGTCGCTTCGCTCCTCGCAATGACGGATCACCGCATCAGCACCAATTCCTCGGCCATCGTGGGATGAAGCGCCACGACCGCGTCGAAATCCTCCTTCTTGAGCTTGGCCTTGACCGCGATCGCGGCCGCCTGGAGGATTTCGGGGGCGTCGGGGCCGATCATGTGGAGCCCGACCACTTCGTCCGTCTCGGAGTTGACGACGAGCTTGTAGAGCGCCCGCTCGTTGCGGCCCGCCAGCACGTTCTTCATCGCCCGGAAGTCCGACGTATAGGTCTTGACCGAGCCGAGCTTGTTTCGCGCCTCGCCCTCCGTCATCCCGACACCGGCGATCGGCGGGTGGCTGAACACGGCGGACGGGATGTTCTCATAATCGACCCGGGTCGGCTTATTCCCGAAGATCGTGTCGGCGAAGGCCTGGCCCTCGCGGATCGCCACGGGCGTCAGCTGGACCCGATTGGTCACGTCGCCGACCGCATAGATGCTGTCGCAGCTCGACCTGTTGTCCGGGTCGACCGCCACCGCGCCCTTGTCGTCCACCTCGACCCCGGCGGTTTCGAGGCCGAGGCCCTCGGTATTGGGCTGGCGGCCGATCGCAAACATCACCGCATCCGCCTCGATCGCGTCGCAGCCGCTCATGCTCACCTTCAGCCCGCCTTCGCTCTTCTCGACGCTCTCGAACGCGACGTGGAACTTGAAGTCGATGCCCTTCATCATCGAGATGGTGAGAAGCCGGTCGCGGATCGTCTCGTCATAGCCTCGAAGGATGACGTCGGAGCGGTTCACCAGGGTGACGTGGCTTCCGAGATTGTGGAAGATCCCGGCGAATTCGTTGGCGATATAGCCTGCGCCGGCGATCACCACTCTTTTCGGAAGCTCGGGCAGGTGGAAGGCTTCGTTCGAGGTGATCCCCAGCTCGCTGCCGGGAAAATCGGGGACGACCGGACGAGCGCCGGTGGCGATCAGGATGATCCCGGCGGTTACGGTCCGTCCGCCGGCGAGGCGGACCTCGTGCGGGCCGGCGATCACCGCCCGCTCCTTCAATATCTCGACCTTATGGTTGGTCAGGGTCTCGGTATAGGCGCCCTCGAGCCGCCCGACCTCGGCGAGGACGTTGTCGCGAAGCGTCGGCCAGTGGAAGGCGCAGGCCGGAACGTCCCATCCGAAGCGGCGGGCGTCCTGCAGATCCTCGGCGAAATGGGCGCCGTAGATGAGCAGTTTCTTGGGAACGCAGCCGCGGATGACGCAGGTGCCGCCGACCTTATGCTCCTCCGCGATACCCACCTTCGCGCCATGGGCGGCAGACACCCGGGCGGCGCGGACGCCGCCGGAGCCGGCGCCGATGACGAAGAGGTCGTAGTCGTAGCTCTGGGGCATGGGGGCGCTTTCGGTTGGGAGGCTGGGGCGTCATATGGAGAGAGGTGCGCGTCGGCGCAATTAATCCTCCCTATCGCCGGAGGCGATGGGGAGGGGGACCATGCGAAGCATGGTGGAGGGGTAAAAGGCGTTGTCGCTGGGGGGTTCCGGCTAAAACCTCGCAGGCCGAGCCAACTACCCCTCCACCACCCTTCGGGTGGTCCCCCTCCCCATCTTGCGATGGAGAGGATTTAGATATTCAGCTTCGCCACCGAGGCCAGGCGCTCGGGCGTCGCATCCTTGAAATTGCCCGCCCGGAAAGGCGGATCGGGGTCATATTCCATGCTGAGCTGGACCGCCTCGGCCATCTCCTGCCCGGCGATCTCGGCGCAGAGGCGAAGGCCGAGGTCGATCCCGGCCGAGACTCCGGCGCTGGTCATATATTTTCCGTCCTGCGTGACCCGCTCGCCGGAATAGGTGGCGTTGAAATGGCCCAGATAGTCGCGCGCGCCCCAATGGGTGGATGCGCGTCGTCCCTCGATCAGCCCGGCGGCGCCGAGGATGAGCGAGCCGGTGCAGACGGAGCAGGTGCGCTTCGTCTTTTCGTCCAGCACCGCGAGCCAGCCCAGCACCCTCTCCTCGCCCAGCACGCGCTGGACGCCCGAGCGCCTGCCGCCGGGCACGATGATCATGTCTGCCTCGATCTCGTCGTTGATGCCGGTGTCGGCGATCAGTCCCAGGAATCCGTCCCCGGTGCGCACCGGCCCGGCGCGGAGGCCGACGAAACGGATATCGACTCCCGGAAGCCGGCTCAGCGACTCGTAGGGGCCGATGGCGTCGAGGGCTGTAACCCCGTCGTAGAGATAGATGAGGATTCGCATTCTGGTTCTCCAACTCCGTCATTGCGAGCGAAGCGAAGCGATCCAGTGCTGCGCCTCCGCCCGCTGGATTGCTTCGTCGCTACGCTCCTCGCAATGACGGGAGCCCCAACCCCCGCTCGATCAAAGCCTTCGTCGAGGGGTCGAACTCGATCTCCTCCCCGTCGTCGATCGCTTTGGCCATCGACTTGCCGAGCTCGACCCCGAACTGGTCGAACGGATTGATCCCGAGAAGCACCGCGTTCACGAAGGTGCGGTGCTCGTAGAAGGCGATCAGCGCTCCGAGCGTAGCCGGATCGAGCCGGTCGAGGAGGATCGTCGTCGACGGCCGGTCGCCCGGATAATGGCGGTGGGTATCCTCGCTCCCCTTGCCCGACATCAAGGCGGCGCCCTGGGCGAAGCAGTTGATGAGAAGCTGGCGGTGATGCTCCTCGTCGAAATCGTGGCCGGGCTCGACGCAGGCGACGAACTCCACGGGAACGCGGTGGGTGCCCTGGTGGAGGAGCTGGAAGACGGCATGCTGGGCGTCGGTGCCGACTCCCCCCCAGGTGACGAGCGACGTGGCCCGGCCGGCGGGAGCGCCGTCGATCCTCACCGATTTGCCGTTCGATTCCATCTCGAGCTGCTGGAGATAGGAGGGCAGCAGGCGAAGCCGCTCGTCATAGGCGAAGACGGCGCGGGTCTGGCTTCCACCGACGTTTGCATAATAGCGGTCGGCGAAGGCGGCGAGGACCGGGGCGTTTTCGCTGAGCGGAGCGAGCCGGAAATGGCGGTCCATCGCGGCGGCGCCTTCGAGAAGGGTCTCGAACCCCTCCCAGCCGAGGGCAAGGGCGATCGGAAAGCCGATCGACGACCAGAGCGAGTAGCGTCCTCCGACGCTCTCGGCGAAAGGAAGGATCCGGGTCTCGTCCACCCCGAACTCGATCGCCCGCTCGGGCGAGGCGGTCAGTGCGACGATTCGGCCATAGGGATCGGCGACTCCGCCCTCCTCCATCCAGGCGAGGGCGGAGCGAGCGTTGATCAGGGTCTCCAGCGTGGTGAAGGTCTTGGAGGCGAGGACGAGGAGGGTGGTCTGCGGGTCGAAGCCCGCGACCGCTTCCTCGAGTGCGGCGCCGTCGACGTTGGAGACCACCGCGGTCTCGTAGCGGCCGGACTCCCGGCCCAGGGCGTCGATCACGAAATCGGGACCGAGCGCCGAGCCGCCGATCCCGATGTGGAGGATGTGGCGGACGGGCCCGAAGGCCTCCGCCTCGATCGCGTCGACCAGGGCGCGCATCCGCGATCGAAGGCCCGAGGCACGGGCGACGCTCTCCGGAGCGCCCTGGCCGCGCTCGGCGCTGTGCTCGGCGGCGCGACCCTCGGTCGGGTTGACGATCGCACCGGCGAACAGGGCGTCGCGGGCGGCGGCGAGTCCGACCGCCTGCGCAAGCGCTTCGAACGCGGCCACGAGGGGCGCGTCGAGATGGGTCTTGGAAAAGTCGAAATGGAGGCCGGACAGGTCGAGCGAGAGGCGGGAGAGGCGGTCGGGCTCGGCGGCGAAGAGCGCAGCGAGGATTCTCGGCTCAGCCGCCTCGATTACGGCCCAGGCTTGGTTTTCATCCATGAGCGGGCTCTTAGTGGGGGAGGGGCGGGATGCCAATGACCTCCCCCCTGGAAGGGAGGGGCTGCCAATCACCTCCCCTCCCTGAAAGGGAGGGGTTGGGGGTGGGTAGGCGAGCGTAGCGAGACTTTTTCGGAATCGGAGTTTCGGCCGCCTTCGGCGGACCCACCCCTGACCCCTCCCTTCCAGGGAGGGGAAGCGCACGGACTGCTCCTCGACCCCTCCCTTCCAGGGAGGGGAAGCGGACGGGAATGCTCCTTGACCCCACCTGCGCCCCAAGCGAAAGCGGCGCCATGGCGAGAGGCTCGAAGGCGAAATCGGAAAAGAAGAAAGGCGGGCTGGCCGAAACCACCCGATTCCTGCTGCTCTTCTTCCTGTTCGCGATCCTTCTTCGAACCTTCGTCGTCGCTCCGTTCGTGATCCCGTCGGGATCGATGCTGCCCGAGCTTCGGATCGGCGATTATCTGTTCGTGGCCAAATGGCCCTACGGCTATTCGCGCCACTCCATCCCCTTCGGCCTCGCCTCGTTCGGCGGGCGGGTCCTGGCCGGGGAGCCCGAGCGCGGGGACGTCGTGGTCTTCCGCTACCCCGGCGAGGACGAGGATTATGTGAAGAGGCTGATCGGGCTTCCGGGCGACAAGGTCCAGATGCGCGGCGGCCAGCTCTTCCTCAACGGCAAGCCCGTGCCGAGGCTCAGGATCGCCGACTGGCTGATGCCGGTCACTCCGAACAGCCCGTGCCGCTATGCGGGACAGCTCCGCCCGCCTGAAATGGAGTCGGGCAAGGCGGTTTGCCGCTATCCGCGCTACCGCGAGACCCTTCCCGGCGGGCGCTCCTACGAAGTGCTCGACCAGATCGAGGGCCTTGCCGACGACACCCCGGTCTATTCCGTCCCTGCCGGCCATTATTTCATGATGGGCGACAATCGCGACGACAGCGCCGACAGCCGGTTCAGCCCCGAGCAGAAGGGCGTCGGACTGCTTCCGAGCGACCATGTGATCGGCCGGGCCCTGATCGCCTTCTTCTCGACCGACGGCTCGGCCGACTGGGCGAGGCCATGGACCTGGATCTCGGCCGCGCGCTGGGAAAGGGTGGGGCAGACCTTCTGATGGAGTCTTTCTAGATGGATCGGGCGACCATTTCCTGGCTCGAGGAGACTCTCGGCCGAGCGCCCGGCGATCCCGCCCTGTTCGAGCGCGCCCTCACCCATGCCAGCCTCGGCGAGGCGCAATATGAGAGGCTCGAATTCCTCGGCGACCGGGTCCTCGGGCTCGCCGTCGCGGCTTGGCTCTACGAGCTTTTCCCGGACGAGCCCGAGGGCCAGATGTCGAAGCGCCTCAATGCGCTGGTCGCCCGCGAGACCTGCGCCGAGGTTGGCCGCGGGCTCGGAGTCGGCCCCCGGGTCCGTCTCGGCAAGCAGGCCCGCGAGGACGGCGCCTCGGACAGCGACAACGTCATCGGCGACGTCATCGAGGCGCTGATCGGGGCGCTCTACCTCGATTCCGGGCTCGATGCGGCCGAAGACTTCGTCCGCGCGGCCTGGGGGGACCGGGTCAGCACCCGCGACAAGGCGCCCCAGCATCCCAAGTCGGCCCTCCAGGAATGGGCCGCGGCCCAGGAGCGCAAGCCCCCCGTCTACCGGCTCGCCGAGCGAAGCGGACCCCAGCATGCCCCGACCTTCGTGGTCGAGGTGGAGATACGGGGCGTCGGAATGGCCAGCGCCGAGGGCGCATCCAAGCAGGAAGCGGAGACGGCGGCCGCTCAGAAGTTGCTGGACCAGTTGGCGTGACTGGGCCCGCCATCCGTTCGTGTCGAGCGAAGTCGAGACATCCTTCCGAGCGAAGCCGAGGACGGAGCGGCCGATCATTCTCGGCTTCGCTCGAAAGGCCCCCTCGACTTCGCGCGGGGCGAACGGAGTTGGACATATGACTCAGAAATGCGGCCTCGTCGCAGTCGTCGGAGCGCCCAATGCGGGCAAATCCACCCTCGTCAACGCCCTGGTCGGGCAGAAGGTCGCGATCGTCAGCCCCAAGGCGCAGACCACCCGCACCCGCCTGATGGGGATCGCGATCCAAAGCGAGGCGCAGCTTTTGCTGCTCGACACGCCGGGAATCTTCGAGCCCAAGCGGAGGCTCGACCGGGCGATGGTCGCCGCGGCCTGGGCGGGGACGGCGGACGCCGACCTGATCGCGCTCGTCGTCGACTCGAAGACCGGCCTCTTCCGCCGGCTCGAGGAGATGCTCGACACCCTTAAGAACCGCCGCGAGCCCAAGATCCTCGTCCTCAACAAGGTCGACGTGGTGAAGAAGGAGGTGCTTCTCGATCTCGCCGCCCGGCTCGGCGAGCGGCTCGACTTCGAGGACATCTACATGGTCTCCGCGACCAGCGGCGACGGGGTCGCGGACCTCAAGTCCGCGCTTGCGGCGCGCGTGCCGGAAGGCCCGTGGCATTTCCCCGAGGAGCAGGTCTCCGACGCCAGCGAACGGCTGGCCGCCTCCGAGGTGACCCGCGAGCAGCTCTACCTTCAGCTCCACGCCGAGCTTCCCTACGCAAGCGCGGTCGAGACCGAGAAATATGAGGAGCGCCGCGACGGCTCGGTCGCGATCCACCAGCAGATCCTGGTCGGCCGCCCCACCCAGCGCGCCATAATCCTGGGCAAGGGCGGTACGAGGATCAAGGCGATCGGCGAGGCGGCGAGGCTGGAGCTGGAAGCCTCGATGGGCCGAAAGGTCCACCTCTTCCTCCACGTCAAGGTCAAGCCGGACTGGGAGGAGGACCGAGGGCTCTACCGCGAGATCGGGCTCGATTGGGTGGAGTGAATCAGCCCTTCCGACCGATTCGACGGTGTGCCCGTCCCATGGCGATACTCGTCAGGACCCAAGCACCTGCTCGACCCACTCCGGCACCAGTACCCCCGCCGGCCCCGTCCGCGACTCCTCGAAATAGACGCTCCCCAGGCTCGGCTCCAGATTGACCTCGAGGGTCCGGGCCCCGCAATAGCGAGCGGTCTGGACGAAGCCGGCGGCGGGATAGACCGCGCCCGAGGTTCCGATCGAGACGAACAGGTCGGAATCGTGCAACGCCCGGTCGATTCGCTCCATCTCGTAGGGCATCTCGCCGAACCAGACGATGTCGGGCCGAAGCCGCCCGGCCTGCCCGCAGCCGGGGCAGAGCGGCCCGCTCGACAACTCGCTGTCCCAGGGCATCCTCGAGTCGCAGGCGAGGCACCATGCGGACTTGAGCTCGCCATGCATGTGGAGCAGCCGGCGCGCGCCCGCTCGCTCGTGCAGATCGTCGACATTCTGGGTGACGATGAGCAACTCGCCCGGCCACTCGGAATCGAGCTTGGCGAGGGCATGGTGCGCGGCATTGGGCCTCACTTCGCCAAGCCGGGCGCGACGGGCGTCGTAGAAAGCCTGGACCAG
>DASQZF010000172.1:0-8088 GCA_035638835.1 Allosphingosinicella sp. | reverse complement strand
CGCCTCCGCGAAAAAGGGCGACCCCACAAACAAGCCCTCGTCGCCTGCGCTCGAAAGCTCCTCGTCTTCGTCAACACCGTCCTCGCCAGAGGCTCAGCATGGGAAAAACAAACCCAACTCGGCTAATGGTTGCTGAACTTGTTTCAGAGTCCAGGTCTCCACCCGCGAGGCGGTTCCACCCTGGATGCTGAAACAAGTTCAGCATGACGGTTTAGCGCTTCCTTCACCGTCCCACGCTAGCCTCGGGCGATGCAGAAGGCTTTCCTCCTCGTCGTCGCCGCCGGCGCCGGCATCGGTCTGATGTGGCCGTCGGACCGGTCGAGCGCTCCGATCGCCCCGGCGGTCTCCACCCCAGCGGCAGCGGCCGAAGACGGGGCGGAGGCGCCGAGGGAGACAGTCCTCGAGCGAAGCCGCGGCGGGCATTTCTATGCCGACGTCGAAGTGAACGGCGAGCTCGTCCACTTCATCGTCGACACCGGAGCTTCGGGGATCGCGCTCACCGAGCGGGACGCCGAGCGAGTCGGCCTCCGGTTCGACCGCTCCGCCTATGAGCAGGTCGGATCGGGCGCGTCCGGCCCGGTGCGCGGCAAATTCGTCACCCTCGCCAAGGTCAATCTCGACGGGAAGGCCGCTCACAACGTCGACGGAACGATATTGGAGGGAAGCGAGATATCGCTCCTCGGCCAGAATTATCTCGGCCGCTACTCGATCGAGATACGCGGCGACACGATGCGGATCTACTGAGCGGCCCCACCCGTCATTGCGAGCGAAGCGAAGCAATCCAGCGCGGCTTCTGACGCCCGCTGGATTGCTTCGTCGCTTCGCTCCTCGCAATGACGGTGATCGGGAGGCGTGACGCCGCCGCCCCGCGCCGCTATCGGCCCCGCATGAGCGCTCCCCAGCTTCACCCTCGGCCGATGGTCCCCTTCGCGGTGGCGACTGCGGGAATCGCTCTGTTCTCCATGATGGACGCCTTGATGAAGGGCCTCTCCCTCGCCATCGGCACGTACAACGCCCTGCTCTGGAGGACCCTGGCCGGGGCGGCGATCGGCGGCGCCGTCTTCCTCTTTCACCGGTCGCCGCGCCCGGGCCGGGCCGCGATGCGGTTTCATCTGACGCGCGGGATCATGGGCAGCGTCATGGCGATGACCTTCTTCTGGGGGCTGGCCCGGGTGCCCATGACCCAGGCCATCGCGCTCGCCTTCGTCGCGCCACTTATCGCCCTCTATCTCGCCGCGCTTCTCCTGAAGGAGAAGATCGAGCGCGCCGCGATCCTCGCCTCCCTGCTCGGTTTCGCCGGGGTGGTCGTGATCCTCGCCGGCCAGGCGCAGGCCGAGCTCGGGCGCGAGGCGTTGCTCGGCTCGATCTCGATCCTCGCCTCCGCCGGGCTCTACGGCTGGAACATCATCCTGATGCGGCAGCAGGCCCAGCTCGCCGGGCCGGTCGAGATCGCCTTCTTCACAGCGCTGATCATGACCGCCTGCTTCGTACTCGCGGCGCCCTTTCTCGCAGTGCCGCCCCCGGCCGAGCAGGTGCCGGCCATCCTGGCCGCCGCGGCGCTCGCCTTCGGATCGCTGATGCTCCTGTCCTGGGCCTATGCCAGGGCCGAGGCTCAGCGGCTCGCTCCGGTCGAATATACCGGCTTCCTGTGGGCGGCGATCTTCGGCTGGCTGGTCTTCGCCGAGCCGATCCAGCCTTTGACCCTGGCCGGCGCCGCGATGATCGTCGTCGCCTGCTGGGTGGCGACGAGGCCGAGCCGGGCGCCGATGCCCGCGGTCGAGGCGGGCGTCTGATGGCCTGGCTCCTGCTCGTCGTCGGCGGACTGTTCGAGGTCGGCTTCACCACCTGCCTCCGATTCGTCGACGGCTTCCGCAACATCCCCTGGACCCTGGGCTTCCTCGCCTCGGTCACCCTGTCCATGGGCCTGCTCGAACATTCCGCCCGAACCATCCCGATGGGTACCGCTTATGCGATCTGGGGCGGGATCGGGGCGGCGGGGACGGTCCTGGTCGGGATCGCGTGGTTCGGGGAGCCGGTCAACTCGATCCGGATCATGCTCCTCCTCGCCCTGATCGCCTGCATCGTCGGCCTGAGGCTGACCGCGGCCTGAATTTGCCTCCCCATGCGAAGCATGGGGAGGGGGACCATGCGAAGCATGGTGGAGGGGTGCCTGCCGCGGAGTCCGAGGGTCCGGCGCGAGACGGCGAAGGTCGGCGCCTTCTACCCCTCCACCACCCTTCGGGTGGTCCCCCTCCCCATCTTGCGATGGGGAGGCAATCACCGCGCTACCGGCCGCAACAACGGCGCGATCTCCGGGCTCTCCTCGATCGACGGAAGGAAGCGCGGCTCCACCCGCTTCCTCGACGCCTGCTCATAGGAATAGCCCAGGGAAAGGATCATCCCGTCCGACCATTTCGGGCCGATGAAGCTCAACCCCACCGGAAGCCCCTTCACCTGCCCCATCGGCACGGTGAGGTGCGGATAGCCCGCGACCGCGGCGAAGCTGCCCGCGCCTCCGCCCGGATAGGAATCGCCGTGGACGGAATCGATCAGCCAGGCCGGAGCGACCGTCGGCCCGACCAGTGCGACGACAGCGTTGTCCTTCAGCATCCTGTCGATGCCCTCGGTCCCGGCAAGCCTCAGGCTCGTCTCCCGCGCTTTCCTGTATTCGGGATCGTCCAGGCCCTTGGTCTTCTCCGCCTCCTCGAACGTATCCTGGCCGAACAGCGCCGTCTCCCGCGCCGAACCCTTGTTGAAGGCGATGACCTCGGCCAGCGTCCGGGTCCGGACGCTCGGGGGAGTGGTGGCGAGATAGGCGTTCAGGTCGGCCTTCAATTCGGTCAGGAGCACCTTGAACTCGCCTTGCCCCATTTCGGGCTTGCGCTCGAACTTGGCGATCTCGACCAGGATCGCGCCTTGCGCCCTGAGGGTCCGGAGCGCCTCCTCGAACGGGACGTCGGTCCCGAAGCCGCTTGCGAAGCGCATCACCCCGATACGCTTGCCGCGAAGCGAATCCGCCGCGAGCCCGGCGGCGAAATTGGTTCGGCGCGAGTCGGCTTCGCGAGTCTGCGGATCGGCCGGGTCGCTTCCGGCGATCGCGGAAAGGATGAGCGCCGCGTCGCGCACCGTCCGGGTCATCGGCCCGGGCGTGTCCTGGCTGTGGCTGATCGGGACGACATGGGTTCGGCTGACGAGGCCGACCGTCGGCTTGAACCCGACGATCCCGTTGATCGCGGCGGGGCAGGTGATCGATCCGTCCGTCTCGGTTCCGATCGCCGCCGGGACCATCCCGGCCGCGACGGCGGCGCCGCTTCCGGTGCTCGAGCCGCAGGCGTTGCGGTTGAGGGCGTGCGGGTTGCGGGTCTGTCCGCCCACCGCGCTCCAGCCGGAGATGCTGTCATTGTCGCGGATGTTGGCCCATTCCGAAAGATTGGCCTTGCCGACGATCACCGCTCCCGCCTGGCGGAGGCGGGCGACCAGGGGCGCGTCGCGGCCGGTTACGTTCTGCGCCAAGGCAAGGCTCCCCGCCGTGGTGGCAAGCGGCCCCCTGGTCTCGATATTGTCCTTGATCAGAATCGGCATCCCGAACAGCGGCCCGCGCGCCCGGCGGATCCGGTCTAGGGTCCGGGCCTGGTCCATCGCGGTCGGATCGACGGCGAGGACCGCGTTGATCCTGGGATTGAGCGCCTTGATCCGCTTCAGCGCCGCCTTGGTATTGGCGGTGGCGCTCTCCGAGGAGCTGAATTCGGGAGCCCGCTGGGCGCCGGCAGCGGTGGCGAGGAGGGCGAGTGCTAGGAAGCGGGCGATTCGGCGCATTTTCGGCGACTCTCCTGGTATTTTCCGTTGCGATGCCGTGTCTTATGCGCCGCGTCCAGTCGCCGCCCATAATTCCTCCCCGCGATTTCGCGGGGAGGGGGACCGCGCGAAGCGTGGTGGAGGGGTTCTCCGGGCGCTGGAAGAACCCCTCCACCATGCTTCGCATGGTCCCCTCCCCGGCAAATGCCGGGGAGGATTGAAGGCGCATCCCTTCCCCCCGCCTTCAAAAATGCTAAGGCCCCGCCGATGAGCAAAGGCCCGCAGAGAGTAAGGGGAACCCAGGATATCTGGGGCGAGGACTCCGACCGCTTCCAGACGGTGGTCGCGGCGTTCGAGCGCGTTCGAAGGCTCTACGGCTTCGGCCGGGTCGAGATGCCGGTGTTCGAGAGCACCGCCGTCTTCGCCCGCTCGATCGGCGAGACCACCGACATCGTCTCCAAGGAGATGTACAGCTTCGAGGACCGCGGCGGCGACGGCCTCACCCTCCGCCCCGAATTCACCGCAGGCATCTGCCGCGCCTATCTCTCCGAAGGCTGGCAGCAGCACGCACCGATCAAGATCGCCACCCACGGCCCGGTCTTCCGCTACGAGCGTCCGCAGAAGGGGCGCTACCGCCAGTTCCACCAGCTCGACGCTGAGATTATCGGGGCGCACAGTCCCTCCGCCGACGTCGAGCTTCTAACCTTCGCGGATCAGTTGCTGCGCGAGCTCGGGATCAGCGACGGCGTGACCCTGCAGCTCAACACCCTCGGAGACGAAGAGACTAGAGCCTCTTGGCGATCCGCGCTGATTCATCACTTCGAGAAATATGAGGAAGACCTCAGCGAGGACAGTCACGCTCGACTCGAGAAGAACCCGCTTCGGATCCTCGACAGCAAGGACCCCCGGGACCGCCCGATCATCGATACGGCTCCGCATATCGACATGTATCTTACCGCCGATGCCGCGAGCTTCTTCAGTGAGGTCACCAGCGGGCTGGATGCCGCGGGAGTGCGTTGGACCCGGAATTCGCGGCTCGTACGCGGCCTCGATTATTATCGTCACACTGCCTTCGAGTTCGTGACCGACCGGCTCGGCGCACAGGGGGCGGTGATCGCCGGAGGGCGCTACGACGGTCTGATGGAAAGTCTTGGCGGCCCCCTTACGCCGGCAGTCGGCTGGGCAGCCGGGATCGAGCGCTTGGCCATGTTGATTGATCAGCCGCAGGCCAAGTGGCTGGAGACCGTGGTCGTAATCGAGAGCGAGGATCTGGATGGTCTCGCGACCGGCCTGGTCGCTGCAATGCGCCGCAAAGGCATTCAAACGGAGCTCGTGGCTTCGGGGTCGATAAAAAAGCGGTTCGACAAAGCCGTGAAGTTGAACCCGGCTTACATTCTGTCGCTCAATTCGAACATTCTGGAGCCTGGTCAGTTGGCCGCCGCGCGGCGGAGAGAAATCTTCGTTCCTCAAAGAGACAGCTCGAGGATTCTCGCGGCGCTCGATGCAGTGTTTCACGAAACCTTCGACCTGAACGGCACTAGTCTGGACGAAGGCGAGGCAAGCTTGTTTCCGAGAAGTCCGCGATGACCTCCATCTCGGCCGAACGGATCGCCGCGATCGAGGCGCGGCGGGAGGAGCTTCAGAACGCGATGTCGTCGCCGGCCCTCGCGCCCGACGAATTCGTCCGGCTGTCGAAGGATTATGCCGAGATCGAGCCGGTCGCGGTCGCCGCGCGTGAGGTCCGCCGGGTGCGCGCCGAGATCGAGCTTTTGTCCGAGATGCTGTCGGACCCGAATGACGAGATACGCCAAATGGCGTCCGAGGAGATGTTCGAGCTTCAGGCCCAGCTGCCCGAGGCGGAGCGGGCGCTTGCCCTCAAGCTGCTCCCGAGCGACTCCGCCGATCAGCGCCCCGCGATGCTCGAGATCCGCGCCGGGACCGGAGGCGACGAGGCCGCCTTGTTCGCGGGCGACCTGTTCCGAATGTACCAGCGCTATTCCGAGAACCAGGGCTGGAAGGTCGAGCTCATCTCGGCCAGCTCGGCCGACATGGGCGGCTTCAAGGAGGTGGTCGCCTCGGTCCGCGGCCAGGGCGTGTTCGCCCGGCTGAAGTTCGAGAGCGGGGTCCACCGGGTCCAGCGGGTTCCTGTGACGGAAAGCGGCGGCCGGATCCATACCTCCGCTGCGACGGTGGCGGTGCTTCCCGAGGCGGAGGATGTCGACGTCCAGATCGACGAGGCGAGGGACCTGAGGATCGACGTCTACCGCTCGTCGGGACCCGGCGGCCAGTCGGTCAACACCACCGACAGCGCGGTCCGGATCACCCACCTTCCGACCGGCCTGGTCGTCATCCAGCAGGACGAGAAGTCGCAGCACAAGAACAAGGCCAAGGCCCTGAAGGTGCTCCGCACCCGGCTCTACGAGCAGGAGCGCGAGCGCCTCGCCTCGGAGCGCGCCGGAGCCCGCAAGTCGATGGTCGGCTCGGGCGACCGCTCGGAGCGGATCCGGACCTACAATTTCCCGCAGGGACGGGTGACCGACCACCGGATCAACCTCACCCTTCACCGCCTCCCCGAGATACTCGAAGGCCAGCTCGACGAGCTGATCGGAGCGCTCATCTCGGAGGACGAGGCCGAGCGCCTGTCGAGCCTCGACGAGATGTGACTGAAATCCTCCCCTGCATTTGCGGGGGAGGGGCGCGATCGCCTCGGCCCGGCCTGCCGGTCCTTCGTTCCCGTCATTGCGAGGAGCCCTTCGACGCCGCCTGCGGCGGCGCTCAGGATGAACTGCCGCTTTGCGGCAGCGACGAAGCAATCCAGCGGGCCTCGAAGGCCGTACTGGATTGCTTCGCTTCGCTCGCAATGACGGGTTGGATCACGCTGGATCGGGCAAGACGGGCCAATTGTCCATGCCATCCGACCGTGCCACACGAACCGGGAAAGGACCCCCGATGCGCTCGATCCTGCTGACCCTCCTCGCAGCGTTTTCGCTGCTGACGGCTGCTCCGGCCCCGGCGCAGAACCCGCGCGGCGTCTATGCCATCACCAACGTCACAGTCGTCCCGATGGACCGGGAGACGCTTCTTCCCGGCAGGACTGTGATCGTCCGCGACGGGCGAATCGCCGTCGTGGGTCCCGCCCGCTCGACTGCGATTCCCTCCGGAGCGATCCGAATCGAGGGCCGCGGCCGCTTCCTCATGCCCGGCCTCGCCGAGATGCACGCCCATGTCCCGGCCGGCGCCGACGCTCAATGGACGAAGGACGTCCTCTTCCTCTACGCCGCCAACGGCATCACCTTCGCCCGGGGGATGCTCGGAGCGCCCGCGCACCTGGAGCTCCGTTCGAAGCTCGAACGCGGCGAGCTGGTCGGCCCGCGCCTCTATACGTCGGGACCCTCGCTCAACGGCAATTCGGTCGCGACGCCCCAGGACGGACGGCGGATGGTCGCCGAGCAGAAGGCGGCCGGCTACGATTTCCTGAAGATCCATCCCGGCCTCGACCGGGCCCGCTACGACTCCATCGCCGCCGCGGCCCGGGAGCATGAGCTGCCCTTCGGAGGCCATGTCCCCGACGCCGTCGGCCTCCGCAGGGCGCTGGCGGCCGGGCAGATCACCGTCGACCATCTCGACGGTTACATGCCGCTTCTGGTCCGCGACGGTTTCACGATCCCGGAAGGGGCGGGGGGCTTCTTCGGCTTCGATCTCACCGACGAGGTGGACGATGGGAAGATCGCCCGGGTCGCCCGCCTGACCCGGCAGGCGGGGGTCTGGAACGTGCCCACCGACAGCCTGATGCACCACATGCTCCTCCCCGATCTCGATGAGGCCGAGCTGCTGGCTCGCGAGGAGATGCGCTACGTCCCGCGCAAGATGCTCGACGGCTGGAAGCAGGCGCGGGCGGGGCTTCGGGCGCAGCCGGATTACGACCCCTCCCGCGCCGCCCGGTTCATCGCCGTCCGCGCCAGGCTGATCAAGGCGCTCCACGATTCGGGCGCGGGGCTGCTCCTCGGCTCCGACGCGCCTCAGGTGTTCAACGTACCCGGCTTCTCGCTCCACCGGGAGCTGGGCTACCTCGTCCAGGCCGGGCTCACGCCCTACCAGGCGCTCTCCACCGGCACCCGGGAGGTCGCCCGTTTCCTCGGTGCTCCGGCGGACTTCGGAACGGTCGAGCCGGGACGGCGGGCCGATCTGATCCTGGTCGAAGGCGATCCGCTGAAGGATCTCGCCAACCTGCGTCGGCGAACCGGGGTCATGATCGGCGGCCGCTGGCTCACCGAGGCCGAGATCCAGGCGGGG